>CAIWDB010000357.1 GCA_903911305.1 uncultured Methylococcaceae bacterium | reverse complement strand
TTGACTCTCCGACCTATTTGATGGCTTCCATGACCTTAGCCCCTATACTAGAAATCGCCACGATAGTGAGGTTTCGGGTGGAACCTTCAATGTCTATGACCACTTCCACATCGGCTTTCGGCAAAACACCTTCGCCGCGTTCCGGCCATTCGATGAAACACAAAGCATCAGGTCGCAGATAGTCACGCATTCCCATCCATTCCAATTCTTCCGGGTCCGTCAGGCGATACAGGTCAAAATGGTAAACGGGACGGTTTTGCAGGGAATACTCTTCAACTAAAGTGAAGGTAGGGCTTTTGACCTTGCCTTGATAACCCGCCGCCCGCAAACAGCCGCGCACGAAAGTCGTCTTGCCAGCGCCTAGATTACCCCGTAAAAACACCAAACAACCCGATGGCAAGGCCCGGTAAAATCGGTCGGCAATTTCCAGCGTGGACGGTTCGTCAGGAAGATGCGTCTTCACAGGTTTACCAGCTTGCGTAGCCATGGCATCAAATCCCCTGCCAACAAACCTCTTTCACCTTCCTCTGCCGCCTTGTCTCCTGCCGTGCCGTGTAGGCGGACACCGATTTCGGCGGCCTCATGGTAACCCAAACCCTGTGCCAACAACCCGGAAATGACGCCGGTTAAAACATCGCCCATGCCGCCTGATGCCATTCCGGGGTTGCCTTGGGTGCAAATGGATGGCTCGGGTTTGGAATCACCAAGGACTAATGTGCCTGATCCCTTCAAGACGATAGTGCCGCCATATTTTTCCCTTAAGGCGGTAATTGCGGCAAAACGGTCGCCTTGAATAGTGGCTGAGGTGGTTTTCAACAGACGTGCCGCCTCGCCGGGATGGGGAGTCAGCACCCAATCGTCACGTTTGAGCGGTGCGAGTGCCAACAGGTTAAGCGCATCCGCATCGACCACGAGTGGCAAGCCGGAATCCAGCACGGCTTCAAATAACACACGCCCCCAACCAGCCTGCCCTAAGCCTAACCCCGGCCCGACTGCCACCACACTGGCCCTCGCCAATAACGGGCGTAATTCCTCAGCCGTGGCAACGCCATGACTCATCAGTTCAGGTCGATTGATATTCATCAATGCGGCATGGTCCGGGTGTGTGGCTAAACTAATCAAGCCCGCGCCGACGCGGGCAGCGGATTCTGCTGCCATCCGGGCTGCCCCGCAAAATCCTGGCGCACCACCAACCACCAATACACGGCCGAAGTTGCCTTTGTGCGCTCCGCGAGAACGGCGTGGCAGCCCCGTATGCCACGGAGGCAACAACCATGCCGAAGGCGTTTGGCTGGCTTGCACCGAGTGCGAAGTGTCAAGATCGTCAAACACCACTTGCCCACAGTGTTCCGGCCCTTCGCCAGTGAACAAGCCTTGTTTGAGTCCGATGAACGTCACCGTCAAATCGGCTTTGACAGCTTCTCCCAGTCTTCGACCCGTGTCAGCATGAAGGCCGGAGGGTATGTCCAGCGCCAGCACCCCACCATTGAATTGATTCATGGCTCTGATGACATCGGCATAAAGCCCAGTCACTTCGCGATCCAGTCCGGTGCCGAGCAAACCATCCACCAATACCTGTGCCCCTTCAAAGTTGGCAGGGACAAACTCTAGCGCCGAACCGCCGGACTCGTTATAGTCTAAAAATGCTGTCAAGGCATCGCCTTGTAACTTGTCAGGTGGGGAGAGCGGGTAAACCCGCACATCCATGCCTGCTTGCAAGGCGAGGCGGGCCAGCACATACCCATCACCGCCGTTATTGCCTGAGCCGCAAACGACTGACACAACCCGGGCATTGGGCCAGCGTTGCCGCAAGGCGGTAAAGGCGGCGGAACCCGCCTGATTCATCAATTCAATGCCGGGAATGCCCAAGGTGTCGATGGCAAAACGGTCCATGGCACGGACTTGTTCGGCACGATAAAGGCGGTCAGTGGCTTGGGGTTTGTTTGATGTGTTCACAGCATGTAATCTCAACCATAAATTTTTTTATTTTATCGCAAATGTGTCATGAGCATTTCAGAAAAAGATCAGCCAAAGGCAGCGTTTAAACTAGCGGAAAAAATCAAACATTGGGGCAGTGCGCTAGGCTTCCAGCAAACCGGGATTGCCGATGTCGATCTTACCGAAGCGGAGGGCCATCTGAAACACTGGTTGAAAGCGGGTTTTCATGGCGAAATGGACTATATGCAACGCCATGGCAGCAAACGTAGCCACCCGGAGGAATTGGTTCCCGGTACGATTCGTGTCATTAGCGTTCGCATGGACTATTCGCCTGAACAACGCACGTCGATGCAAGAACAGTTGGATTCCCCGCTGGATGCCTACATTTCCCGTTACGCCTTGGGGCGGGATTACCACAAAGTAATGCGCGGTCGGCTGCAACAACTGGCTTCCCGTATTGAGGCAGAGATTGGGCCTTTTGGTTATCGGGTATTCAGCGATAGCGCACCCGTGCTGGAAAAAGCCTTGGCCGCCAAAGCGGGTTTGGGATGGATAGGCAAGCATTCCAACCTGATTCACCGGCAATCGGGTTCTTGGTTTTTCTTGGGTGAAATCTATACCGACTTGCCGCTTCCTGTTGATACCCCCGTCAAGGAAAATTGCGGCACTTGCACCGCTTGCTTGGACATCTGCCCCACTCGGGCCATCGTCGCACCTTATCAAGTGGATGCCCGTCGCTGCATATCTTATCTCACGATTGAACTTCATGGGCCTATCCCTATGGAATTTCGCCCCTTATTAGGTAATCGGATCTATGGCTGTGACGATTGCCAAATGGTTTGCCCGTGGAACCGCTTTGCCAAGTTGACAGTTGAATCCGATTTCTTGCCTAGGCAGGGGCTGGATACTGCACAATTGATCGAATTATTTGCTTGGGAGGAGGAAACATTTTTGCGTAAAACCGAAGGCTCGGCCATTCGGCGTATCGGTCATGAGCGTTGGCTGCGGAACTTGGCGGTGGCTTTGGGGAATGCGCCTTATAGTGAGGCAGTTTGCGCGGCTTTGCTGGCGAGGGAAAGCCATCCTTCCGAATCGGTCAGGGAGCATGTGCGATGGGCGCTGGGGTGTCAAGGCTTGCCTTGATGTGTAAAAGCCTTGGTACGATCAGCTAATCGCGTTAAGGCATGAGAATCAAGCCAGCCGTGATGCGCTGACTTGAAATCATTTAACTACCTGACGATAGGCATCGCCCACTTACTTTCCAATTACTCGACGACGATGGGGCCCTTGGTTCCGGCATCGGAATCGACCCAAGCATCCTCACTTTTCAAGCTACGGTCGCCTTGGATGGTGAAGGTAATCTTGCCTTGGTGGAACACAAGCGCACCGTCACTGCGTTTGGCATTCACTCGCTTTCCGTTGACCCAGACATGCTCTTTCTTGTCGATTCGGATGGTGGCGACTGTTGCCCCGGCTGTGCTTTTGGCAACCCATTGTCCCGCATAAGGGGTCTGGCTCTTGGCAGCACTGCCTTGGGATGCGGCGGCTTCATTGACGAAACCGGCCTTGGCATTTTCTGCCTTCGTCTTCTTTATGTCGCATCCCTGACCCTCGCTGACTTCCGTACAGCCGGAGCGCTCAAGTTGTTGCCTGTATTTTGCGCTAATCGCATGGGCGGGAGTGTGTGTCAGTAGAACAGCAACAACCGCGATGCCCAGCTTCATTTTCATGTGCTTAAACCTTTTCATGAGTGGATGAATTTAGATACACGAACTTTCGCAAAGAAACGTGCATGGATGGATGGGGATGGTATCGTGCCAAAACTCTGAGCGTCAAGTCATGCATTTTTGGATTTCTTTAAAATACAAACCCTGCTTCTCACTTTCCGATTTCCTAAAGCGTTAAACCGCTTTGGTCTGTCTACGTTCCCGCCAATTGCAGGATCGCGCGTGTCACCTGACTGTTAGGTAATCTAAGTTCATCCAAAATCGTGAAGTGATTTTTTTTCACGACTGGAATCAAGTCCCCTGGGAGATGAGCCTGAGAACGGTAAGCATGGAATTCCCGACTGCTAGCAATCATCGCGGGCAATTCGCCCGTTCCATAGACTATGGAAAGTGGCTTGTCCACACCCGGCAAACGCATTGGAGAGAGGGTTTCGATCTCGACTTCGGTCAACTTGACCTTGTCGTTCACATGAGTGGAATCGCGTAGCGGAGCGAGTTCAAATAAGCCAGAAATCGCCAACCCAGCCGACACCCGTGGATGCCCCAACAGGAATGCCGTTAGATGCCCTCCGGCCGACCAACCCGAGAGAACGACGGGGCCCGCAATCCCATGGTTACCAGCCTCCTCGGCAAACCAGTCCAGCGCAGTTAGCAGTTCTTTCGTGATCTGGGTCAGACTCGCATCAGGCGCTAAAGTGTAACCGGGCAACGCCGCCGACCAGCCGCGTGCGAGAACACCCTCAGCCATACACGCAAATATCTCCTTACTGCCACGCTGCCAGTAACCGCCATGAACGTGAACATAGCATGGCGCGTTCGGATCGGTAGCGGGAAACATATCCCATTTAGTCCGCTCACCTCGAGCATAAGCCAAATCGAGGTGCTCCGAGCGTTGTCGGCGCAAGGTCTTCGAGGCGGCGGCCCAGCCTTCAGTTTTATTCCGAGCGAATTCGGATCCGACATGCGCCACATTATTGAACGCCAAGTTACGTGCCTCGATCGACAGAGTCATCCAGTTCATGTCTGGCATAGCTATTTTCTCCAAAATTCAGGCACAAATAAAATAGGGATGAAAGAATTTAAACATCTCCAAGTGCGCCTGCTTCATTAAAATAATGGTTAAATGATTGCTTTCTAAGGGCTATGAAATGGGTCGCGAATTAATAGCGGCTAAAAGTTGAAAGATGGTTATCAATATCTCAATAGTGAATTAAAAAAGCCGATACTGTTATCGTGCGTAGAAAATCCGCCCAAGCTCATCGCGGAAAACGCATGACAGATTGCATCAAACCAATTCATCCCCGCCAAACGTAAAGCAATAATGAAGTGGAATTCGCATTGCGGTTAGCACACCACCCATTGGAGCACGCAGTCTATAACGCTTCCGGCGTGACCAAAATGACCGTCACGTTATCCGACCCACCTGCCTCAAGCGCGGCAGAAATCAACTGCTCCAATCGTCCGGGATTATCCGTTGTTGCGGACAGGATATGGCTAATGGCATCGTCCGTCACCTCGCCTGTCAACCCATCGCTACACAGCAATACGGTTTGGCCTACAGACAAATCACCTTCCACCCTATCCACTTTGATGGTCTTGCTGTCCACGCCGCCCACGCCTAGCCCTTGCGAAATCAGATTGCGTGAAGGGTGTGTGGAAATCTCGGCTTCCGTAATCAAGCCGTTGTCCAATAACATTTGGACATAGGAATGATCCTTGGTCAATCGTCGCAATTCGGACCCGTCCCATGAATAGGCACGGCTATCGCCCACCCAACCGATTTGATAATGGCAAACTTCCAACTTCATAGCCACCACTGTGGAACCCATGTTTCGGCCGACTTCGTCCTGTTCGGTCGCGTCACGAATAGCCTGATGTGCTATTTGAATAGCGTCGGCCAAATGTTTGCCTTGGCTTATGCTTTTTGAAATTTCTTCTATGGCGATGGCGCTGGCAACCTCTCCCGCATGATGTCCGCCCATTCCGTCTGCCACGATCCATAAGCCTATTGATGAGTCAGCGAAAACCGCGTCTTCATTAGCTTCACGCACCAATCCAGTGTGGGTTTCATAGGCTACGTTGATGTTTATTTTTGAATTCTGCATTTCTTTTCTCGATATACCCATACGCCGAGGGATTTGGATTGCTTACTAACACTTGAATTTGTCTAAATCAGCGCCATATTTGTAAGCTTAAGCATTGATTTTCCGATCTTGACGAGAGTGGCACGCCAGATTAGACGCTTCAAAGTAAAATATGCAACTATCAGTTTCAAGCCAGCTTAGCATTCTAGCGTAGTTTATACTGCAAGATTTCTTGCAACCATAGAATATAGCGTAAAATCAACACTTATATTGACCAACCCAGACAAACTGGAGACATTCCATTGTTTAAGACTCTATCGCTTGCCATTTTTGTGGGCCTGATTTTTTTGGGTTGCCAGTCCAAACCGGAAAAAGACAGCCCAACCATCAACCCGACTCAGACTAGCCAAGCGGAATCGACTCCAATTGATCAGGAATGGAAGCCATCCACACTGTCAGATGCAACCATTGCAAAAGCCAATGACGCTGTAAAGGAATATAACAAATGCTTGACTGCGCAAACTAAAGCAAAGGCATCTGAAACAGGAGACCCTCGTAACATTACCAACATGATATTGAAAAATTGCGAGAGTATGTTACCGGCGATTAAAACTGCTTTTGACGCAGAAAAGGTTCCTGCCGTCATCAGCGAGCGTTACATGCGCAAAACTCGCAGCCATGGCACTCAAGCAGTCTTGCGAACCGTCATGGGTGTCCATGCCGAGCGGTCAGGCAATGAAGCAGAAGCCGCCGCCAAAGGCGCAAAAAACTAACCCCGAATCAACACGCTCAACCGATTGAGGAGCCGAATGAATATTGATCTTACCCTAATTCCCAGTACTTTCGACGCAGTCCACGCCGGATTGCTTGCCACCGTGGCAGGGTTGCTGGTATTGCAAATCCTTTTCCTTAGCTTTGCTTTCATCGCGATGTTTAGACGGCGCGAAACTGTAGCCGAAACCAAAATTATCGAGAAAATTGTCGAAAAGCCTGTGCCTACGCCTGCGCCAGCGCCCGTCGTTCCAACAGCAGTCGTTCAAGAAGCCAAGCCAGAACCCAAGCCAGAACCGGCAAGGGTCAAACCGGAAACCGTAGTCATCAAAGAATATACCCCAGATGCGGCGCTGCAATTATTGGGATTGCTGCAACAAGAGGCCCGCTTCATCGACTTTACCCAAGAAGATGTTAGCAAATACAGCGATGCCGACATTGGGGCGGCGGCGCGAGTGGTTCACGAAGGCTGTCGCAAAGTTTTGCGTCAATATTTTGAGATGGAACCGGTTCGCACCGAGGCGGAAGGCAAGCGTCTCACCCTGCCGAAGGGATTCGATGCGGGCAGCATCCGAATTACTGGCAATATCGTGGGGCATGCCCCGTTCACTGGCACCTTGGTGCATCGCGGTTGGAAAGCAACTGATGTTAAGCTGCCAAAAATCACCGAAGGCCATGATGTGAAAGTAGTTGCCCCGGCAGAGGTGGAGCTATGAGCGAGAATCCCCGTTTTTCGGTTGGCATTGACCTTGGAACCACTAACAGCGTCGTATCCTACTTGGAATTGGGCCAGTGTGACGGTGAACATGCCCCATTGGAAGTATTGCCCATTCCCCAATTGACCAGCCCCGGTGTGTTGGGTGAAAAGAAACAATTGCCATCTTTTGTCTATCAAGCCCATGAAGACGAATTGGCCGAAGGTGAAATAGCCTTGCCTTGGGATGACAGCCCAGACACTATCGTGGGTGAAATCGCCCGTCAAATGGGTGGCAAAACCCCCATCCGGCTGGTGTCCAGCGCGAAGAGTTGGTTGTGCCACAGCGGTGTGGATTGTCGTTCGGCCATTCTTCCGGTGCAATCGCCCGAAGAAGTGCCTCGCATCTCGCCGTTTCAGGCATCAGCCGATTACCTGAAGCATATGCGCGATGCGTGGAATGAGAAATTCCCCGATGAACCCTTGAGTGAGCAAGAACTGGTCATCACGGTTCCGGCTTCATTTGACCCTGCGGCCCGTGAACTGACGGTGGAAGCGGCCCATTCCTTAGGGCTACGCCAAGCCATCCTGCTTGAAGAGCCGCAAGCCGCCTTGTATAGCTGGATTCAAACCAGTGAAGGCGGTTGGCGCAAGCAAGCCAAGCCAGGCGATGTGATCTTAGTCGTCGATGTTGGCGGTGGCACCACTGACCTGTCACTGATCGCCGTCACCGAGGAAGAAGGCAATTTACAGCTTAATCGCATAGCCATCGGCGACCATATCTTGTTAGGTGGCGACAACATGGACTTGGCTTTGGCCTATGTGCTGAAAATGAAACTGGAAAAGGAAGGCAAACGGCTGGAACCTTGGCAACTTCATGCCTTGATGCACAGTTGCCGCGACGCCAAGGAAACCTTACTCGTTGATGATGACGCAGAAGAAGTTGTTGTCGTAGTGCCTAGCCGTGGTTCTTCGCTGATTGGCGGAACCCTGAGAACCTCGCTGACTCGTGAAGAAGTCAGCCGCACCTTGGTGGAAGGCTTCTTCCCCAAGGTCAAATCCTCCGACCGTCCGGCGGCACAGGCGCGAGCCGGTTTGACCACCTTGGGTTTGCCCTATGCCAAAGATGCAAGGATTACTTGCCATTTGGCCGCCTTCCTTGCCCGTCAGATCAATGCAACCGAGGAACTTGCCGGTTTCAGCCCTCCTTCTGATGCGTCGTTTCTTCATCCCACCGCGTTATTGCTCAATGGTGGCGTGTTCAAATCAGAGTCGCTTGCCCATCGTTTGCTGGAAGTCCTTAATCATTGGCTTGCAGAAGAAAGCGCTCCCGAAGCTCGCTTATTGGCAGGCGCAGACCTAGATTTGGCTGTGGCCAGAGGCGCGGCTTATTATGGTTATGTGCGCAAAGGCAAGGGGGTGCGCATCCGTGGAGGCACGGCAGCGGCTTATTATGTGGGAGTGGAAAGCGCAATGCCATCGGTGCCGGGATTCCCTCCGCCACTGGAAGCCCTGTGCATTGCCCCATTCGGCATGGAAGAGGGCACGGGTGCGGAATTGCCTCACGACGAATTTGGGCTAGTGGTGGGTGAACCTGTGCGGTTCCGCTTCTTTGGTTCCAATGTGCGTCGCGATGACGTGGTCGGCGCTCGCTTGGATTACTGGGATGAGGGCGAGTTGCAAGAACTCAATGAAATCGAAGTGCTACTGTCCGCAGAAAATCGTCGTTCCGGTGAAGTCGTACCGGTCCATCTTGCCGCCCAAGTGACCGAGGTGGGTACTTTGCAACTGGAAGCGGTCGCCACCGGCAACGGCGAGCGTTGGAAAGTCGAATTCGACGTGCGCGGCACGGGTGAATCGCTCTCTTACGACGATCCAGCCAGTTTTGAGGAAATGCCGGAGAACCCCGTCGAGTTTTTGGAGGAGGATGCGTCTGAAACCGAAGAGGAATCTGAAGAGGGGCTGGAGGAAGTTTCAGAAGGCGGGTCTGAGCAATATACCGAGCAAGCCCAAGAAGACCAACCGGCAAAAAAATCACTGTGGCCGTTTAAGTAGTTCAGTTGTTGAAAGTGCCATAGCGTCAAATGGCAGGGGATGTGAAATGACTAATGAACCCGAAAGGGTTCTAGCCATTAGCCGGGGGTTAAGCGAAGCGACACCCCCGGTAACTATGAAAATGAAGAATGGACCCCGGAGGGGTCGTAGCCCTTCCTTTGTAATACAAGATTAGCAACCGACAACCGATGTCGAACCCATTTAGCATAACGTCTTTACTCCTAGGACATACTCTGCGAACCCTTCGGGTTCGTGGCTATAATTTTGCGTTGTCCGGGGATATCGCTACGCTCAATCCCCGGCTAATGTCTGGCAACCCTTCGGGTTGTAAATCAAATTCCATCGCACCCACGTACAGGCGCATGTCAAGCTATACAAATTGGCAAAAGGCTGTCATTTCGGCAAGGATGCCGACAAATCAGCCGGGAGCTGATTTGGACGCACGGAGGAGTGTGGGGCGAAGCCCGAACCACAACTATGTGGTAAGCCAATCCAGCGTCCACGGATGGCAATCTATGGGTCATTAAATGTCTAATAATCAACAAAGCTGCCCAATATGTAGTTTAGATAAACAAGTCGTTGAAGAGAAAGATCATCGAAACGCTTTTTCAGTTATTTGTAAATGTTGTGGAGAGTTTAAAATTACTAAGCTTGCCACCAAAAAGGCTGAGAAACTAAAAATTAGTTATAAACTGTCTGCTTGGATTAGGAAACAAACGGAATCTGCTGTAGTAATTCCAAAAATTACCGAAAACAGTTTGGAAGATATAGAAAGGAGTTTTCCAAACTATCGGGTGCTTGAAAAACAATTACTACTGATGAATGTCTTTGAAAGTAGAACGGAATATCCTGGGCATCGTGCCAGTATTAATGTTGAACACGATTATCCGCTTGTTTGGGCAACAGGTTTAGACGAACTTGAATATCTCCTCCAATCACTCCTTCAACGTGATTTACTAAAACTGAGTCCAGAAGAAGGTATGAACGCTCTTCGTCTTACAGGAGGACAAATTAAAGGAATGATCACTGCAAAAGGATGGGAGTATCTTGAGGAACATGCTCGTGCTTCCGTCATCAGCAATCAGGCATTTGTGGCAATGTCTTTTTCGCCGAAACTTAAATCCGCTTGGGAAGATGGCTTTTATCCAGCCATCAAGACAGCAGGATTCAATCCATGCCGAACAGATATGGAACCGCATAACGAGCGAATCGACTTGAAGATCATGAACGAAATTAAAAACTCTCGATTCTTGGTCCTGATGTGACCAAGCAATCACAGGGCGTCTATTTCGAGGCGGGCTATGCTTTAGGCTTAGGCATTCCGGTGTTTTGGAGTGTTCACAAGAAAGAAGTAAGTTGCGTCCACTTCGACACAAAACAATATAACCATATTGTATGGGAAAATGAAAAGGATTTAGCAGATAAGCGTTATCATTTCATCATAGCAATTATTGGAAAGGGTTCAGCAAAAAACAATTGACATGAACAAAATAACCATCGACCTTGAAGAACTCATTATAGCCCTCACTTCCGACTTGGACTCGGTTGGGGGTTCTTATTTCCTAGACACAGCAACTGGCGAACTCATTTTATTTAGTGAGGAATTCATGGAAGACCCTAGCTACGGAATTCCTGAAGATATCGAAGACAACCCTCGCTATTTACAAATCATCCCGTTTTGTTCGCATGATACCTTCACCATCATGGAAGATTTCATCGATACCCTTGGATCGAATGCCATGACTGAGCGCCTGACAAAAGCATTAAAGGGAAAGAAACCCTTCCGACTTTTTAAAGACGCTTTAGATGAATATCCTGATCTGCCTGACCGATGGTTTGAATTTGAACATATCGCTTTGACCCGTATGGCTGAGGAATGGTGCAAAGTAAATAATATTCAACCAATTTGGAAAGGTACTCTTACAAAAAAGCAACCCTAAACCCTTGAAATACTCCCAAGAACTCGCCCATAACTATTCTGCCAATCGGTCTGAATATAATGACACTGATCCGGTTCTATTCGCTGAATTGGAGGCAGTCGGTTTGGTGGGCAAACGGATTATTGACATGGGTTGTGGCGACGGCAGTCATGCACTATGGCTGGCTGAAAAAGGGGCATGCCAAGTCATAGGCGCAGATCTGAATGAACCCATGATAGCGCTGGCTAAAGAAAAAGCCAGCCAACAGGCCAATGTGAATTTTTTACTGGCCGATGGCAGCAAACTGCCCATCGCCAGCAAAACCATGGATGTAGTGGTGTCGAATTATGTGATTCATTATTTCCCACAAGCCGTCCATATTTTTAATGAAATCTCCCGTCTTTTGAAAGATGATGGCTATTTTATAGGAACCTTCAATCTCACCGATGTAGAGGAAGGTTTTGAGCATTTATACAATCAAGCGATGCCCATCCGCTTGCAGCATAGCCACGGCTCGGTACTAATAAACAATCTAATTAAACCCCGTAGCGAGATCGTACAGGCGATTGCCCATTCTGCATTGATTGTCCTTAAGGAATTGGAAATCAATAATCTTCATTCTGTGGTGGATGAATCATACCCGTATAAAAACTATATCAAAAAACAATCGGTGTTAATGGTTCTACAGCGGGCCAAACGGAGTACACAATCCAGCCCATGACAAAAGTTTTATTTAATTATACATAGGTATTGTTATGATGTTATCTGAGGCAGACAGTAAGAGATTTTACCAAATCTGGTGGCCTTTGCTTAAATATGTCAATTCTCAACAAAATATCGTTGAGGATTTTCCAGAAGAACCTTTGGTGGCAAACGTCGATCCAAACGATGCGATAAAAATTCGCAATGTTCTATGGAATTCACCCGATTTATTGGATAAGTTTATTCAATATAATCCAGCCAAGCTAGTAGAAAAGGATTTGGAACTGGCTGCCAGTTGGAAGGCTAGGTTTTCTGGCCAATTTGTCATCATTCGCAATCTAAAAAAATATTCCGTTTTTCTCCGTTGCGATGAACAGCCCGTCGCATTTGGTGTGCTGGGTATTATGAGTCCCTTGCAAGAAATCGTGGGTTGTTCTGTTCCGGTCATGGTTGAGGCTGTTTTGCTCCCGTTTGAGGGCAAAATTATCTACGACAGCCTTATCTCTCCGTATTCGGTGAGCTTTGGCCCAGGTCTGCGCAACCGTTTCAATCATGCCTACCGCACAGCCCAGGAACTTTGCGGGGTTAAAGCCGCTCTGAAAGCAGAAGATACCGTTGAAGAAAAAATGGATGCGGTTGCCAAAGGAAACCAAAAGATTCTACTAGCCTTTCGCAAGGAATTGGCAGCCTCTGGTTTGGGGGATAAGAAACTGGAAGAGCATTTTGAAGCTGTGGAGAACTTCGTAAAAACTTATTTATTACAATCGCTTCCAGCCTGTTCCTTGTTGAACATTAATGTGGATTTATTGAGCGCATACTTCAATATGCATAGAAAAAAAGCCAACCGGGTCAGTTTCAAGCGATTGATCCGTTTTCTCCGTAATTCGGAGCGCATTGACTCGGAAAAGGAGAAGGCTCTGTTGGAGTTTCTTAAAAGCATGTAATACCCACTAAGCCGTTTATACTGTCACTCCAATCATATCTTTGCCTACCACTATGCCCGAAGAATTAAAGCCTCAAGCCCGCTATCTAGTCGGTATTGATTTGGGTACGACTCACACCGTGGTGGCCTTCACTGATACGTCTCAAAGCGGGAAAATCAATATTGAGATTTTCAATATTGAACAATTAACCTCGCCCGGAGAAATTGTCGCTCTGCCGTTGTTGCCCTCGGTGCGCTATCATCCGGCAGCGGGAGAGATGGCGGAAGTGGACACCCGATTGCCTTGGAGCGAAGACAGCGATGAAACCCGCCCTATCATCGGTGAGTTGGCGCGAGTGCTGGGTTCTAAAACCCATGGACGCACTATCACCAGTGCAAAAAGCTGGTTGTCCCACGGAGCCGTAGATCGTAGTGCGCCTATTTTGCCTTGGGGGGGTGCGGAAGGCATCGTCAAAATTTCACCCGTGGAGTCCAGCGCTTCTTATCTCGATTATGTTCGAGCAGCATGGAATCGAGCTTTTCCAAATTATCCATTGGAACATCAAGAAGTTGTGGTCACTGTGCCTGCCTCGTTTGACGAAGCGGCACGAAGCTTGACCATTGATGCCGCTAACAAGGCTGGCTTGGCTGACATTCGTTTGCTGGAAGAACCGCAAGCGGCTTGTTACGATTGGGTTTGGCGTCATCGGAAAACCCTGTCCGATGATTTATCGGGTGTGCGATTGTTGCTTGTCGTCGATGTAGGTGGCGGCACGACTGACCTGACGCTGATCAAAGTGGAGCAGGGGAAAAAAGAACCAAAACTGATCCGCATTGGCGTGGGTGAACATTTAATGTTAGGCGGCGACAATTTGGATTTGACCCTGGCGCATATTGTCGAGCAACGCCTGTCACCTGACCACAGGCTTCGGGCGGCGGAGCTTTCCCAAGTCGTCGATCAATGTCGCCAGGTTAAAGAGACCCTGCTAGGCCAAAATCCTCCCACTAATGCGTCCGTAACCTTATTGGGTTCAGGCGCCAAATTGATTGGTGGGGCACGATCCACCGAGTTTGGAATCAAGGCTGTGCGAGATGTCGTCCTCGACGGATTTTTCCCAATGACTGGTTTGAGCGAACTTCCTGATCGCAAGCGCAGCGCTGTAGTGGAATTCGGACTTCCTTATGCCCCGGACCCGGCAATCAGCAAGCATATCGCCGCTTTTTTCCAGCAACATCGCTTGGTGATGGCTGAAGCATTGGACGATGAAGGCATGCCCTTGCCTGATGCGGTTTTGCTCAACGGCGGGATGTTTATGAGCCCCGTCATTACTCAGCGTTTACTGAATTTGTTGGGTTCATGGCGGAATGCCCGCCCCTTAAAGCAGCTTGACAACGACCGTCCCGACCAAGCAGTTGCCCATGGTGCGGTTGCGTATGGATTAGCAAGGCGTGGCTTGATTGTGCGCAAAATTGGCGGTGGCTCGGCTCGGTCTTACTTCTTGCTGGTTGAATCGGAAAACGATGAGTTCAGACGAGGTATTTGCCTATTGCCGCGAGGAAGTGATGAAGGTCTTGAAATCATCCTTGCCGAGCGCAGTTTTTCTCTCACCTTAGGTGTTCCCGTGCGCTTCCATTTAGTGGCTTCGGTTGCCGACACGCATTGGAAACCGGGCGACATAGTTAATATTGACGAGGAACACTTCACGCCCTTACCGCCCTTGGCTGCGGCTTTAGACAGGGAGACAAGCCAAGGTCGGGAGGAAGTCATCGTTCGGTTGGTCGCCTCCCTGACTGAAATGGGGGCATTGCAAATCCAATGTGTCGATACGACTGATTCAGAACGGCGTTGGAATGTTGAATTCCAATTGCGTAAATATCATGCCGCCCCGCAAATGATGACCCAAAACGGACTCCCGGCGAAAACCACGGAAGCCATGGATTTAATTCGTGTGGTATTCGGAAAAAAATCCCGTTTGCTTGACCCTAAGCAAGTCAAAGGATTGCGTGCCGAGATGGAAAAATTGTTGGGCAAGCGCGAGACATGGGAAACGCCGCTCTTGCGTGAATTGTTTGCCGCTTTGTTGGAAGGCTTGCCTCACCGCCGCCGTAGTGATGCGCACGAACGTGTTTGGCTAAGCCTTGTCGGCTATTGCCTCCGTCCCGGTTTTGGCTTTCCCTTGGACGACTGGCGGGTGGAACAAATATGGTCTATTTATGATTTGGGAATACAACATCAAACCGAAAGCCAAAATTGGACAGAGTGGTGGACGCTTTGGCGGCGCATCGCGGGTGGTTTGAATGCCGAGGCACAAAGCAAGCTTTTTGCCGCATTGGCAGATTATATAAACCCCGAAAAAGCCAAACGTGGCAATCTACCAATATTGGCTAAAAAGCGTGGTTATGAGGACATGTTGCGCCTGTCCGCCGTGCTGGAGCGCCTTCCTTTAACCGATAAGATTGTTCTTGGCGGCTGGCTGTTGACCCGCCTGAGCAAACCTGGCGAACCAGCGGAAGTGGGTTGGGCGCTTGGTCGTGTGGGTGCTCGCATACCATTTCATGGCGGCATAGAGGGAGTGGTGCCCCGTGAAACAGTTGAGGCATGGCTCACAGTGATTTTGGATATGGATTGGAAAAGAGTGACAACGGCTGGTTTTGCGACAACCTTGCTTGCTCGTATGACGGGTGACAGGGAGAGGGATGTAAGCCCGGAAACAAGGGTGAAAGCCATCGAACGGCTACGCATGACCAAGGCACCCGAATCATGGGTGAACATGGTCAGTGAAGTAAAGGAATTGGATGAAGCGGATGAAAAAAGAATATTCGGTGAGGCGTTGCCGCCGGGATTGAAATTGCTTGGGTAATAGTGGGCAGGGAAACCCCTACCCACCCGCTTGCGGTGATCTTATTGATCGTTCACACTTGCCCACTTGAACAAGTAAGCGGCTACCGCACCGCCCGCAAAATTAGCAATCAGATAAAGCCAGATGTTGGCAATGTCAGTCAAATGGAGAATGGCAATCCCTAAAGCAACAGCGGGATTAAATGCGCCGCCAGAAATGCCGCCGACTGCGAATGCGCCGGTTAGCACCGTAAAACCGATGGCAAGGCCGTAATTGGAATTGCCAGCCGTGTCTTTGGAGGTTGCAGTGTTGAGAACAACCCAAACCAATGCAAAAGTAAACAAGAATTCAGCCAAAAACTGCGGCCCAATATTTAAAGCCATGGGAACTGGGGCTTTGTCAGGATGCACTAGGTAACAGGTTGTGATCGCCGCCAGTGCGCCGCCAAAAAATTGTGCAGCCATGTAAATGGGGGCATCCGCCCAAGTGCATCCGCCTCTCAACGTCACGCCCAAGGTTACGGCGGGATTGAAGTGTCCGCCTGAAATATGCCCACCCGCATAGATCATGACCATCAACGCTGAACCAATTGCCAAAGGCGGGATCATACCTGTACCACCAGTGAGAACCGTACACCCTACAGTCAGAACCAAGAAAAACGTACCGATCAATTCAACAACATATTTTTGCATCTAGTCTACCTCTATGATTGATTAATTATTGCCCCACATTCCTCTTCAAAGTAATGCTGCCAGTGGGTTAATGAGACCGCCCCCCCTTTGTGTTGGGTGAAATCATTTTACTATGAAATCTCGATAATTCAAGGCAATACTGTTCAATTGGAGGTTTTCAAAGCACGGCAAAGAGAGATGATGGCAATGATCGGGAAACTGCTGTACCATTTTGATGTCATACACGATAGTTTAACCACTTTACTAACGGAGCTTCAATCATGAGTCGATACCAAAACATTGCCCGCACTGAACCGGGTATTCTTGAAACCAACAAGGTGTTACGCAACACTTATGCCTTATTGTCGATGACACTTCTGTTTAGTGCAGGCACTGCCGGGCTGTCCATGGCTTTAAACCTGCCTTACCCAGGGCCTATTATCACGATGGTAGGTTATTTTGGCCTGCTATTCTTAACTAGTAAATTCAGCAATAGCGCTTGGGGGATTGTGTTTGTGTTCGCCCTGACTGGATTCATGGGGATAACGCTAGGCCCAATCTTGAATTTCTACATCCACAGCCTGAATAATGGCGGACAGTTGGTAATGACCGCGCTTGCTGGAACGGGAATAATCTTCCTCGGGCTTTCAGCTTATGCACTGACCAGCCGCAAAGATTTCAGCTTCATGGGCGGCATGTTGATGGCGGGTATCCTAGTTGCTTTTCTTGCCAGCATCGCTTCCTTGTTTTTCCCCATGCCGGGTTTGCAGATTGCGGTTTCGGCCATGTTCATCCTGCTCATGTCAGGTATGATCTTGTTCCAAACCAGTGAGATTATCCATGGCGGAGAAACCAATTACATCCTCGCCACGGTTAGCCTGTATGTCTCGATCTTCAACCTGTTCATCAGTCTGCTGCAATTATTGGGGATATTCAGCGGAGATGATTAAGAACACTTAACTAAGGGAAAATCAAAAGGGCGGGTTTAACCCCGCCCTTTTTTATTGACAGTCAATAAAACGATCCATTCAGCCCAACAAAAAACCGGCCCTATTTTCATAGGTGCCGGTTTTTTTGATGGCGTGTTTATGGATTTTTATTCCGAGGATTGTTCTTCCAAAGCCACGGCTTTCATGCTTAGGCGAACACGCCCTTGGCGGTCAATTTCCAATACTTTGACACGGACGACATCGCCTTCCGCCAATTTGTCGCTGACTTTCTCGACATGTTCGTCGGAAATTTGAGAAATATGAACCAAGCCGTCTTTGCCGGGCAATACAGTGACAAAAGCCCCAAAATCCATCAGCCTGACAACCTTGCCTTCATAGATTTTCCCAACTTCGACTTCCGCCGTGATGGCTTCGATCCGACGGCGAGCCTCGGCACCTGCCGCACGGTCAACGGAAGCCACTTTGACTAGGCCATCATCGGTGATATCAATGCTTGCCCCAGTTTCCTCGGTGATAGCGCGAATGGTGGCTCCTCCTTTGCCGATCACTTCGCGAATCTTGCTGGGATCTATGGTGAAGCTGATTATGCGAGGGGCATAATCCGACATTTCGTTACGTGGTGTGGAAATCGCCTCTGCCATTTTGCCAAGGATATGTAAACGCCCTTCTTTTGCCTGATCCAACGCAATCCGCATGATTTCCGGGGTGATACCATCAATCTTGATGTCCATTTGCAAGGCAGTTACGCCACTGTCAGTCCCCGCCACTTTGAAGTCCATGTCGCCTAGGTGGTCTTCGTCGCCCATGATGTCCGAGAGAATGGCGAATTTGTCACCTTCCTTGATCAAACCCATTGCAATGCCGGCCACTGGGGCCTTGGTTGGAACGCCTGCATCCATCAAGGCCAAGCTAGAACCGCACACGGAAGCCATTGAACTGGAACCGTTGGATTCGGTGATTTCAGAAACTACTCGCACCACATAGGGAAATTCTTCCTGATTGGGCATGACTGCCTGCACGCCACGCTTAGCCAAGCGCCCATGACCGATTTCACGCCGTTTGGGCGAACCGATCTGTCCCACTTCCCCTACACAATAAGGAGGGAAGTTATAGTGCAACATAAATGAATCTTTGTATTCCCCGTCTATCGCATCAATCAATTGAGCGTCACGGCCTGTGCCTAAGGTGGCGACGACTAGGGCTTGAGTTTCACCGCGTGTGAACAATGCAGAACCATGGGTACGCGGCAATACGCCCGTGCGAATGGTGATAGGACGAACTGTCCGCACGTCACGACCGTCTATGCGTTTGCCGTCATTAAGGATGTTGTTGCGAACCGTTTCATATTCCAAATGTTCTAAATAGCCCCGCACGTTCTTTTCCAAGAACTGACCTTCACTGGTCAACCCGGCCACTACTTTGCCACGGATGTCTTTTAATGTCTGCTGGCGAACCATCTTGTCGGCTATTCGATAGGCTTCGGCTACCTGATCTTTACAAGTATCTGCAACAGCCTGTTGCAAGGCTTCATCCGCTGCCGGAGGAACCCAATTCCAAGCGGTCACCCCAACTTCTTTAACCAGTTCTTGAATCGCGGCAATGGCTGTTTGCATTTGCTCATGACCAAACAGCACCGCGCCAAGCATGACCTCTTCCGACAGCATCTTGGCTTCCGATTCAACCATCAACACTGCCTTTTCGGTGCCAGCCACCACCAAATCCAAAGCAGAGTCCAAGATTTGGGTTTTGGTTGGGTTGAGCAGATATTTACCGTCCTGATAGCCTACCCGCGCTGCGGCGATAGGCCCTTGGAACGGCATACCCGAAAGACTCATTGCCGCCGAAGCGCCAATGATGGATGGGATGTCAGGGTCAATGTCTGGATTAAGGGAAAGCACAGTCGCAACAACTTGTACTTCGTGAGTGAATCCTTCAGGAAATAATGGTCGGATAGGTCGGTCAATCAGTCGCGAGGTGAGAGTTTCCTTTTCGCTTGGACGCCCTTCACGTTTGAAAAACCCGCCGGGAATCCTGCCCGCCGCGTAAGTCTTTTCTTGGTAATTGACGGTGAGGGGGAAAAAGTCACCCTCCCTGACAATTTCCTTGAGTCCGACCACGGTGACAAGCACTACGGTGCCGTCCATACTTACCATAACAGCGGCATCTGCTTGGCGCGCTATTTCGCCGGTTTCCAAGGTGACGAGATGGTCGCCGTAGTTAAATTCTTTCCGAATCGGGTTCACTATTTTTTTCCTTTCGTTTACAAGCCGAATACAGGGGGTATTGTTATTATTTGCGTAAGCCTAGGCGTTCAATTAGGCTGCGGTAGCGATCATTATCCTTGCGCTTTAGGTAGTCCAGCAATTTGCGGCGTTGATTGACCAAACGCAACAGACCTTGACGGGAATGATGGTCTTTCTTGTGTGTTTGAAAGTGGGGGGCCAAATGATTGATGCGTGCAGTAATCAAGGCAACTTGGACTTCGGGGGAACCCGTGTCGCTAGGGGCACGCTGGTAATCCTTTAAAACGGCCTGTTTTTCAACAGTGGTATAGGGCATATCTTAAACTCCAAAAAAATCGGTCTATCAAAACAGTGTATTCTAACGTTTAAGGGGGTTTGGAAACAAGGTGAATTCGACTTTTGGCAATCATTTATCCGTGCGCGGGGCAATTTGCCAGTAAATTGGCATCTTTTACCAGTCGTTTTGGTGCGATCATACCGTCATCGGTGACTTCACCAACCCCTATGAAAGCGCCTTCATGGGTGAAAAGCCTTAACAAACCTTGTGTAGGGCCGTTAGGGGCGAATACCGGTTGGCCTCTGCGTAAAAAAAATGCCAATTCGCTGGAAATCTTGAATAATGGCAGTTCTTCGGCAATCGCGGAAATGGGTAGCAACAAAGACATTCTTTGTTCGTCCGAGAGTGATTCCAAGTCAGCAAGGGTGACGGCGTGTTGCAAGTCAAACGAGCCACCCACTGCCGTGCGTCGCAATTGTTCCACATGACCCCCGCAACCCATGGATTCACCGATGTCAACAGCCAGGCTGCGTATATAGGTTCCCTTTGAGCAATGCACATCAAGGTCTAGAAAGTCCGTGCCCAATTCAACCAGCCGCAATTCGTAGATACTGACCCTGCGGGGTTCCCGTTCCACTTCCACACCCTTACGGGCGAGTTCGTATAGCTTTTGGCCCCCACGCTTGATGGCGGAATACATGGGTGGAATCTGGTCGATCTCGCCCCGGAAAGGCTGCAAAACGGTTTCCAAAGCATCAGTGTCTAGCTTGGGAACAGGCTTTTCCTCCACGATTTCGCCTTCAATGTCCGCTGTGGTGGTCGTTTGGCCTAAGCGGACTCGCACGGTATAGCGCTTATCACTGTTTAATATAAAACCGGACAACTTGGTGGCTTCGCCTAAGCAAACCGGCAACAGGCCAGTGGCGATTGGGTCAAGACTGCCGGTATGACCCGCTTTGTTGGCTTGAAACAGGCGCTTGACCCGTTGCACAGCGCCATTGGACGACATGCCAGGGCTTTTGTCCAAGAGCAACATGCCGTCGATGTCGCGACCCGTTTTGCGTCGGCTCACGGGGTTTCTTCCTTGGCCTCACCGTCATCGGGCGTTGCCTGGGATGCTTTAATGCCCCCCAGCAACTCTTCCATCTTCATGCCGCGTTCAATCGAATCGTCATAGATGAAGCGCAATTCCGGCATGACTCGAAGACGGATGCGACTGCTGAGTGCATAGCGAATCTTGGGCGCATGAAGGTTGAGGGCTTTCACGCACTTTTGCGGGGTTTCGGCAGACCCTAAGAAACTGACATAGGCTTTGATCAACGACATGTCCCGGGTGGCTTCGACATCGCTGAGTGTCACCATGCCCAGTTGCGGGTCTTTGAAATCGGTTCTTAGCAATTCGGCCAATTCGCGTTTGACTTGTGCGGCGACGCGGTCGCTGCGGAAAAATTCTCTAGGCATGTTTAACGATACATTTTAAGAAATTATTTAAAATAGGAATGGTTTGACCAACTGAATCATGCGCTCTAACTCTGGTTTGTTATGACTAAGCAATTTATGATCCCACAACCCAGTTTTGTTCTCCGCACAGTTTTTTGCTAGTTCTTCGCCTATTTTCTCTAAATTCATACCAGTTTCCTTACATATATCTTTAGGCTTCTTAGATAAAATGCCTATTACAAAAACTCTATCGCTTAAGTCCGGTGGAATCCTATTCTTGTTTTTCTCTAAGCGATCTTGGTCGTGATCAAAATCGATAAGCAAAACTATTCTACACTCTGGATATTTTCGCATTTGCGTAGCATACTGTTCCTTAATACTATCAAAAGCATTGTCCCATCCACCCGCTAACTGCAAAACTTGTAAACTTCGCTGATTGACTCTTGCCTCAATAAGAAATCCATTGACAATCTGTCGGTTGTCATCGTCTTCCGGCAATACAAGAAGATGTGGCTTATATCTGTTTGTGTTCATAGTATATCGCCTAGAATCAAGGCATTCACAAGATCACCCTGCAATTCGCCACTTGCAACAAACTCACTGAGCGATTTGCACCGGGTAGGTTCCAAATGGCTGTCCCGAAAAAGCACCAAGGTATTTTCATCCGAGAACTTGCGGATAGCCTCTGGATTATGGGAGGTCATAAAGATTTGGGCACCATTCCTAAAGACACGCCGCAATGCAATTATTAAATGCCCAACTTCATGCAATGAGAGATAATTGTCTGGCTCATCCCAGAAGCAAAACAACGGCCCATAGAATTTGTTAGCGGCCAACACGATAGCACAAATAAAGAAGCACTTTTCGCCATCCGATAGATCCTCAAAATAAACTCTCATGGTCGCTTGGTTAGCTTCAAAGCCCACGCTCAGGCTTTTTGAGTCCTTGCTCATTACTTCATTTTGAATGTCTTGAATATCAGGTATGACTTCACGAAGATATTTGTCAATTACCGAATATGCAGATGGATAGCGCACCAACACGCCTGATAGCCATTCTCCAAAATTTCCACCGGCAGATTCAGGTTCGAGTGTCTCGCCAATTGAGTCGCCTTTCATCAGACTTGGAATTGGGGCTAGAAGCAGCATGTGCGACAGCCAGGTTTTAAATATATTTAATGGATCAGTACCCGACTCTGCTTGAATAACCGGCAAAGCTATCAAATGCCAATCAACTAAAAATTTTGCCTCTACATCTCGCGAAGTTTTAGAAAGCGTTACTTGGGCACCTTCACGGGTATAGTGTGGAATGCCAGCAATGAGCAGTTGCTCTTCCAAGACTCTAAGCTCTTTGAATTTTTCAGGCAACTCCAAAGCCAGTACATACCGGTACATCTGACCAGTTAGTAATACCTCAATTTCAAGGCGAATCGGAGATTTAGATTGTCCCCAACCGAAATCCTTATGCTGAACCAAATCTTTTACACGATTGATGCCTCGCCCGATTTTCTGAAAAACCTCTAAAGCGAAACGGATGGCTGACTTGCCCGAACCATTTTTTCCAATCAATAATACTGAAGACATTTCCTTTACAGACAAGTCAAAGTTTTTCAAGCATCTGAAGTTATTTATATAGAGTCTTTGCAACATAAGAAAATACAAACTATGAAAAATTTATTGACTAGCTAGAGTAGAAGGCTCCATCTATACATACGCCCATGATCTCAATTTGTTTTTTTACATCATTTACTTCATTGCACTTTATCTTGCTGAAAACGCATCGCCGCATCATGCGCCATCCGCAGCAATTCATCAAATCGATAACCTGCTTCCTGATTGATTTGACGCTTCACTTCCCAAAGTTCCGCAAGAATTGGATCAGGAGCGCGAACAGGTATCTTGGTCGTTTTATTGTGTTTGTCGGGATTCATTAGATGATCTCCAAAAGTTCTTCGGGGGTAGTCAAGAGGGCTGGAGTATGGCCTAGGCTTCTGATGGTATCGAGCAATTTTAATTTTGCATCAGGTCCCACTAAATGAGCAAAGTTCCAACTAACAAGGTAATGCGCCCCTGTAACGGTGGCAATTGCAATATGCAAAGCATCTTCAGGCTCAGTTAGCGGCAACGCGCCTGCGTTGAGAATTGCATCGGCAAGAATCTCTACTTCTACATTGGCTGATAAAATAGGTATACCGTGTAGAGCATTCAGTCGAAGCGCGGCGGCTTGCGGATCTCCTCGGCCCGCTTCTTCAATGACAAGTTCTGAAATTGCCATTTCCCAAAAAGTGGGGGCGATTTCCCACCAATCCCGTGTCCAAGCTTGTCTCGCCGCCGTCAACAAATCACGGCTAGGTCTAGCTGTCAGATACGAAACGACAGAAGTTTCTATGTAAACAAGCGGTTTTGAAATTGCCATTATTCACAAATAGTTGGCAAAATTAACCTCTCCAAGAATTCGCCAAAGTAAAAGCGGACTGAAAGCCCGCCTTACATTCAAATCATCGTGTCACCAACACCTTTTCAAACACTTCGATATGATCGCCCTTCTTCACATCGTTATAGTTTTTCACACCGATGCCGCATTCAATGCCCATCTTCACTTCGGTCACATCGTCTTTAATGCGGCGCAAGGATTCAAGTTGACCTTCGTAAATCACCACGTTTTCGCGCAGCACACGGATCGGCAGATTGCGCTTGACGAAGCCTTCAATGACCATACAACCGGCAATCGCACCGAACTTGGGCGAGCGGAACACATCACGCACCTCGGCCACGCCAACGATTTGTTCTTTGTATTCCGGTGCCAACATACCGAGGATGGATTTTTTGACCTCGTCGATCACCTCGTAGATGATGCTGTAGTAGTGCAGGTCTATGCCGCGTTCCTCAATCAGCTTGCGGGCGCTGGCATCGGCTCGTACATTGAAACCGATCATGATCGCGCCTGAAGCCAAGGCAAGGTTGGTGTCCGATTCGTTGATGCCACCCACGCCACCGGCGACAATCTTCACTTTGACCTTGTCGGTGGACAGATCGGTCAACGATGAACGCAATGCCTCCAAACTGCCTTGCACATCGGCCTTGATGATGATGTTCAAATCAATCGAGTCGCCAGCCGTTTCCATGCGAGAGAACACATCTTCCAACTTGGTGGCCTGTTGTGCCGCCAACTTGGTGGAACGGGATTTTTCCTCGCGCTGCAAGGCGATTTCACGCGCCTTTCGCTCGTCGGCGACGACAATGAAATCGTCACCCGCTCCGGGTGCGCCGGAAAGACCCAAAATTTCCACTGGAGATGAAGGCCCAGCTTCCTTGATGGGTTTGCCGTTTTCATTGAACATGGCGCGAATACGGCCAAATTCCTGTCCGCAAAGGATAAAGTCGCCCTTTCTTAGCATTCCTTTCTCGACCAAAATATCGGCCACGGGTCCGCGCCCCTTGTCCAGCTTCGATTCCAGTACGACCCCGGCAGCGGGTAGTTTAACCGGGGCTTTAAGTTCAAGGACTTCGGCTTGCACCAAAATGGCATCCAACAGACTGTCGATGCCCTCGCCCGTTTTAGCCGACACGTTGACAAACTGAGTGTCGCCGCCCCATTCTTCCGGCACGACGTTGAGCGTGACCAACTCCTGCTTGACCCGATCCGGGTCGGAGCCTGATTTGTCAATTTTATTGATGGCAACCACTAAGGGTACAGCGGCAGCTCGGGAATGATCAACGGCCTCGCGAGTCTGTGGCATGACCCCGTCATCGGCGGCCACGACCAACACCACAATATCAGTGACTTTGGCCCCACGCGCACGCATGGCGGTGAAAGCAGCATGGCCCGGTGTGTCCAAGAAGGTCACTGTGCCATTGGGAGTCTTAACCTGATAGGCGCCTATGTGCTGGGTTATGCCGCCCGCTTCCCCGGCTGCGACCCGACTTTTACGAATGTAATCCAGCAGCGATGTCTTGCCATGGTCAACGTGACCCATGATAGTCACGACGGGGGGCCTGGGTAATTGTTCGACGTTCTCTTCCAAGGCCATCGTGGCCATGATTTCGGCTTCCAAGCTATCCTCGGCTTGGGCGATGGCTTTGTGCCCCATTTCTTCAACCAGCAATATAGCGGTTTCTTGGTCAAGTGCCTGATTGATGGTGGCCATGACGCCTATTTTCATAAGGGCTTTGATGACTTCAGCCCCTTTAACCGACATGCGCTGAGCTAGATCGGCTGCCGTGATGGTTTCTGGCACTTGCACTTCATGCACAATGGGCGAGGTTGGTCGCTCAAAGCCATGACGTTGTTCGGGCATTACCACAGCTCCACGTTGTTTGGATTTTTTGGACTTTCCACGCCTGATGTCGTCTATGGTCGGTTCGCGTTCATCGTCACCACGCCTGCCGCCGATGCCTTTTTTCTTTCCGCGTTTAATGTCGTCCATGCCTTTAGTCACTGCCAAGACTGCCGGAGTGGCAATTGGCCGACCAGAACTTACGATGGGCCTAGGCGCACCCGATGGCTTGGGTCCACTGCTTGGTTTGGTAGTGGGCCTTTCGGGAACTGGCTTGTTGCTAGTTACGGGTTGTTGCTTTGGCAGTTCCGCAAAAGCGGGTTCGATGATGGGTTTGACTGGCTCGACCTCTTTTGACTTGGTTTCGGTGGGCTTAATGTCGGACAGATTGTCGTCCACCGACTTTTCTTCTGTTGGCTTGAGTTCCTCGGTTTTAACTGCTGTCACTTTGGGTTGTGGCTCTTGGATTGGAACTGGTGTCACTTCGGCTTGCAGTTCCGTGATTGGTTTGGCTGGAGTGAGCTTGCCAGGTTCAATGGGCGATGTTTGTGCTTCAATTGGGGGCAGATTTTCCAGTTCGGAAGCCTGGGGAACGACTAAATCGTCATCTATTGGTAATTCCTGTTCTGCGGACTGGTGCAACTTGAGTGCTTCTGCCTCAATTTGATTTTTCAACACCTCTTCATGCCGAGTATGCTCCGCTTCCTCCGCCGATTCCAAGGTTTGTTTTGTCTTTTCCGCTTCCAAACGCCTCTCGTCAGTTTCGGGAAGTTCGCTGCGCTTGATGTAAGTGCGCTTTTTACGCACCTCAACACTGACTGTCTTCACATTCTTACCAGTCACCTTGCCCTGTTTTAGTTCGCTGACCGTCCTCCGCTGAAGTGTCACCTTCTTCGGTTCAGTCCCGGCAGGTTGTTCCTTGCCGTGACTTTGACGCAGATAGCTAAGCAGTTTTGATTTCTCTGCATCGCTCACCATGTCACTCGCACTGTTTACCTCCACTCCCGCTTCGCCCAACTGTGTTATCAGTCGATCAAGGGGAATCCCCACTACTTCAGCCAATTGCCTTACTGTCACATCACTCATTTTTTCGCCCCGCTGTCAATCAAATCCCTAACCTTCCGCAAACCAAGACTCGCGCGCCTTCATTATCAAGCTAGCGGCCCTTTTCTCATCCATTCCTTCAACTTCCATTAATTCATCCACAGATTGCTCGGCAAGTTGATCCATGTTACAGACCCCATGCTTAGCCAATAAATGGGCCAATTCTCGATCCATGCCCTGCATTTCCAGCAAATCCTGTGCTGGCTCTGTCGCTTCAAGTTTTTCCTCACTGGCAATTGCCTTGATCAATAGTGCATCCCTAGCCCGGTTTCGTATGTCTTCAACCATCTGCTCGGTGAATCCGGCAATTTCAAGCATCTCCTTTGCGGGCACATAAGCCATTTCCTCAACACTGGAAAAGCCTTCTTTAACGAGTATTTCTGCCACCTTTTCGTCTATGCTTAATAGATCGACGAAAGACTGGAGCAGGTTCCGTGCCTCTTGCTCGTTCTTCTCCTCGGCTTGGGTTGCACTCATTACGTTTAATTCCCACCCCGTCAACTCTGAGGCGAGGCGCACGTTTTGCCCGCCGCGCCCTATCGCTTGGGATAGGTTCTCATCGGCGACAGCAACATCCATGCTGTGCGTATCCTCATCGACCACGATGGACACAATTTCAGCGGGTGACATCGCGTTTATCACGTATTGGGCTTCATTTTCGTTCCATAAGATGATGTCTACACGCTCCCCCGCGAGCTCATTGGACACGGCTTGCACACGCGAACCTCTCATGCCGACACAGGCACCCACGGCATCCAGTCGGGCGTCGTTGCTTTTTACAGCCACTTTGGCGCGCACCCCAGGATCACGGGCGGCACCCATGATTTCGATGACATTCTCGCCTACTTCGGGAACTTCCAAGCGAAATAACGCAACTAGCAATTCCGGTGCAGTGCGGCTGACAAACAACTGTGGCCCTCTCGCTTCGGGGCGGACGGATTTGAGATATCCACGTAAGCGGTCACCATTTCGCACTGCTTCACGTGGGATCATTTCCTCTTTAGGGACTAATGCCTCGACATTGCCCCCCAAGTCAAGAAATACATTGCCGCGCTCCACCCGTTTGACAATGCCTGTCACCAGTTCACCGATTCGGTCTTGATAGGCTTCGACGACTTTGCGACGCTCGGCCTCGCGCACTTTCTGGACGATCACTTGCTTGGCTGTTTGTGCCGCGATGCGTCCAAACTCAATGGAGTCCATGGGCAACTCCAAAAATTCGCCCACCGCCACATCAGGGCTAATCTGATGAGCTTGTTTTAGTGGCATTTCCGTGTCGGGTGACTCAGTGCCAGTGTCCGATAACTGATCATCTTCGATAACCAGCCACCGGCGGTAAGTTTCGTAGTTGCCGTTTTTGCGATCAATGGAAACGCGCACGTCTATTCGATTATCGTGGCGCTTGATTGTGGCCGTCCTCAGCGCATCTTCAATGGCGCAAAAAATCACCTCTTTTTCGATCTCCTTTTCGTTGGAAACGACATCCACTACTAGCAATATTTCTTTATTCGCCATCGCCTGATCCTTTTGGTTTTATATTGTCGAACTCAGGCACAATACGTGCCCTGTCAATGGATTCAAACGGGATATCGAATTGACTGTCACCGTCTTGGAGCAATACCCTGTTCCCCTCGACACCCTGCAACCGTGCCTTGAAGCGTCTGCGCCCATCAATTGGGCCAATCAGTTGAATGCGCACCAAGGCTCCCTTGAAACGTTCAAAGTTTGCGAGTGTAAACAATGGTCGGTCCAAGCCAGGCGAGGAAACCTCTAGGTTGTAGTTTCCCGGAATCGGGTCTTCCACGTCCAAAAGCCCGCTGAGCTGATGGCTCACCTTGGAGCAATCGTCAACTTGGATACCCCTTTCACAATCAATATAGACCCGCAAAGTGCGTTGGTGGGAATCAAATTCGACCCCAACCAACTCATAATCCATACCGACCACAACCGGCTCGACCAGACGGGTCAGTCTATCCGGCATTTTCATGTTTTCACCTAAATTGCAGCCACAAAAAAAGGGCTCAAGGCCCAATGTTGTTGTTATCCCGTTAAAAATGAAAAAAGCCCAAAAGGGCCAGCTTCAATCATGGGGCACATTGCCTTTACGTGCCATTCGCCTTGCGGTTACCCCATTACTCTAATGAGCATATTATCAAATAGTGAGAAGAAATTAAACCCCTAGCGAAGAAAAACTGGAAGCGACTAAGTGATTGCTCCAAAATAAACAGCGGGGCGCTATTTAAACTAGCCATTCGATCACATGTTCGACTGGGTCTAAGGAGGGGTTCTCGGCAATGGCAAACTTGTTGATGGCGATCCCGACTTCTTTAACCCTGTTGAGGTTGCCGCAGACAAGGGGGTGCCAATCGGGTAAGTTTTTCCCTTCCGCCAATAATCGATAGGCGCAGGTGGAAGGCAACCAGTGGAACTGGGTGAAGCCCGATCTTAAATCGAGGCATCCCTCCACTTTTGCGCATCTTTCAGCGTAATCAGTGCAGCGGCAAGCAGAGATGTCCAGCAATCGGCAAGCTATCTTGGTAAAAAAAATTTCACCAGTGTCTTCATCTTCCAGCTTGTGCAGGCAGCAACGTGCGCAACCGTCACAAAGCGACTCCCATTCGGCAGTGGACATCTGCGTAAGAGATTTATCTTGCCAAAATTTATTTTGCGACATAGGTTTTCGAACCGATACAATTAATTGTTTGAAGTCAAAGCCATTGACAGAATCAGGATTAGGCTGGATATTTATCCCAACGATGTGGCTTTGAATATTGTACGGCCTGATGCATCATTTACGAATAATCCCTCGCCATCAAGGCAGGGTAGGCGATTGCGCCACCCAAACCAACGACACTGAGGCCAGACGAATTATGGGCAATGCATTACGAGATCAACTACTAAAAGCCGGGCTTGTCAACGAGAAACAGGTCAAGCAAGCCACCAAGGAAAAGCAGAAGGAAGCTAAACGCCAGCATGGGCAGGTAAAATCCGAAGTGCCTGACGCAGAAGCATTGCGCATACAGCGGGCGAAGGAAGAAAAGATTGAGCGTGACCGTCAGATAAACCGGCAACGTCAGTTGGAGGCTGAAAAAAAGGCGCTACTGGCTCAAATCCGCCAACTGGTGGAGCAACATAAGCACGAAAAAGGGGAAGGTGATACGCCCTATAACTTTGTCGATCAAGGCAAAGTCAAGCGCATGTATGTATCCGAACCGGTAAGGCAGCGCATAGTGGCAGGTCAATTGGCCATTGTCCGATTGGAGAAAGGCTATGAGCTTGTCCCGCCGGAAACCGCCGAAAAGATAAAATCCCGCATGGCGGATTGCGTGGTCGTTCAGAATGAACCTAAACGGCAAGCAGCAACAGAAACAAGCCCAGACGATCCTTACGCAAAATTCCAAATCCCGGACGATTTAATCTGGTGAGGGTAAACGGCTTAGCCGATTTCCCTATACAAATTGGCCTAACAATTCCAGCTAAATCGCCTTCTACGTGCCAGCAGCCATGCACATGCAGCAATCGTGAATGGGCTGGATGTGCTTGGTTCCTGCACTGTTTTTGATATGGATCAAAATCTGATGATAGTGAATGGTGATTTCACCGAAAAAAAACCGCCATTTGGCGGTTTTTTTTATCAAAAATAAAGTTTTGTTGGATCAGACCGGGTAAATAATCAACTCTTGCCCCGGTTTGACTCGGCTGTTAGTTTGCAATCCGTTCCACTCCGCTAGTTTCAAAGTGGGGACTCCTTGTTGTTTGGCGATCACGGTCAGCGTTTCGCCCTTCTTGACGACGTACTTCCTGGCTGCGACCAATTTGGTGCCTTGTAAGTTCGCCACTAACAGTTGAGCTTTATCCAAAGGTAATAGTAAGTTGAAGGTGGCGGCCGGCACCACATCCGGTTTGAACGCCGGGTTCGTGCTGTTAAACTCTTCCCAACTCATGCCCATGCCGGCCACAGTTTCTGCCATTGTCACCGTGGCACCTTGCACCTCGACCCTGGCCAAGTACGGGAATGGGCTGATTTTGTGCAAAGACACGCCATGAGAAGCTGGATCGGCAATCACGCGGGAGAAAGCCAATATCTTCGGCACATAAGCCTTGGTTTCGGCTGGCAGATTCAAGTCCCAGAAAGTGGTTCCAAGCCCCGCTTTTTGGTTGGCTTGGATCGCCCTTTGCACGGCCCCCTCGCCCGCATTGTAAGCAGCCAACGCCAATAGCCAATCGCCCCCAAACAAAGCTTGCAGATGGGATAGGTATTTCAAAGCGGCTTTGGTTGCGGCATACAGGTCATAGCGCCCGTCATAGCCTTCAACCAATCGCAATCCGTTGTTGGTTGCCGTACCCGGAATGAATTGCCATATGCCCGCGGCTTGTTTGGGGGACACTGCCGTGGGTTCGAAGCCGCTTTCCACCATAGGCACCATGGCAAGGTCCATAGGCAAGCCACGCCGGTCAATTTCATCCACCACATAAAACATAAACGGTTCTGCCCGTTTCGACAAATTGTTCAGGCTTCCTGGGGAGCGTTTGATTTTATCGACTTCCGCTTGGATGTTTTCATGCTCGTAGCCCGTTAGCATCAAACGCCGACGCACACGATCCCAAATGCCGTCTTTTGAGATTTTTGCCGCAACCGGCGATGGGCGGCTAAGGAGTGCAGCCTGAGACGCTTGGAGCTTGGCGAAAGAGGAATTTTGCACTTTGGCCAGCCAAGATGAGCCATGGGAATTGCGGAATTTAGAGGCGGCTTTAGTCAAGTCCAAGGAACTTGGCGCGGGAGGTCCGAATTGTTCGGGCTGGCTGAGACTTTGTTGGGTGGAGGATGGGCTATCTTTTCTTTCTGCACCAGTGTTTTCTGCCGCATCTGACGGTTTGTTACCAGAGCCTACATAGAGTATGGTCTTGCCGGAAGCTTGGCTAGACCCGGAGCCAATGTGAGGCGCCGGTGCGCAAGCGACTAAAATCGCGGGAATGGTAAGAGTACTTAGGCTTCTTACTAATCTGGCAAGGCTATTTTTATTCCGCTTGAAATTTGCGGGTTCATTTTTTTTCATGCGTTTGCTCATGTTGCATACACTCCAACCCTAACTTTCTAAAGTTTGCCGCATAATTAACCTCATGGCAAGTATTTCTCTTTTAATATATTGAGTTTGTAGGGTGCGCCTGCCGTTTCCCGAACCAAACGAGGGACCAGATAACCGGGGAGCAGCCGTTGTAAGTCATCGTGGAGGGCGCTTGCCGCTGGGTTGTTAACATCGAAATGGCCTGTTCCATTAGCCTTGTCCAGCAAATGTAGGTAATAAGGCAAGACACCTTGTTCAAATAAAATTTCGCTTAATGTCGTCAATGCCTCCACCGTGTCATTCACCCCTTTTAGCAGAACCGATTGGTTAAGCAGTGTCAGCCCGACATTACGCAATCGTTGCAAGGCTAGCCCCACTTCAGCATCCAACTCATTGGCATGGTTGGCATGGATGGTCACAACCGTATTAAGCCTAGTGCTGGTGACGGCCTTAACCAATCCCGAAGTGATTCTGGAGGGTAGCACAACCGGGAGTCGGGTGTGAATGCGTACCCGGCGCACATGCGGGATGTCGGCGATGCCATCGTATAGCAAGGCTAAACGATTGTCGTCTAGCATTAACGGATCGCCACCGCTGAGGATGACTTCCGCAATACTGTCATCCTGTGCGATATAGGCAAGCGCTTCTGCCTGACGGCTATGAGTCAACTGACCATCCGAATAGGGGAATTCACGCCGAAAACAGTACCGGCAATTGATGGCGCAAGCACCCGTGACAATCAGCAAGACCCGTCCATGATACTTATGCAAGAGTCCAGGCAAAGCAATCGCCTGTAAATCACCCACCGGGTCGGCAGTATAACCAAGCCTATCGAATAGTTCATCGATTGTCGGCAGGGCTTGTAGCAGTAACGGATCATTCAGTTCGCCCTTTTTCATCCGACTGGCGTAGGCGCGGGTTACGCGAAAAGGGAACCGCCTTGCCGGTTCATAGTAATTGGCTAGTGAGTCAGTGGGCAACTCAAGGTAGTCCAGCAAGTCCTCGACACGGGTAAACGACTCTGCCATCTCGGCTTTCCAACAGGACTGCGAATCGGTTTCGGGCAATTTATGAAGCTTAACATTGGTATTAACAGGGGTCTCCATTATAATGACCGGCATTTTTTTGATTTCTTAAAATTTATACTAAGAGGATAGAATGGCAGATTTTAGCACCAGCGATTTCAAAAACGGGTTGAAGGTCATGCTAGACGGCGACCCTGCCGTCATGATTGAAAACGAGTTTGTCAAGCCAGGCAAGGGGCAGGCATTCAACCGTGTCAAACTTCGCAACTTGAAAACCGGGCGGGTTATCGAGCGTACCTTTAAGCAAAACGAAACATTGGAACCCGCCGACGTTGCCGATATGGATATGCAATACCTGTATAACGACGGAGTCGAGTGGCATTTCATGCAGCCCGAATCTTTTGAACAGTATACCGCAGACATCAACGTCGTTGGCGACGCAAAAAAATGGCTGAAGGAACAGGATGTCTGCATAATCACCTTGTACAATGGTTCGCCCTTGTCAGTCACCCCGCCCAATTCTGTCGTGTTAAAAATAGTGGAAACTGACCCGGGCGTTCGCGGTGACACATCGGGCGGTGGCGGCAAGCCGGCCACCTTGGAAACGGGTGCTGTTGTGCGTGTACCCTTGTTTGTGCAGACGGATGAATTGATCAAGGTCGACACCCGCACAGGCGAATACATTTCGCGTGTCAAAGAGTAGCCCAGAAGCCAGTTGGCGACCAAGCTGCGATCAAACCGCCCTGCGCGCTAGGGCGTTGACTCTCAAACGGATACGCCGCTTCTTTGATGAACGCGGCGTATTGGAAGTCGAAACCCCTCTGCTGGGCCAGTCAGCGGGAACCGATCCCCATCTATATCCCTTTGTCTCCCAGTATCGGCGGCCGGGGCAAACCGTGGGAGTCGATTATTATCTGCAAACCTCCCCGGAATTTGCCATGAAACGCCTTCTGGCATCGGGTTCAGGCTCCATCTATCAGATATGCAAGGCATTCCGCAACGAAGAGTCTGGTCGCCACCACAATCCAGAGTTTACCTTGCTAGAGTGGTACAGGATAGGGTTTGGGCTGGATCAGCTTATGGACGAAATTGAAGCCTTATTCGTCGTTTTGTTTGACGGAAAGCGCGATCTTGGCTCGTCTAAGCGAGTTCCTTACCGAAAACTGTTTGAGCAATGGGTCGGAGTCGATCCTATTCATGCAGATTGGAGCGAGTTTGCAGAATGTGCAAGACGGTGTGATTTGTCAGAGGCTACCGCAATCTGTGGTGAGGATAGGATGATTTGGCTCGATTTGTTGTTCAGCCATATTGTCCAACCTCAATTGGAACTGGGCCGAGTATATTTCGTTTATGACTACCCCGCTTGCCTGCCCTCCTTGGCGCGCAAAAAGCCAGGGGGCGAGGCGGTGGTGGAACGAGTCGAAATATTCTTAGATGGTTTGGAATTGGGCAATGGATTCCATGAGTTGGCCGACCCTGTCGAACAGGACATGCGATTTGATGGCGATTTGGTAGTTCGCCGCCAATTGGGGTTGCCATTACCGCCTAAAGACCAACGATTGCTTGGCGCTTTGGCTAAGGGCCTGCCTGACTGTTCCGGTATGGCAATCGGTTTGGATCGGCTACTGATGTTGATGACGGGTTGCAGCCACATCGAACAGGTGTTGGCATTCCCGGTTTCGAGGAGTTGATTAGCCAGCTTGACATCTAATGTCACCCACGGATGCAAGCAATGCTTAATCTCCAACCTGAAGGGAGCGTCAAAGCCTAGATAGCCGCGTAAGATCAGTTAATATTCACTCAGGCGGTTCTCTAAAAGCGCCATTGCTTTATCAATGGCAACAGGTCTGGAATATAGGAAGCCCTGCGCATATCGACAGTTTAGTTCGTGCAAAACCGCCTCTAATTCCTTGGTTTCGACCCCTTCGGCGACGATCTCGATATTTAGGCTTTTCGATAGGGCAACAATGGCATTGATGATTTCCCTGCATCGGAAATCGCTGAACATATTTGCCACAAAAGTGCGGTCAATTTTAAGTATGTCAATGGGGAACAGATGCAGGTAGCTGAGGCTCGAATAACCCGTTCCAAAATCATCAACAGCCACTTTCATACCCAATTGCTTGACTTCGCGAATGAAGGTCAATGCCAGTTGTGGATTTTCAACTAATACGCTTTCAGTCAATTCGATTTTAATCACATGCGGGTCAATCCCTGTCATGTCAAGGATTTGACCAAATCGTTCAAGCAGAGCGGTGTCTTTGATTTGAGTAGGGGAAACATTCACGCTCATCCAAGGTTCAGCGGAGTGTTGGTCTATGCCCAATGTGTCACGCATTAATTTTAGGTTTCGACAAGCCGTTTCAAATACCCAATACCCGATGGGAATGATTTCCTTGGTGTCCTCTGCAATATTAATAAAATGGTTAGGCGTAATCATGCCTTTTTCAGAATGTTGCCAACGGATCAAGGCTTCAAAACCAGCCAATTTGCCATTGGCTAATACATAAATCGGCTGATAATGAAGCAAAAACTGATGCTTAGCCAAGGCAGACTGAAGGTCATTGATGAATTTGAACCGCACCAAAACCTCCCGTTGCGCCTCCTTTTCAGTGACCGGGTTGCCTTCTTGGTTTTTTCCATCGATATTAATCAAGCATGTCTTGGGCATGGATAATAGTTTGCTGCGAGCCTCATGAAATCGTGCGAGTAACAATCTCATCAACATCGCAATGATGGGATCAGTTTGCGCCAGTTTTTCTTGGAAATAAGGGCGGCAGATCACACTGACTGTGGTAGGGGTAAGCGCATGAACGCTTGCCGACCTGACATCCCCGCTGACCAGTGCCATTTCACCAAAAATATCCCCATCCTTCAGGATCGCCAGTACAATTTTTTCGTCCTCGCGTTGTACGGAAACCTCCACCACTCCCTTGTCGATAATAAAGGCACAATCTCCCGTTTCTCCTTCCATTAGGATGGTTGCACCGGGGAGATAATTCATTTGATAGTTCATTGAATATTACCTTATGATCGAGTTTCCATCTTGAAAAGCATTGCCACCAACTCAGTACTTAATCCATTCTAGGATAAATGACAAGGCCAAAGATAGGGGTAAAATTAACATATTCTAACTATTTTCAAGCGATGGATTGATTTTGTGGGGCTTCACCTAGCCTAGGCCACGCCCGCAGCACGGCTTTCACGAGTGTCGCCAAGGGAATGGCGAAAAAAACGCCCCAAAAACCCCAAATGCCGCCAAAAAATAGAATCGCCACCATGATAGCGACGGGGTGAAGGTTCACCACTTCGGAAAATAACAGCGGCACAAGCACCACACCGTCCAACATTTGAATAATTCCATACGCCAACATTAAATACCAGAAATCATCGGTGGCACCCCACTGAAAAAATGCCACCAACATCACCGGAAAGGTCACTAAGGTTGCACCGACATACGGGATGATTACCGACAGTCCCATCAACACAGCCAGCAATAGGGCGTAATTCAATCCCATCAGGGTGAAGGTCGCAAAGCTTACCACTAGCAATATTGCCACCTCGAAAAATTTGCCACGGACGTAATTCCCAATCTGCATGTCCACCTCGCGCCATACCCGCGTGGTCAAATAACGGTCACGCGGTAAAAACTGGGTAAACCAATCAATAATCACGGTTTTGTCCTTGAGGAAGAAAAAGACTAGCAATGGCACTAGGATGGCATAGACGATAAAGCTGATCAGGCTTAGCAGCGAGGCATACGAGTAGGTCAGCATGGATTGCCCATAATTGAGGAGTTCTTGCCGGACGACAGCGACGATCTCGTAAATCTGCGCCTCATTGATTAGCATCGGATAGCGCTCCGGCAATTGCATGACCAACACTTGGGCCTTGTTCACCCAGGTTGGCAACTGTTGGATCAATTGCGCACTCTGTTGGTACAGCAAGGGCAGAAGGGCAACAAAGTCGAAAACCAAAAATGCCATGAACAAAGTGAACACAATAATGACCGAGATGAGCCTAGGCAATCTTTGCCTTTCCCCCAAATCGACAAAGCCTTCAAGCAGATAAGCGATGACCCCGGCGGCAAACACGGGCATCAAAATACGTCCGAGACTGACAACGGTGACAAAGCCTACAATCAGCATGATGGCGAAGGATACAGCTTGGCCATTGGGCAAAACCCGCCTGAACCAATCGCTCGCCCATTCACGGACTGTTTGCATCATTGCCTCCAAATGTTATTTTTTTATGCTCGGACTGTCATATTACAACAAAGCGGCATGGTAAATTAACCCATATTCGCCAGCTTCTGCACCTGTCCATGTTCACCTGCCCGTTTTGGCAAAGTGGGGA
>CAIWDB010000356.1 GCA_903911305.1 uncultured Methylococcaceae bacterium | reverse complement strand
TGGCGTGTTGCTTAAAGGCAACGCAAGACATCCCATCGTGGAGGACGATGTGGTGATCTACGCCGGGGCTACCATACTCGGAAGAATCACCATTGGGACGGGTTCGACCATAGGCGGTAATGTTTGGTTGACGCGCAGTGTCCCACCCGGCAGCAATATCACCCAGGCCCAAGTTCGCAATGAAATTTTCGAGGCGGGAGGGGGAATCTAATTAATGTCCGTGAAGAAAAGGAATCAATACCTGAAGAATCCCGTCATTTTGGCAAGGATGCCAAAATCCATTGTTCAGGAATGACAAATTGAAACCTGTGGCTCAACTTATCAAAGATTGTCACGCCCTTGATCTATCACCCGCTGGAAAGCCCGAAGATACACAATAACTTTGTCAGGAGCCAAGGTCATCACATCATAGCCGCTACCGCGTATCGCCACATTCTTGAGCTTTAAGCGTCCGGCTATCAAGGGTCGCGTGGTGACAAACATACGGGCATGGATTTCCAGCACAAAATCAAAGTCTATGAAGCTTTTCTTGTCCAGCGTCAAGGCCCATAAATAAGTTTCAACAATCGACTTGACCGCACGGGCGCGTTCAGACAATTCCGCCGTGACCACATTATCTTCCGGTTGCGTCACCGCCGCCAACACCAAATCCAATTCCTCCACTCGAATATGCTCATTCTCAATCTGAGAACTAGCATTGACGCTTTGCGCCAAGCTTTGGCAAGCATCAACCGAAAGCCTCCGCCATTCGTCCATGTCGTTCCTGCCCAGTTGACGAACATCAAAACGAGCTTTCGCCAATTGTTCCAAGCGGCCTAGTATTTTAGGGGTGAGTTGGAATCTCGAGCCTTTGCGGATAGGTTCCAATGTATCGGAATCAATGCGGTGGGATTTGGGTAAGTTGGTAGCATCCATTGAAGATTGAGTATAGATTTTGCTCATTCTCTGCCTAATCAGTAGGTCAAGCCGCTGTTGATCGTGATACGGCAGGATATACCCGCCGATATTCTAGCCTATAATTTGGTAAGTAACTTTTCATATTCCCGGTGTGGGCCAATCCAAAACCAGATAATATCCCCATCTTGAACGATTCCAACCGACCGGTAATCTAGGTTGACACGGGCAGAATAGATAGGCTGGCGGGTATGTACCTTTTTAAAGTGCAGACTGGGGTGATTCGGGTCATTTTTGAATAGGCGATAAGCCTCCCTTGCTTGGCTTCTTACCTCCTTGGTTAAGCGCGATAGTAATTGCCGAAATGTTTTTGTCGTATGTTATCACATGCGGTCAATGTCGAGAATTTTGGTCATGCCTGCCCGGTGTTCGGTCAATGCTTCCTCAACAAGTTTGCCAAGCACATCTTGTGAATTCTCGAATAATTCCTCCCATCGCCGTTCCGACTCCAACTCCGCCAAAATCCGCCGTGCCAATTCATTTTGTTCGGATTCAGGAAGTTTGGTAGCCTCGGAAAAGGCTCTTTCTAATAATTCGGTCATGTTGTATTACCTATAAATTGAAAAGATTTTAGCATGTAGCCCGTATGTAGCGAAGCGGAATACGGGTTTACTCGACCCGACCATCTTGGATTACGCTGCGCTTCATCCGGTCTGCCCTGACTGGCGAGGGGTAACGAGAGTTGCAATTCACCTAGGTTTCCATTCCCCGTTCAATTGGATTTCATCATATAGGGCATCCGGCGACAAGTCGGCCCCGTTGGGCCATGTGATAACCCCTAGTTCTACCGTGGCAAGCTTAAAATAATCTTGATCACGCAATACCTCGAAAACCGAGCCGTCGATGCGGCTGGAAAAGAGCCAATGGCTCAAATCCACCCAACCCGTCGTACCATCCATGAAAGTCACTTGTAGCCGATAACCGGGTTCCGTTTTGATACCGAATACTCGCCAAGGTGCGGAGGGCATTATGCCAAGGGTTTGATGGGTTTCGGTTGTTGCAGATGTTCGCATAATGCCCAATCCTCCAATAATTCTTGTTGATGCAGTTCCGCCCAATCCAATACCAGATTAAGTGCCCGACGAGGTAAACTGCCTCGTAATACTTCCAGTTTTATTATATCAATTAATGCTTCATGTTCTCCATACAGTGCATGAAAATGTGGCGGTGCGTGTTCGTTCCAAAACATTTGGATGACAATTCCATAGAAGATACTGATGGTGGGCATGTATATACTCTGTCATTTCTTACTGGTTTCTTCTGGTTCCCATGCTCCTGCGTGGGAACAGTTTGGATTACTTCTGCTATTAGCCACCCGGCGCTGGAGCGCCGGAGTAGACATTCCCACGCTGGAGCGTGGGAACGAGAATTGTTGGGCATGTAAGAACCCCGTCATTTTTCATTGATTTCTGGCGGATTATAAAGAGTTATAGCGTTTAATCCATTCTATTAAGTATGGCCTATCATTATTGTTAGGTTTTTCATACCATTCTGAGCAGATAAAATAATATTTATCAGAAATTTTAGCCGGTTCTGAGTAATATTTATCTGGTCGCTTATTATTTTTATTATTCGCAATCAGTAACACTGGATATTGAATGTGGAATGTTTTCTTGGAGTATTCTTTATCCTGCATTTTTGCTATTTCATCTTCATGGACTTTTCCGCTTTCAAGTACTCCACGAAATACTGATTTTGCAATTACGCCGATTTTCATTTCTACAAATGGATCATCTTGATTATCTGAAAAAATTGAAGATGATCTATACGTTTTATGAGTTGACTCAACAACGATAGAAGGAGAAAGCTTCATTCCTTCAATTAGCCTGTACAATTGTAAACTTCTCATGAATAACTCGGAAGTATCGGCAACATTATTCAACATGGTAAGTACAGGAGAAAGGATTTGTTCTTTAAATTCATGGTTAGCAATGATCCTTATATTGTAATTTAGATTTGTCCTATGAAATATATTAAGCATGTCATTTCTGGCATCAATAATTTCTTGGA
>CAIWDB010000355.1 GCA_903911305.1 uncultured Methylococcaceae bacterium | reverse complement strand
GAACGTATTGTTGCGAGTTTTTTGCAGAGGGTAATTGCTTGAAATCCTTGTTCAGGATTATTGGGAAAGCTCTTGATTGGCAGGAAATTAAACTGGTGTGCGGTACTGGCAGCAAGAACTGACCGCCTGCACCGCGCACCAAGGAATACTAAGCTTTACGACTTAATATTTCCCAGCTTGAATTTCTTTCAAGCTGCTAACGGCTGGAGTCAGAGCTTCGATGGCTTTCTTATTGTCTTTTTCTTCAGACAGAATTCTCATCGTTTCTTTGACAGCCTGGTTAGCTTTCTGCAGCTTAATGCTTGCGGCTTGACCAGTGATTTCTTTGGAATATTGGCGAACATTCTTCAATTCAACGACGGCTTCGTCAGCACGCCCACCCTGCAGTTCTTCCAAAGCTTTCTTGGCAGAATCAGCGGTTTTATTGATGAATTCAGCCACGCCAGCAGAGTTTTCAGCCGCAAACGTGGTGGTAGGAACGGTTCCGATAGCCAACAGGCCAGTCACCATGGCAGCGCAAATAGTTTTGCTCATATTCTTCATACTTCAGAGTACTCCTCAAATGTTGTTGTAATATCCACGCATAGCATGGATTCAGTCTTGCGATGTACGATAGTTATCGTACCCTACCGGCCAACTTCCTGATGGAACATTATGGCACGGCATGATGCGGTTCCGCAGGGCTTAGTATTGCACTCAGCGAAAACCGCGCCATTTCTATCCCAATGGAGGGAGGGCAAGATAAAAGGAGTGGCAAATGCCACCTGTTATATTTGCCCGCCACCCGCGGGAAAATTATTTTGCGTTCTTCTTCATTTCATCCAAGCTGGCAACTGCCGGTTCGAGCGTCGTAGCCGCTTTGGCTAAGTCACCCGCTTCTGCCTCTGAGGCGGCGGCCTTGATAGCCTGATTGACTTTCTGCAACTTCATGCCAGCGGCATCACCCGTGATTTCCTTGGAATACTGGCGAACCTGCTTCAGGCTTGCCAAAGTTTCGTCCTTTTTGCCTGCCTTGGCTGCATCCAGTGCTGCTTTGGCCGAATCGTAGGATAAGCCTATGAATTTTACCACCCCGCCAGCATCCTCGGCTGATTGGGCAACCGAAACATTTCCCAAGGCCAGCAAGCCGGCTACAAAAGCAACACCAAGAGTCTTGTTGATTTTTTTCATATTCCAGAGTTCTCCTGTTTTTTTATATTATTCCACGCTTAGCGTGGCTGCTTAATGGAATGTTAAGATTTTGAACATCCCAAGTAACCGTTGTTACCTTGAGGTTGTCCGGCCATTATAGACCAATTAATAGGTTTATAAGCGTCGCCAACCGTCAAGATGGGTTAATACTACTCAATATTCCAGTGCATTGTCATGCATTCGGAAAAAATGATTTTACCCGTCTACTCATAAACTTGGTAAAATAAATTTCAAATCCATGATTCAAAAGTAAAAAAATCGTTCTAACTTAGGTTCGGCATAATCCGTCGAACACTTGAATTTGGCAGTTTGATCCTAGTTTCATGGTTTAAGATGAAAGACCATAGTTTTTTCAGACCGTTTGGCATCAAAAAAAAGTTTAGTTTCAGCCACCCTAAACGTTCTTAGGGATTCCAAGGCATGTTGAAAATCGTTGGCCCGTGAACCGTGACCACAGTTCATATGGCTGGCTTTAATCACCGCGAGGGCAATGTGTTCACCGTTGATTTCATAAATCCCCGTCCCACGTTGACAGTCTGCCTGAAATGCAAACCATCCGTTTTGCTTGAATTCAATTTTAAACGCTGAGGGGTTATCCGTGCCTACAAAGCCTTCATTATCCAGTTCCCCCTCCCATTCCCATGTAGTGCCGGACAAAGGAAGAATCCTGCGAAATTTCGAACTGCCGAATTGATCAAGGCTAAAGTCATCGTCGGGTTCTTCAACGGGTGATGGCTGTTTTGGGGGTTTCTTTGATGTCGATTCTAAAGGCTTTTCCGGGGTTTTCGGTTTGTTTTGGGAACAGCCCAAGGTCATCATGACAACGCTTGTCAGCAACAATACACACGCTGCTTTGAACAGAAATGGCTGATGCAGTTTAATTTTGTGCAATCGAATCATCGGTGTCAGGGCGGTTCAATCCTATTTCGGTTGGGCATAAATTGCGGACGGCACACTATCCGGCTGGTCATCTGAAGGCTTGGATCGTCAGGATTTTTTCTTCGCCAAACTACGGATACCCACGCTTTCACGGATCATTTTCATGCTCGGAATACTATAGGCTCTTGCCTTTTCTGCCCCCTCAAGCAAAATACGTTCAATCTCAACCGGGTTTTGCAGTAATTCATTGTAACTTTCCCTTGCCAGTTTGAGGTGGTCGTTCAAATACTCAAACAGAAATTGCTTCATTTCGCCCCAACCGATGCCCTCTTCGTAGCGTTTGCGCACGGCGGCAACTTCGTCTTTGGTCGCAAACGCCTTATAAATTCCAAACAGAGTACAGGTGTCGGGTTCTTTAGGCTCTCCGGGTTCCAAAGAGTTGGTTTTGATCTTCATGATCAGTTTGCGAAATTGCTTTTCAGGCAAGAACAGCGGAATGGTGTTGTCGTAGCTTTTACTCATTTTGCGACCGTCCAGTCCGCTTAGGATGGCTGTGTCCTCACTGACGACTGCTTCAGGAATATTAAAGTGAGCCCCGTAAATATGGTTGAACCGACCGGCCATGTCCCGTGCCATTTCGATATGTTGGATTTGGTCTTTTCCAACGGGGACTTTATGGGCGTTAAACATCAAAATATCCGCTGCCATCAGGATGGGATAGTTGAACAAACCCATATTCACACCTTTATCCGGGTCAGACTCGCCCGATTCATCGTTGGCCTGCACCGCCGCTTTGTAGGCGTGGGCGCGATTCATCAGGCCCTTGGCAGTCACGCATCCCAGCATCCAAGATAGTTCGACAATTTCAGGAATGTCAGATTGCCGGTAAAACACGGCATTATCCGTGTCCAAGCCTAAGGCTAGCCAAGTGGCGGCAATTTCCAGCGTGGATTGAACTACCCGCTCCGGTTCTATGCACTTTATGAGTGCGTGATAATCGGCCAAAAAATAAAATGGCAACACGTTGTGGTCGTGGCTGGATTGAATGGCAGGGCGTATGGCTCCTACATAATTACCCAAATGGGGTGTGCCTGTGGTAGTGATGCCGGTTAGAACGATAGTTTTACTCATTAATGGAAGCTCTGGAATATACCAATGTATGGAAGAAAAATGGCAAAGAATTGGAAATATGACACAAATCAACCCGTTTCGCCAAGCCTTTAGCATGATGAAAGGAAAATTTACGCAGAAAAAACTGTTCTTTTGGGGTAATCAGGCACACAGATATTGGCATTCATTGCGTGACAGGGCTAGGCAATGTGAACGAAATGGAGAATTTCGGCTCTAAAAGAGCAATCTGAAGCGGTGCGAAAACCTCGGTTCAGAGGGGATTTAGATTTTAAAAGGATAAATAAAAAAACAGAATTGAGCTTGACATTAACTGCATTGCCCAAAATACTTAACGGGTAAGTCTGCTTTAGATGGACAAACTCAACAATCACTCACTCACACTCGTAGAGGTTAGCATTATGAAGAAATCAGTCATCGCACTTGCTATTGGCATGTTGTTCGCCGGAACGTTCGCCATTGCCGAACCTGTCCACAATCCGGCAGCCGTCGAACACACCAAGCAAGCCATCGTTCAAGGTGAAGCAGGAAAGCCAGATGGTTTACTGGAACACGCCCAAACCGCCCTGACCCACGCCAAAGCCTCGCAGCAAGCAGAACCCAGTGTTCACACAGAAGAAGGTATTTCACATTTGAATGCAGCCGTTGAATCCGGTAAAAATGGCAATGCAGCCGAAGGGACGGTTCATGCCAAAAAGGCTTTGGAACATCTGCAAATAGCTGGAAAACCGGCTGAACCTGCAAAAACACTCAGTCATGTTGACCAAGCTGAAGAACACATTAAACAAGCCATCGCCCATGGCGAGATGGGCCATGCTGGCGTGTTGCTCGAACATGCTCAAGTCGCCCTGACCCATGCCCAAGCCGCAGAAAAGGAATCTCCGAATGTCCATGTGCAGGAAGCTATCAACCATATCAATGCGGCAATAGAAGCGGGTAAAAACAACAATGCCCAATCCGGCGTGACTCATGCCAAAGAAGCTTTGAAGCATTTGGAAATGACCAAAGCCAAATAATAAGCCCAAACGCTTAAGATTTACCCAAAGGCGGGCGGTCTGCAAAGACCGTCCGTTTTTTATTATGAATCACTGATGTTACGCTGGGGCCTAGGATTGGAGCGTCAAAGCTAGCTTTGACATGAGTTTGAATAAGCGAAGCTTGCTTCGCCTGTCAAAGCAAGCCCTTCGACTTCGCTCAGGACAGGCTTTGACGCTCCGTTTTCACACCCTTGCGTAACCTCAGTGACAGGCAATCAGGAACTTTAAAATCCCTCAAACCATTGGTTCTCCACCCTCATGACCCAAGCTTTTGAATCCCTAGTTGAACGTGCCGAGACGCTATTGCAGCGTTTGGAACAGATTCTGCCGCCAGTTTCCAAGGAACCTGACTGGAACAGCGCCACTGCCTTCCGTTGGCGTGGGCTGGATCGCCCGGAGCGTCTACGTCCCATCAACCACCCCAAAACACTAAAGCTGGAGGACATACGCTGCATAGACCGGCAGAAAACCATCATTAGCCGCAACACTCGGCAGTTTCTGCAAGGGTTTCCCGCCAACAATGTCTTGCTCTGGGGTTCGCGTGGAACGGGCAAATCATCCCTGATCAAAGCCTTGCTAAATGAATATGCCGAACAAGGATTGCGCTTGATTGAGGTAGGCCGCGAACATTTGGTCGAATTGCCAGACATATTGGAAGCACTGGAAAACCGCCCCGAAAAATTTATTCTTTATTGTGACGATCTTTCCTTTGAAGCTGACGATGCCAGTTATAAGCGCTTAAAAGCCGCATTGGAAGGTTCCTTAAGCGGGCTGGCTGGCAATGTATTAGTATACGCCACCTCCAACCGCCGCCATTTACTACCGGAATACCAAGGTGAAAACCAAGAAGCCAAGTACTACGCGGGGTCCGACTTGCAATGTGAAATCCACCACGGCGACACCGTGGAAGAGAAAATTTCCCTGTCTGAACGGTTTGGATTATGGCTGTCATTCCATCCCTTTACCCAAGACGAATACTTGGAGATAGTCCGGTATTGGCTGGATAAGTTGGGGTGTTTGACGGAAGATTGGGAGCCAGTCCGCTTATTGGCATTACGTTTTGCGTTGGAGCGTGGATCGCGCAGTGGACGGGTGGCTTGGCAGTTTGCAAGGGACTGGGCGGGGAAGGCAATGCTGTTGAATTAAGCCATTT
>CAIWDB010000354.1 GCA_903911305.1 uncultured Methylococcaceae bacterium | reverse complement strand
TATACTGTTCGCGAACAATTCGAGGGCAAGCGATGGGCATTGCCGGCTAGGGTATATGCCGCGCCGGTGGAGTTGTACGCTGGTTTAGCCATGGATGAAACGAGGCTTACGAAAATCCTCAGCGAACTGAAATACCGGCCCGACCCAGACTTATCCACCCAAGGCAGTTATGTCAGATTGGGCGGGGAAATCACCCTCAATACCCGCCAGTTCAAATTCTCGGACAAGCCCGAACCTGCGCGTCATGTGCGGATTGTGTTTTCAGGTGGCAGCATAGAAGCCATCGAAGATGTCAACTCCAATAAAGAACTCTCACTTCTGCGTTTGGAGCCTATCCAAATCGGCAGTTTTTACCCGGCGCTTAAGGAAGACCGGGTTCTGATCAAACTGGATCAAGCCCCCAAACCCTTGGTCAATGCCTTGCTGGCGACGGAAGACCGGGATTTTTACGACCACTTCGGCATATCGCCCAAGGGCATACTGCGGGCGGCTTGGGCCAATATCCGTGCGGGCGGTTTGGTGCAGGGCGGCAGCACCTTGACCCAGCAATTGGTGAAGAACTTTTATCTCAATTCGGAACGCACGCTTATTCGTAAGCTGAACGAAGTCATCATGGCGCTGATTCTGGAAGCCCGTTATTCCAAGGATGCGATACTCGAAGCCTACATGAACGAGATTTACCTAGGACAGGATGGGGCGCGGGCGATTCATGGGTTTGGGTTGGCAAGCCAATTCTATTTCAGCCGGTCGCCGGACGAATTGGAATTGCAACATTGCGCCTTGCTGGTGGCATTGGTGCGAGGGCCATCGTTTTATGACCCGATCAAGACCCCGGAAAAGGCGAAAAAGCGCCGCGATATGGTGCTGGACGAAATGGCGGATCTGGGCTACATCACCAAATACCAAGCGGAACAAGCCAAACTCAAACCGCTGGACATCGTCAAAGACCCCCATCAGTCCATCAGTCGCTATCCCTCGTTTCTGGATTTGGTTAGGCGCCAATTGCAGCAGGAATACCGCAATGAAGATTTAACCTCCGAAGGCTTGGGGATATTTACAACCTTGGATGTTGAAGCTCAAGATAATCTGCAAGCGTCTATTGATACGACCCTGAAAAAACTCGACAAGCAAACCAAATCTGAGGTTCCGTTGGAAACGGCGGCCATTTTCACCCGCCGGACGACGGGCGAAATTATCGCATTCGCTGGAGCCCGTGACTCCAATGCTGTGGGCTTTAACCGTGCATTGGACTCGGTGCGACAAATCGGCTCGCTGTATAAACCGGTTGTTTACCTGACTGCTTTGGCGAATCCGCAAAAATATACAGTTATCACACCCATTCAGGATACGGCATTTCGATTGTCCAGTCCTGGAACCGAGACATGGGTTCCAAAGAATTATGACAATCGTGAGCATGGCACTGTGCCTTTGCACAAGGCGTTGGCAAATTCTTACAACTTGGCGACCGTGCGCGTAGGCATGGGGGTAGGCATAGCCCATACGGTGAAGACCTTGCACAATCTAGGTGTGGATCGTGCCATGCCGGTGTTTCCATCCACTTTGCTGGGGGTAGGGGAGCTAAGCCCTATGGAAGTGACAATGATGTTCCAAACCTTCGCCAGCGACGGATTTGTCACCCCGCCCCATGCCATCCGTTCGGTCGTGTCGCTGGCGGGCAAGCCGCTGCAACGCTATGGTTTGAAAGTTAAGCAGGCGATGGACCCGTCAGCGATATTCTTGGTCAACACTATTTTGCAGGAAGTGGCACGGGAAGGAACCGCCAAGCCGGTGTATGCGTTCATGCCAAAAGATTACAACGTGGCAGGAAAAACGGGTACTACCAACGACATGCGCGATAGTTGGTTTGCCGGGTTCACGGGGGATTATCTAGGCGTCGTCTGGGTGGGGCGGGATGACAATCAACCGGCCAAATTGACTGGGGCGCAAGGCGCGTTGCAAGTGTGGGGCGCGGCGATGAAAAAGATCAGTCGTGAACCTCTGGCCTTAGATCCTCCGGAAGATGTTTCCATGGTCTGGATAGACCGCAGCAACGGTCTTCGTTCCAGCGAGGCTTGCCCTACCGCCAAACAATATCCATTTATCAAAGGTTCAGCCCCCAGTGGGCTTTCCGCTTGTACGCAAGGCGAACAAAGCCCTGCTGAAAACCCCGCCACACCCGATAATCCAGAGAAATCCGAGAAAAGTGAGAGTCAAGGCAATAAGGAAGGCTCTTGGTTGAAGGAGTTGTTTTGATCCAGAACTGATGTTACGCAGCGGCCTAATATTGGAGCGTCAAATCCTGTCCTGAGCGAAGCTGAAGGGCTTGCTTTGACGCTTCCGATTCGTCAGAAAATAAGCAACTGTTGCTTCCGTGCTTAGCGTCAGTTTTTAACCTTCATGGTTACCCCACAGCCACGCTGCACCCCTGACCCCGCTGGAATCGCCATATTTGGGCGGCACTAGCAGGGTATCCACCCGGTCGGAGAAGACATATTTACCCCAAAGCTTGGGAACCTTGTCATAGAGGCGAAGGCAGTTGGACAATCCGCCGCCCAACACAATCACGTCAGGGTCTAGGATATTGATGACATGGGCCAAGGCGCGGGCAAGGCGGTGTTCGTAAATCAGCAAGCTGCGTTCACAATCCTCATCGCCCAAATCGGCATTTTTGGCGATATCCACGGCGGGAAGTTGATTGCCAGTGGCATTAAAATGAGAGCGACTTAAGCCCGGACCAGACAGGAAGGTTTCGATGCAACCAGTTTGCCCACAGTAGCAGTGTAGGCCGGGCCGTTCGTCGTCGTTGGGCCACGGCAAAGGATTGTGTCCCCATTCGCCGGCGATGGCGTTGGGACCGGACAGCGGCCTGCCTTGGACGATGACACCCGCACCCACCCCGGTACCTAGAATGACCCCGAACACAATTCCGGCACCAGCCGCTGCGCCGTCGGTGGCTTCGGATAAGGCGAAGCAATCGGCATCATTGCTGATGCGGACGGGTTTGCCTAGACGTTGTTCCAAATCTTGCACCAATGGCTTGCCGTTCAGGCAAGTGGAGTTGGAATTTTTCAATAATCCAGTCGCTTTGGACATCGCACCGGGTGTGCCGAATCCAATGCTCGTCATTATCCCTAGTTCATCCCATGTTTCTTGAACCAGTTGTTGAATGGCATCCAAAGTTGCCGCGTAGTTGCCTTGGGGTGTTGGTATACGCTTACGCATCCGTTCATGACCCGCTTCGTCCAAGGCAATCAGTTCGATTTTGGTTCCTCCCAGATCAATGCCAATTTACATGTTGCCCACGACTTAACCCTATCACAAGCCCAGGATCTTGACGACGCGCTGGCCTGGTTGAGGTTCAGCGGCGACCACTCTAGT
>CAIWDB010000353.1 GCA_903911305.1 uncultured Methylococcaceae bacterium | reverse complement strand
CTTTGATAAGCATTGAAAGCTTGTTCCAATTCCTCAAAGCTGGGGGATGGGCTGGGCCAAGGTCGGGGGAAAGAGGGATTGTTGGCAAGGGAAGATACAATGGACCCGGCTTGAGCCAAAAATTCCGCTTCGGAGATGGGGTCAAATGAGACAATGAGTTTAGCTAACATGGCATTTCACCTTAATACATCTTCACTATTATGGGGAAGAAAGTTGATATTCTCATCACAAGCATGAGGATTATAGACCTAGTTATGCCTGAGTGAATAAAATTTTTTAAATGAACATGACGGCAATAGTCTCAAACTTATGGCAACAGGCCCGGACATAAGTGCAACAAGCCCAAAAAAAGGTATAACAAGCCCAGCGGTATCATGCGCAATGGCCTAAACTACCTAGCAAGCGCCCAAGCAGTTGTCGGCGCTTGATGCGCAAGTTCAAGCAAGTTACTTGGCAAGCGTATGCAACCGATGCGTACATGCCCCAATGCCTTCTATAGAGCTACATGCAAGTTGTCCGCATCTTGCAACAATACACACTGATGTTATAGGCGAATTGTTAGGCACTTGCATTGCAGGTGTGCATGAGATGCTCTGATCTGTGCGAGCGTTGGGGTTGTTTGCGAGAGTATGAAATCAATGCTGTTGAATGACTGATGTTACATACTGAGCGGTGGCAACTCATAATGTAGGTCTGAATTCAACCGCCGTGACGGGCGTTTCCGACGAAGAAAGCCGCACTTGTTCACGTGGACAAACAGCATGGTTGGCACACAATGAGTTGTGTCGAATGCTTAATCAAACACTTATGTACGAAAAAATTACCGTCAATGGCACTCGATTCCTGCTGTCCATGCCGGAATGAGTGACGGCATTGACATGAATAGGAAAACCGCCTTACGCCACCATCAATATTGGATGTCTTCTTTCGCCTTCGCGATATAGCTAACGCACCATAAAATGATTACAAAATACCGGTCGCAAAAAGCTCGCTAACCGTGCAGTTCTTCTGTTTGCGGACGGCTTTCGACTGCGCCCACTTGTGTTCAATAGGATTCAAATCCAGCAAGTACGGCGGCAAATATTCCAACACATGCCCGGTCTCCAAAATGGCCTGCCGAATGTCCGACCGCTTGTGGAAAGAGGCATTGTCCATCACAATTCGTCCATCTTGCGGGTGGAGACCCCGCCGACCCACGCCTGCTGGATCACCGCCGCCAACGCCCGCTCGGACAGCCTGCGCGGATCGAGGAACGAGGGGAAATAACTGCCTTGCCGGAGTTTTGGGATTTCCAGTTCCAGCGTCCCAAGCCGGGTGTCCAGCGTCCTTTCGCGATTGAGGATGGTCTGATTCCCACTGTCTACATTTTAGGCAAAATTGACCCTTCGCGGTTTTAGTCAAAAAAACCCAAAATTAACCGTCGATTCGGGGCGAACCTGCCTTTTTTCTGCGGACTGAGAATCCCAGCGCACCGATACCCATTAATGCCAAAGTGGAGGGTTCGGGCACTTCAAACTGGAGGCGATCCAAATTAAAGTCTGACCCGTCTGAGCTAGACATGCGAATATAACTGATCTCGGCTGATTCTGAGCGAAACGACAAGGTTTGGAAGCCGGGAAAGTCAATGGTGGAAGAGTAAATCGTGGTCAATAACCCCCCGGAACCAAAAACTTCCATAAATGCATTATCGCTGCCTTGACCGTCGTTATTAACGACATCAATAGCCACATATTTCGACAATGCGGAAAAAGTGGCACGGAAGACATTTGCATCATCCCAGTAAGGCTCAACCCCGAATCCCGCATCGTAGCCAAATACCTTAGTCCCAGTCGAAGCATAGTCGGGTTCTAATGTATCGTAGGCATAAACGGGTAATCCTGATTCGAGTTGCAGTGCCACCCCTAACATAGGATTGCTAATATCCTGCCCGTCCGCAAAGTCGTCTGGCTCAACCACCATAATGCCTGCATGTGCGTTGGCTGTGAAAGCCAAAATGATCGATATTAAAATCAGTAATTTGTTCATAAGTTTCAAGCTTGTTATTAGGGAGCACGGAATACCATGTCATACGGCTTAGTCGTTGACGTTGACTTTTTAATGTCCTGGATACTCCTGCTAGTCAACTTGTTGTCTTTGTTGAGCGAGACGCCATTCCAACCCCTGCTATTGGTTGGTGTGGTGCTGTCGTTCAGTTTGGTTTTCCCTCCACCGTTATAGAATAAATCCGTTTGCCGGGCATCCGCGCCATAACCGTCAAGGTTGGTAATCCAAGCCCTATTCCCAGCCTCCAGATACACTCGGGGATGAAGCTTACCATCGCACGGTTTTCCCCTGCACAGGGAGTTGCAATTGTTGCTATCCTTCCCAGGAAGATCACAAGAGATGCTATCGTCGATGTGCCAGATGGCGAGACCGCCGCTAAAGTCTGAAATATAGTATTGTAAACCTTGGTCATAGCCTAGGTTTTGCCGGTTTTCAATGAGGAAATATTCCTTCTCCGAGTCTTTGATGCTTATCTTGTAAACGGAATTTTGGCTGGTACCCTCGTCAGACCCGGCTGCTTTCAATTCGACCCGATCCCTTTTCGGTATCGTCTTAATCCAACATAATTGCAGTTTCGACCAAGCATCCAGCAAAACTGGTGTTTCCCCCGGAATTTCGCCGGTCTTGGCACCATAATTCCCTGTCGCCATTACACTCCACGAACCCGCACCTCGGTTAATCTCGCCATTAGGGGCTTTGGTAGTGTTTATATCATATAAGTCGGGAAGGCCAAATATCTGATGACCGAGTTCGTGGTCAATAGTCCCTGTAGGAGATTGAAAATAGTAAGGAATAATATCAGGGGGTGTCGCTGGCTTTAAATACTTTTCACCAATCATGGAATACCCGGAGCTTCCATTCAGCGGACCCACACCGGCTTTAGGTGCGCCGAGTTTCACTGTTTTGGACGGATCAGATTTTCCGGTGAACTCAGGATAGCCTTCATCAAGAGGTTCACCATCGAATATATTCCACGCATGCGCAGATACGTTGGGTAATGCGGCAGCGTCTCCCGACTCGTAACCAGCGACGACGACGACGATGGCCAATTCATCGGATGTGACGAAACCATCTACTGGATTGTTGTCATATTTTGAATAATCAATGTAGGGTTCGGCCGCTTGCATCGCCGCTTTGGCGATCAACCGATTATATTTATTGTCTCCTTTATCACTGCCCGCAGGGAATGGATGATTGCCTGATTTATCAGGCATATCGAGGGATGTCTCTAGGTCTTTCAACTTTTGGCTGATGTTGACCCAACCAATGACTCCATTATTGGCTGCGGCACCGTTACCCAAGGCCGAGTCGTCCTCCTCAGCAGGTGTCATGCTGACTTTGCCATAGGAAGCTTGGCGGTAATAGCTATCAATGCTGTTCCTATTAATATTGTTCGTGATTAAGGGCATCCAATCCGGTTGTAGATAGTATCCTCGCTGATTATTGAAGTCGGCTAGGATGAAGAGTACCTTATATGCTTTATGCGCTGATGCAATAGTGCAGGCATCATAGAGCGCAAAGATGGAATTTTCATTTGCCGGGAGCATGTTCAGATTTACCGAAGGTTTCCGACTCACCGGATGAGCATGCTTAAGCAATCCGGCCGGGGGTGGATCGGTGGCAGGCACATTGGTCAAAACAGGTTGCTCTAGAGGGGTATCGCCTTGGTTTAGCCCTTGGGCGAGCATAGGCTCAGCATATTCGCCGACATAGTGCCAGACTTTGTTTTGGTCCGGGGCTATAGTATAGCCGCTAAGGGTTTCCACCCAGTTGCCCCATTCGTCACCCTGCCTTCGGGCGGTGATGGTTTGCCCGTCCGGTTGCTGGATGGTAAACGGTTCGGGATTTGCCGGGGCAGAAAATGCCTCGACAGCGTAGAGTGAAAGCAGCGAAAAAACCAACAGCGGCAAGACCATTGCCAGTTTAGTCGGTCGGCGAAGTGATTGATGTTTCCTTATGACCATGATTGTCACCTATCGATTGCTAACTATCCAATAAAAAACCGCATCGACCAGCGGTGCGGGAATGAGGTGCCCATCCCATTTGAGTTTGCATTCGTCTTTGTTGGGAGCGCACCTGAGGAGAGGAGAGGCATCAGAGATGTTCGTGATTGCCTCTGCCCACTGAGTATAGCACTGCAAAAATGTGCTGGTTTTCGATAGGCCAATAAATTACGCCTGTTAATCAACATTGAAGAATTACCAGCTTTCAACACTTTCCTTTCCAGTGTCAATTTTCTTAAGTAATTGATAATAATGTATTGATATATGGGTCGTTTGGAAATTTACCGTGTTGAACCTAGAAAAACTTCGGTGTTGATTTACATCCCAGCCTACGCAACCGAAACGCTAGCCCGATGCATGGTCGGCATGATGCGGCAATGATTGGCTGGCCTGCCCCGACCCTACCTGTCAGTCACGTTCTTGTCATCGCTCGTCCGTTATTATGGTTCGAAACTGACATTTGCATACCCCAGAAACAAATCCAAATTGGTACGCCAATGCCAGATAAAGGCACTAAAAATACCGAATGTTAAATCACCATTTTCCGTTTACAGTCTATCAGCCCAGTGTTTATCAATTCGAAGAGAAGTAAAATGGCATGACGATCACCGTAATCGCCATTCAAATTCATATCAAGGTTTCCAGCTTGGAACATGGTATGTTGATTACCCTTTTAAGCTCTTGAAAGTGTTGAAATTCACCTTCTGACCCAATAGCAAAGGATAAAGAAAAAAGTTGCACTCGAACAAATTCCCCAGTCATCAGTTAAGCCTTACTAAAAAATTTTATTTAACGCCTTGGCTGTTGGTTGCCAACCTTGTAGTTTTTGTGTACATGGCTTGGTCTGGAATGGGCCTAT
>CAIWDB010000352.1 GCA_903911305.1 uncultured Methylococcaceae bacterium | reverse complement strand
GCGTCCAAGGTGCCGGTGTTGCCAATCTCGTCAGCCCCGGTAAGCCGGATGACGCCACCCTCGGACTTGATCGAATTGGCCTCCACCGCGCCGGCGTTGTTGATCACCGCGCCTTGCAGCTTGCTCGCCGCCACCGCCGTCATCAGCACCCGCCCGTCTTGGGCCTGCACCAGTTGTTTGTTTTCAATCAGCGTCTTGACCGTGGCCGGGTCCACTTTAATGTTCATCAGCCTGCCGTCGCCAAACTCCAGTCTGGCCCCGTCCCCCGCCGCCAATACCACCGTGCCGCCGCCGTTGGCTTGTATCGTGCCTTCGTTGCGCACCGTCGCCGCCACCAAGGCTATGTAGCCGCCGTTGGCCGCCCTGATCTGGCCTTGGTTAATCACTTCCCCGGTCGAGCCGTCGCGGGTGAAGCGGTAGTTGCCGTCGGCAAAGTCTTTGTTGCTGATGTTCATCGTGGTCGCCACCAGCCCGCCCACATCCACCTGTGCGCCGCTCCCGAACAGCACACCGCTCGGGTTGACCAGGAATACCTGGCCGTTAGCGGTAAGCTTGCCTTCAATGACCGACGCATTCCCCGCCGCGACGCGATTGAGCGCCACGGAATTGGCGTCTGGCTGTTGGAAGTTGACTTGCGCCTGCGAACCGATGTTGAAGGTGTGCCAGTCCAGCGCGACCCTCGCGGAGTTTTGCTGGATGTCCATCTGCCCCCCCGACTGCTGGATCACCGCCTGTCCAGAGACAACCTGCCCGCCCATGGGCAGTTCGTTCGGCGCGGGTTCTGCCAAGGCGGCACCGGCCAAGGCCAAGTGGATCGCCAAAACGATGGGTTGAAGCTTAAAGCTACGGTTTGCATTCGGGGTGTCCATGACATATGTCTCCAATTATTGTGTTTTATCGGTTCGGTGACATCATCCGAAAGTCACTGGTTGTTAAAAATATTTACTCAATTGAGCCCAAAAATGGGGTGTGTCATAGGTGCCATCGACATCTCTACCTTTACTTGATGCGCCCGGATTCGTGCCTATGCGCTGGGCCACACTCAACTTGACGGCAAAGTCACCGGGAGAAATCCAATTTACCCCGAAACCACCACCGCTTAAAGTATAACTGTTGTTGAAGTTGCCAAGTCCATTATCAATGCCTAGCCATGGATTGTTGTGCAAGGTAACTCCACCATGGTCTACGAATCCAACTAACTGCACATTGTTATATACATCATAGCGTAGTTCAAAATTCATCAGATAACCTTCGTCGGCCAACGCTTCGTTGACCGGATAGGCACGAACGCCATACGGCCCGCCTAAACTGAATTTTTCTGAGGAGTCTAGGTTTTTGGTGGACAATTGTCCGACGAAATTGCTCCAGAAACTAAAGGGCCCGTACACTTTTTGCAAACGAGAAAAGGCTAAGGTGAATTTCTGATAGGAACCTTGGGTTCTGGCGGTTAGTTGATCAAAGTCGTAATACGGTTTAAAATCTTTGGTGTCTAGGTCACCTGCACTTAAATAAAAGCTAAAATTGCTAAACCCCCCCCCAATCAAACTATCTCTGTGGTCACCCTGTAAGCCGACATAACCGACATTAATGGTTTTATCGCTTAACGTGGATATGTTGCTGACATTGTGGTAACGGCGTGTATCGAATCCTGCCAATGTATAAAGATTGGTCGTGCTGCGGCGGATTAATGGATAACTGGCGAAAGTGCCTCCTACCCAAGCATCGCCATCGACATCTCTGCTGCTCAGATCTTCGAAGTATGCCACGCTGCTCAACACGTAATACATGCCAGAGCCTGCCACACCTACCCGCAAACCGGAATATCCAATGGGCATGGTGTAGGTAATACGGCCATAGACGTTTCCCGAACCCCCTTGTAAGCGAAAAGTGGCTTGGTCGCCCATACCGAAGGGGTTGTTGATGAAAAGTGACCCACCAAATTGATGTTCGCCGACCGTGTTGATACCGGCATTGGCGTAATCAAGGCTTCCATTAATGGTGGGGCGTGATTCGATGTTCAAATCAAGGGAAGTGGTTCCTGGCTTGGTTCCTTGCTTGAGGGTGGGAATGGCGGACACCCCGGGCAGATCGTTGAGCAGCAGCACCCCTCGCTCCAAATCATCCATACGAATAACCTGTCCCGCAGGCTGCGCCGCGAGGATTGTTTTTTTTGCCGTCTCTGAGGAAATCACGTTGTTAGGGTTAGTGATGTTGACATCTTCCAAGTTACCCTCAACTACCCGAATTTCCACTTCGCCGTCAGCGATCTTTTGCTGGGGAAGCCAAGCACGCACCAAGTAGCCCCGTTCACGATAGTACATTGCCACTTTTTGAGCAACTGCCCATAAATCCTGTACAGTGAGTTCGCGGCCTAGGTCAGGGGCAATGTAAGCTTCCAATTCGGCTTTAGGGATTAATGTCGCTCCCGTCACATTCCATTTTTTTGCGATAAGCTTGCCACTTTGCCCTGCCGATGGGGCAGTTGGCTTCGGCACGGCAATGGGCGGTTGAACAGTGGGGGCGTTCATCAACGGACGTGGCTGATTGCGCATAATCGCGCCGGCATCGGGGAATTGAACCTCAGCCAATGTTTGCGATGCAAACGCAAGGCATGACATGCCCGTAATCAGCCGAATAATTCCCATGATGGCTCGTGTGGATTCTAACATAGTCATAACCCCTTGGTTTCCCCTTTTAATAAAAAAGTGTGATGGTTTCTCCAGCAAACCTAATCTATTGGGATACTGTTGAGGTTTGGGAGCGTTTAAATTCTACTCCCAATTATTTGCAATGTGAACTACATCCATTTAAAGTTTCAATACATTTGTAGGTTTATATCCTTGTATATTCATCTAAGCTCTTGCTAAGGCTTTATATCCTTAGTAATTTCAACCTAAAAACCACAATATAGATTGTGGATATTAAGCTGCTTACTTTAAAGATTGCTAAAGTGACGATTATGGCTCATGCTTATGTGACTTCATGAGTAGGCAGTCGAATCAACTAGAAACTGGCTGTAGCCGATTCGCTGTGGATACATGGATATGAGCCATTCGGCATTTTCAAAATAATCAGGGTAAATTCGGAGTTATACGGCAATGTTGTCGGCATATTTGTCGGGGCTTACAATGCCATGAAGAGGATTTTTATTTCCAATCAGACTCTTACTGAACCCTATCACTACAAAGAGGTTTTCATGTCTCTCGTAAAAAATATCATCATGCTTTGTCTGATCGGTGCTTTCTTATCCGCTTGCGGTGACGGTGGTTTGTTCGGCAATACTCCGGGGCCAAAAAAGCCGGCTTGGGCCAGTCAATCGCCTGAACATTTAGCAGAATAAATCAGTCATCCAATTAAATTTAGTTGGGAAGCGGTCATCGCCGTTTCCCAACAAAATGTTAGAATAGAAACGTAGAATGTTTAAGTTTAATTTTATTATAAACTACCATGGTCGCATGAATTATTAAGAATCAGTAGAAATCAAAGTAGAAAAATATTATCAAAATACTATAACTTGATATTTTAAGAATAAATTTATTTGATGGGCGGGTTGGACGAGACTTTGATGTTCCTAATGAGAAAAAACTGAAGCCCGCTAATGATACTGATCAACTTTGAGACTTGAATTATACAACCACTCAAACAAATGGTTTAAAGTTCTCTTGTTTGTTGCATAGCCGTCAGTCCAGTGCCTATCTTCGCATGATTAAAAGGCAACATGGATAGCACTGTTTGTAATTTTACGAAATGGCTGTAATCGTTTCATTGAACATTTGATTGGCAGTCACATCTAGCATGACTGCCTCCAAAGATAGAGGATAGCGACGAGTGGGGTAAGTTACAGCAAATGAGCGGGTAGCCTTTTGCAGTGGCTCAACCCCGTATTTTAGGCAAGGCTAGAACGGAAAAGAACGCTCACTCCTTGTCCGGTTCAGGACCCATCTTGTGGAATGGAAAGGGCATATGCTCGGTTTTGTAGGTCATGAACAACATCAACTGCCAAGTCCAATTAGACATTGCCTCTCCCCACCGTATGCTTCGATCCGAAACACCTCCAGTCAAAAGATGGGTTAGGAACTGGTAAAAGGCCAGCAATAAAATCAACTTTCCCACAAACCAATTGATGAGGTTGAAAAGAACAACAAAAAAAATTCGCACAATGGCGTTGGGACGCATCTGATTGTTATCGTTCATTTTAACAAAAACTCCACAGTCTAAGCTTATGGCCGTCGCAAACATTTCCAGATAGAAATGCCAAGACGGCTTGGTTAATTAACCTTGTTGTAATAGATTGCGCAGATCGATGGTGGCAGCATTGGCACGGGCTATGTAATTGGCTAGGGTCAAAGAATAATTGGCGAACAAGCCAAAACCGCCACCATTAAGGATTACCGGACTGAGAAAAGCACCTTGGCCGTCTTCCAGCTCATGAATGATGGATTGCAATGACACTAGCGCTGTTTTGTTGCCAAGAATGTCGCGAAAGTCGAACTCGACCGCCCTTAAAATATGGATCGTCGCCCAACAATATCCACGCGCTTCGAAGAAAATATCGTCGATGTTCCACCAAGACGTCTTGGTCACCGCCACCCGTCCGTCTTCTTGGCTAATTTGCCTTGCATCACCCGCACTGGCGCTCAGGCGGTTGGACAAACTGCCTAGGCGTTTTTCCAGAATTTCCAAATATTGGCGCAGATTATCCGCTCGGGAATAGAATTGGGATTCGTTGCCCGCCTCGCTACCCGTGGTATTACCAGCAGGGCCTTTTTTCCTTAACCGTTCGCGGTAGCGTTCCATGGCTTCGATACCTTTGGAATATTCGGATTCAGAAGAAGGCAACTGCCAAGATTTGTGGTCGAAGTAAAACATTGGCTCTGCCTTGGCCAAGTCGGCATCTTCTTTGGACTGCGATTGGGCGCGGGCAATATGGTTACGCAAAGCAGATGTCCCGTCACGCAAGGAAGTCAGAACGCCGTATTCCCATTGTGGCATGTTGTCTTCCAGTACGCCGGGGGGAAACATATCGTTCGATAAGAATCCACCAGGCTTATGCAACAACGTGTCGGCAATGTCGATCAGGGCAGTGGCATAAGCATATCCTAACGGCATGTCCTTGGGATTTTCCACTCCAGCATCTTTCATCGCTACTTGGAGTACGTCAAATCGTGGCTCCTCGTCGCCCCAATATTCGGCAATTCCGAATAAAAGAAGAGCGATGAAAACAATCACACCTCCCACCGTCCACAGTGGGCCTTTTTCCTTGAGCGTTTTCGGATTCAAAATATCCAACACACCGGCGTTCGGTGGTTTTACTGGGCTTGTTGTTTTCTTTGGCACTGACATAGTTGGTCCTGTGGCGATTTCCCGAATGGGGCGATTATATCGTATTCGTGTTCCCAGTACAGACGCTAGTTAGTTCAATCTTTGCATTTTCTTGCACGGGGGTGGGTTTGGTCATAAACCGTAGCTAGACGCTGGAAGTCAAGATGGGTGTAAATTTGCGTGGTGGAGATATTGGCGTGACCTAGCATTTCCTGGACCGCACGCAAATCCCCGCTTCCCTCAAGCATGTGGCTGGCAAAGGAGTGGCGAAGCATGTGTGGGTGAACATGAACATCTTGACCCATTTTAATCCTCCATCGCTCCAAACGCTGCTGAACACTGCGAGTGGCAATGCGCTTGCCAAGTCGGCTGATGAACAAGGCTGGCTCCATGCCCTTTAGGTAGTTTTCCCGGATTTTCAACCAACGTGTTATCGCTTCGCAGGCATTTCCACCCACCGGAACATAACGGGAGCGGTTGCCCTTGCCAAAACGGACAAAGACTGAGCCTTCAACTAGATCGACATCGTGGCAATCCAGTCCGGTTAGTTCGCTTAGGCGAAGCCCGGAAGAATAGAACAACTCCCACATGGCAACATCGCGAACTTCTAGCTTATCGTCACGTTGGGCATCTAGCATTGCCGACATTCGATCCACATCTAAAGGTTTGGGCAGTTTGCGCGGCGCCTTTGGGGCATGTACCCCGCGTGCCGGATTCATACCCAGTCGCTGCTCTCTTACCAAAAAGTCGAAGAAACCACGTATTGCCGACAGTTCCCTCTGTAGACTGCGGCTTCCTATGTTGGCGCGATGCCGGGTTGCCATATGGGAACGGACATGATGTTCACGAACATCTTCCCAATCACCTAGCTGTGATAAAGCACAGTAATCGGTCAATCTTTGCAAATCACGGCTATAGGCATAAAAGGTGTGTTTTGACACCCTCTGACGCACTTGCAGCATCTCCAGATACCGTTCCAATTGTTGTTGAGCCTTTGGGTTCATCCCGGATTCTGTACGTTTGTTTCCAACAATGAGACGAAGCGGGCCGCTACAACGTCACTCATCTGGGATAGGAATAGATTGCCCATACCCGGTTCAAAACGTTCCGGGTCACGGCTGCCGATTGCAAGGATGCCTTTGAGTCCGGCATGTTGCAGGGGTACTAGCGCATACGACTGTGCTTCAATAGACTCTGCCCCAAACAAGAAGGTGGCTTGTTCCAGGCTAGGTATTCCACATTCGGGTTTGCCCGCCTCCAAAATTTGCTTGAAGTGAGAGAGTTGCGGGCAATCATGGCTTATGCACAGATTGCCCACCGAGCAATCAATCAGCGGATGAATCAAACGCACCGCAACGAAGTCGGCTTGAAAGCAATCGTGTAACAACCACCGCAAAGCCGCCAGTGCGTCATCCAATGAACTTGCGTCTAGCATGGCAATGGTCAATTGGTGAAAACGTCTCAGTAGGGTGTCGTTGTCCCGTGCAATTTGCAGAATATCATTCAGTTGCGTATGCAATTTTCTATTTTTTTCCCTCAACAATTCGATTTGCCGGGTGATCAAAGAGACTGCATCTCCACAAGCGTGAGGCAATTTCAAATTTTCAAGGCAATCGGGATGTCGTTGAAAAAAATCAGGGTGTCGGCTCAGCCACGCCTCAATGTCGGATGCCGAGAAGACTTCAGGGCTGGCTTTTTGGGCATTGTTCAACTTCATATTTCGATTTTACCTTCAAATACAGTGACGGCTGACCCGGTCATAAACACAACTTCACCCCGGCCAAGCCAAGAGATTGATAAGGAACCGCCGGGCAAATCCACTTGCACCGGGCTTTTCAACAAACCCTGCTCGATCCCCACGACAGCCGCGCCACATGCACCGCTACCGCAAGCCAAGGTTTCCCCGCTGCCGCGTTCAAAAACACGCAGCCTGATGTGATGAATATCTACAATTTGCATGAAACCGACATTCACTCGCTCTGGAAACATGGCATGGCATTCCAAAGCCGGGCCGATTGTGGAGACGGGCGCATCATCAACATTGTCGGTTAATAGCACAGCATGGGGATTGCCCATGGACACAGCGCCAATCTGCAAAGGCTCTCCTTCGACTTCGATAGAATAGGATTTAGCCTCACAGTCAGCCAAGAGCGGAATTTTAGCCGGTTCATGACGTGGGACACCCATGTTAACGGTAATATTACCATCTTCTCTGAATTTAAGTACCAAACGCCCACTTTTTGTCTCCACTCGCAATTCGCGCTTGTCACTCAATCCTTGTTCATGGACAAAGCGGGCGAAACAGCGAGCGCCATTGCCGCACTGTGACACCTCGCCACCGTCGGCATTGAAAATACGATAACGGAAGTCTGCGCTATCATTGGAGGGGTTTTCCACTAATAACAATTGGTCGCACCCCACACCGAAATGACGGTCAGCGATATGCCGAACCTGTTCTCGATTCAAGTTGACTTCTTGGCGGACGGCATCAATGACGACGAAGTCATTGCCCAATCCATGCATTTTGGTGAATTTCAGCATCATTTCAAAACAGCTTCCCCAGCATACAGACTCTCTAACGTTTCCCTAGCCCTGACCAAGTGTGCCTTATCGCCATCGACCATAACCTCCGCCGGGCGTGGCCTGGAATTATAATTGGAACTCATGCTGAAACCATAAGCACCAGCCGAGCGGACTGCGAGCAAATCACCTTCACGGATGGCCAGTGTCCGTTCTTTGCCTAAAAAATCCCCTGTCTCGCATATTGGGCCAACGACATCCCATATTTTTGCTTCGCCATTGCCGCCCTCGCGCACAGGCAAAATTGCCTGCCAAGCATTATAAAGCGCAGGGCGAAGCAAATCGTTCATGGCCGCATCGACGATGGCAAAATTTTTAACGCTATTGGATTTTAAGTATTCCACCCGCGTCAGCAAAATCCCGGCATTGCCGACAATGGCCCGTCCTGGCTCGATCAATATTTCGTAGGGGGTGTCCTTCAGCTTCGCGTTGACTGCCAAAGCCAATTCATCCGGTTCGGGAGGCTGTTCGTCACGATAGCGAATCCCAAGACCGCCTCCCAAGTCCAAATGATGAAGGGTAATACCGCGTTGTTGCAACGACCCAGCCAATTCCAGCACCCGATCCAAGGCATCCAAGAATGGGCCTGTGCTGGTCAGTTGCGAACCTATATGACAATCTACGCCAACGACATGTAAATGGGGCAATGAGGCAGCGCGTTCATATTCTGCAACGGCTTGGGCTATATCAATGCCGAATTTATTCTCCTTTAAACCTGTCGAGATATAGGGATGAGTCTTTGCATCCACATCCGGGTTGACGCGCAGGGAGACAGGCGCCTTGACCCTCAATTCGCCGGCGATTTGATTTAACCGATCCAATTCACCCGGCACTTCCACATTGAAACAGCGAATGCCAAGTTCCAATGCCCTGCGCAATTCATCTACACGCTTGCCCACGCCGGAAAACACAATCTTGTTGGCTTCCCCGCCCGCCGCCAGCACTCGTTCCAATTCACCGATGGAGACAATGTCAAAGCCTGAACCAAGCCGAGCCAACACGTTCAATACGGCAAGGTTGGAATTGGCCTTGACCGCATAACAAACCAAATGAGGGCGGCTGGCCAAGGATCGGTCAAATGCATGCCAGTGACGTTCCAAGGTGGCGCGGGAATAGACATAGCAAGGTGTCCCAAAGCGCTCGGCGATCTCGCCTAAAGGCACAGACTCGGCGCAAAGGGAACCCTGGTGATAATTAAAATAATCCATCGTTGTTTATTTGGCTATAGGGCGTAGGTTGTATTTATTTGGGTTGGTCACTGGTTGGTGGAACTGATTGCAGAGGGGCATTCTGAACCCCCGATTGATTCTTTTGTTGTTGGCTTTTTTTCAATGAGACCGATTTGGGTGGTTTTACTGCATTGCTTGCAGATGCTTGACCTTCCTCCTGTTCAGGCGGGGGAAAGTACAAAGGACCCTTCAGACCACAACCGCTGAGAATCAGTGCAGTTGCGCACCAAGCTAAAATACGGGGATTTGAGTTCATAATCAATTTAAGTGATGTTTTACGTTAAATAGAATGCATTGGAAACAGAAGATTTCCTACACATCTGAGTTGATTCTCATTTTAAAGCAAATCGTGTCATTACCCAATCAGTCTGGAACAAACCGGCAATACTCATTTTGTCAATACGCGGTTTTGGTTAGTGAAATCAACCATGGTAGCCTTGGCTTCAGCCGGTCTTCTGCGGTCAGTTCCGTCTGAAGGCGGTAATACAAACGTAGTTGAGTTGGCTTAAAAAACGCAACATGAGAATTTTCCAGAATGATAAGTAAGCAACCTTAACGTCTATGCTTGGTATCATTAACAAGAATATAATCACCTGCAGGGTAGCCTTCAGACTGCCATAGGTCCTGTCGGCGACAAGAGGTTGCCGCCCTCCCCTTCTCGTGCGTGATTTCTAACATAGTGCCTACGACAATTTGATCCTCTTACTGGCGATGATGCGATACGGTATGATGATTGCCGTAACGTACCACTGACCCCCAGAAGAGAGATTCATGTTGCCCATACAAGAGTTCCAATCCGCCGTGCTTGCTTGGTTCGATCAAGAAGGCCGCAAGCATTTACCATGGCAGATTGACCCGACCCCCTACCGCGTATGGGTGTCTGAGATCATGTTGCAACAAACCCAAGTCAACACGGTGATTCCTTATTTTCTTAGGTTCATGGAACGCTTCCCCAACCTGCAAGCCTTGGCTGAAGCCGAAGAGGACGAAGTGTTAGGGCATTGGTCAGGTTTGGGTTATTACGCAAGGGCGCGCAACTTGCAAAAGGCCGCGCAAACCCTACTAAGGGATTATGCCGGTGAAATACCCACCAATGCCGAATTATTGGCCGCACTGCCCGGTATAGGCCGATCCACCGCCGGGGCAATCATCAGCTTATCCTTCGGTTTGCGATCCGCTATTTTGGATGGCAATGTCAAAAGAGTCCTGTCTCGCTATGCTGCCATTGAAGGCTGGCCGGGCGATGCCAAGATTGCCCAAGAATTATGGCGCATCAGCGAAAGCCTAACCCCATACAAACGGGTAGCCGAGTACACCCAAGCGATGATGGACTTGGGCGCGACCGTTTGCACACGCAGCCGTCCGAATTGCGGCGTTTGCCCTTTGCGGACGAGTTGCCTTTCGCTCCGGTTAAACCTTACAGGAGTGCTGCCTTCCCCTAGACCCAAAAAGAATATCCCTTTTCGGCAGTGTCTGATGCTGGTTTTGCATGACGGGGAAGGGCTGTTCTACCTCGAAAAACGACCGCCGAGCGGGGTTTGGGGTGGGCTTTGGAGTTTCCCCGAATTTGCCAATGCCGATGACCTTGCCCATTGGTGTCTACAAAAAAGAATTGCCGCAGAGCTTGAGTCCTTGCCCCAACGGCGGCATACTTTCAGCCATTATCATTTAGACTTCACGCCCTTCATCGGGCAAGTCGGACGGAATTTGGCAATTGCCGAGGCGGGTGCCGCATGGTTTAGGCCAGAGGATTCCAGCCCATTTCCCGCTCCGGTGAGGGGTTTGATCGAATCTATTAACAACCAATGTGACTCAGCGACCTAGTTTTGGAGCGTCAAAGCCTGTCCTGAGCGAAGTCGAAGGGCTTGCTTTGACGTTCCCGTTAAGCTAGAAAATCAGTAAACTTGCATCCGTGCGTAACATCAGTTAATAAATGCTAACTAGATAAAGCGACAAAACTTCATTATCAACCTACAAGTGGAATAAGCAGGCATGGGCAAAACAGTCAATTGTGTAAAACTGGGTAAAGCAGCGGAAGGCCTGGAACAACCCCCTTTTCCGGGCGAACAAGGCCAGCGAATTTTTGAACATGTGTCGGCGCAAGCTTGGCAAGAATGGCTCAAACTGCAAACCATGTTAATTAACGAATATAAACTAACTCCTTTTCAAGCCAAGGATAAACAATATCTGGCCTCTGAACGGGAGAAGTTCTTGTTTGGGGATGGGGCGGCAGTTCCCGAAGGCTTTGTGCCGCCAAAGGCTTGACGACAAAGTTTGCTCAAAGGCTTGCAGATGCCGGCGGACTCCCAGATGACTCGAAAGATGGGCTAACGGCTAGACTGGCTTGCATCATCAGCAGCGTGGTCATTTCTTTCTGGCCTAAAGGCGGGCCGAGCAAGAAACCCTGCAATTCTGTGCAGCCTGTTTCTCGCAGGAAGTCACTTTGCCCTTGGGTTTCCACTCCCTCGGCAATGGTGTTAATTCCCATGCTCTCGGCCATTTTGATGATGCCAGTCACGATTGTCGCATCGTCTTTACTGGTCAAGACATCACGAATAAAGGATTGGTCGATTTTAAGTCGGTTGACTGAGAAACGTTGCAAATAGGTCATATTGGTATAACCAGTGCCAAAATCATCAATAGAAAACCGAACACCATGCGCACGCAAGGACTTTACAACTTGCAAATTGATCTCTGTGTTTTTGCTTAACACTGATTCGGTAATCTCCAGTTCCAACAGCGAAGGGGGCAAACCGGTCGATTCAAGCACTTCTTTGACCAATCGGCTCATATCGTAGCGGGCAAATTGACAGGTTGATAAATTGACTGCGATTGGCAGACTGTAACCCGCATCATGCCAAACTTTGTTTTGGCGGCAAGCCTCCCGCAGCACCCAATCCCCAATTTCCCCAATCACGTTACTTTGCTCAGCGACAGGTATGAAGCGCGACGGGGGTATGATGCCGAGTTTAGGGTGCTGCCATCGAACAAACGCTTCAATGCCGATAACCTTACCACTGGCTATATCGAATTGAGGTTGGTATTCCAAAAAAAACTGCTTTAGCTTAATGGCCAATAGCAAATCATTGTCTATGCTTACTCGTTGAAGCATGCTTTGTGCCATGACGGGAGTGAAGCATTTATAGGTATTTTTTCCGCTTTCCTTCGCTTCATAGAGTGCGGTATCCGCTAATTTGAGCAGGGTGTCAAAATCTTCTCCATCATCAGGGTAGATTGCCGCGCCTATGCTAAACGATACCCGCATAAATTGTTGATCAACGGAAACGGCATTTGAAACTGAAGCCAAAATTTTCTCGGCAATCCCAGCAAGGTAAAAAGGGGAACGCATATTAGATAAAACCACGCCGAATTCGTCACCACCCAAGCGGCTTACCGTATCGCTATTGCGCACACAAGATCTGATGCAATTCGCAACCTGCTTGAGCAATTGATCCCCTGCCGGATGCCCCTGACTGTCGTTTACATATTTGAAGTTGTCAAGGTCGAGGTATAAGAAGCCAACTTTTGTGCCTTCCCGGTCTGCTTGACAAAATGCCTGCTGCACCCGGTCGCGCAACAAGGTGCGATTGGGCAAGCCAGTCAAAGGGTCGTGATGGGCCAAGAAAAGTATCCGCTCATCGGCTTCTTTGAGTGAACTAATGTCCATGAAAAGCCCGATATAATTAATCACTCGACCACGGTCATCCGTCACTTTGGAAATGCTCAGCCATTCTGGGTAGATTTCCCCATTTTTCCTGCGATTCCAGATTTCACCTGACCAGTTCCCATTGGCTTCCAGTTCTTTCCACATATCACGGTAAAACTCTGCGGTATGCTTTCCCGATTTGAGAATCCTAAAATTTTGGCGGTAAACCTCTCCAAAACCATATCCAGTGATTTGGCAAAAGGACTGGTTAACGGATTGAATGTTCCCATGGGCATCAGTGATGGATATGCCTTCCTTAATGGATTCAAAAACTTTTGCACTCAGCTTAAGTTTTTCCTCGCTCTTCTGGCGTTCGATGAAGTAACTTACCATGGCGGCAATTTCATCAAGCAAGGCTTGCTCTTCTTGGCTGAAGGGCCCAACATCCAGGCCAAGATGGGAATTTCGATAGATCAGGGTGATTTGCCCAGCGAAACCTTCTTGAGTGACGATGTCGGCAACCAGTCGATGGGGCATTGGAACATAACCGTCAGACTGATACACCTTACCGGCTAATCGAATCATGACTTCGGCATCCTCAGGATATAATAAAGCATTAGGCAAGACACTGATTACCTGAGCCAGAAATTCGGATCGCCCTAGTTTGGATCGTGTCAATTTGGAAACAGCATAAATTGTATCCATTTGTTTAATCCTTACCCTTAAATTGCGATCACTTATTTCAAGGGATTGGTCTATTAAAATGTCGGCTATTTTTCGTTCTGTCATTTCTTTATCCACAATCATCTCTTTATTTTAGGCATAACCTATCGAAAAGAACCAGACTTTTTTATTGGGGATTTTAGATTTTGGAAACATGGTTTAACAGATTCACAAGTGGTTCCCAACTGGCAATGTGAACTCAAGAGCGATGTCCGTCCAGTTATGCTATCCTGATAAACCATTTTCCAGCGTGGCGAACATTTAACTAATCCATAAAAGTGTCTCAAGCTAAATGGCAAACCAGAATTTAACAACCACCGAAAATAGGTTGAAGTTGAAAGATCCATTACGCCAGCCTCATCTGGAAGGTGGGGGTGATTGTTTTATAAGTCCCTGTTCAAGCAAGTCCATAGAAGAACTGTCAACCGGGCATTCCGACCACTCAGTCGGCGTTTCGGAGAATGCCCCTCAGAACCCAGAACATGAAGGCATCGCCAATAACAACTTGGAACTGATTCATACAGGGATAAAGATCGCCCATCAAGCTGCCAATGCAGGGATGTGGGATTGGGATATTGCCACAGGGAATATCGAATGGTCAAAGGAACTTTTTGCATTGTTTCATCTCCCGCTTTCAACTAAGCCTTCTTTTGAGGCTGTACTGAAAATTATGCATGAAGAGGATCGTGTTAGGTTTTTGGAAAAAATCAATCACTCCATTGAACATCAAGTTCCTCTGGAAAACGAGTATCGGATTGTCATCGAGAACGGCAACATCATTTGGATCAGTGCTTTAGGTAATACATATTATGGAAGGGGCGGAAAGCCACAACGAATGGCAGGAATTTGTTTGGACATTACCGCCCACAAGCTCAACGAAATGGCATTGCGCGAAAGTGCGGAGTGGTTCCGCACACTCGCCAAAGTCACGCCCGCTGGCATCTTCCGAACAGACGCGCAAGGCCATGCCATTTATTGGAATGACAAGCTCTGTACCATGACAGGCATGACATTGGATGAAGCGCTAGGTACGGGATTTGAAAATTGCATACACCCGGAAGACCGAAAACTGGCGCTTTATGAATGGTATGAATCTGTCCAACAACAGAAACCCTTTAAAATTCAGTGTCGTTTCATCCATAAAAATGGTTCTGTAATCTGGACAATTGGCCAAGCCGAAGCGTTGTATGATTCGGCGGGGCGGATAATTGGCTATGTCGGTTCCATCACCGATATTACGGAGTTGAAGTGTGCCGAGGAGCAATTGCGGGTTGCGGCTTTCCAAGACTTGCTGACAAAACTCCCCAACCGCCGATTGCTGAATGATCGCCTGCATCAAGAGGTTGCCAAGTGCGGTCGCGATGAACATTTACTGGCAGTGTGTTACCTTGACTTGGACGGCTTCAAGGAAATCAATGACCGGTTAGGAAAGGATGTTGGCGACCGCATTTTGATTGAAGTGGGTGCAAGGTTATTGTCCAGCGTGAGGGGCGGTGATACCGTTGCGCGGTTGGGAGGGGACGAGTTTGTAATCTTACTGTGCGACCTTAACAGTGAAGAGGAATGCCAACATATACTCGAAAGGCTAGTCCAGAACGTTGCAGCACCCTATCTAGCCGACGAGACTCATTCAATCGCCATTTCATCTAGCATAGGCGTTACCTTATTTCCTAGCGACAACGCAGAACCGGAAATTCTGCTTCGCCACGCAGATCACGCCATGTACACCGCCAAACAAAGCGGTAAGAACTGCTTTCACTACTTTGACAACTCCTTGGATCAGCGTGTCGAGTCAAAACAAGAAATGCTCAGACTCGTTGCAAAGGGTCTTGTCTGCAATGAATTTGAACTCTATTACCAACCCAAGGTCGATTTTAACCTGAGACAAGTCACTGCTGCCGAGGCTTTAATCCGTTGGGATCATCCTGTGCTAGGTTTGATTGAACCGGCAAAATTCCTGCCTTTTATCGAAGACCATGATCTAGCAATCACTGTGGGAAATTGGGTAATTGGAAAAGCTTTGCAACAAATGGAAATTTGGCTATCAGAAGGTATGGACTTGCAGGTAAGTGTCAATGTATTTGCCCGTGAATTGCATGATCCCGGATTCGTAGAACGCCTACGAAGCTTGTTTGCCGAGCATGACACCATCCGACCAAACCGTTTGCGCATAGAAATTCTTGAAACATCCGCTTTGCCCGATCTTGAAGTGGTACAGAACGTGATTGCAGAGTGCCAGACTTTAGGAGTCAGTTTCTCCCTTGATGATTTTGGCACAGGTTATTCTTCTTTGCGCTATTTGCGCAATCTGGCAGTGGCGGAAGTTAAAATTGACCAAAGTTTTGTGCGTGATATGTTGATTGATCCCGAAGCCCTAGCCATTGTGGAAGGCATCATTGGCCTTAGCAAGGCTTTCCAAAGGTCTATCGTCGCGGAGGGCGTTGAAACTCCTGAACATATTGCAAAGTTGCTCGAAATGGGTTGCCACCAAATGCAAGGCTATATTATTTCCCGCCCCCTTTCGGCAGATCAGTTATTGCCATGGATGAGGATATTTAAACCCGACAAACTACTGATCGGGAGTTCCGATGCGTTAAATGGGTTTCCAGCATGAATTCGTATGATCCGATTGAATGGAAAAATTCTTTTATGGAGGATTTATTATCTTTCCTCAACGTTTGGTTGATTAACCATATTCTCAAAATTGATATACATCTGGGAACTTTCATCGTGTCGAAACTTAAATAATTGATCGAACCCACTTTCATGGATATTTTCCTAATCATTTCATTAATTGTCATGAATGGCATTTTTGCCATGTCGGAAATCGCGCTGATTTCTTCGCGCAAAACCCGATTGCAGCACTGGGCCGAGGAAGGGCGTACAGGGGCGGCAAGGGCTTTGAAAATGGCAAATGACCCTTCGCACTTCTTGTCCACTGTGCAAGTGGGGATTACCCTTATCGGGGTGTTGAACGGCGCCATTGGAGAATCGGCGATAGCCGATAAATTGAATGCGTATATTGCCCAAGTGCCGGAGTTGGCCCTCTATAGTCGAAGTATTTCTGTTGCCTTGATGGTGTTGATTGTCACCTATTTTTCCTTGATAGTGGGCGAATTAGTACCCAAGCGTCTGGCCATGCGCAACCCGGAGCCGATAGCATCGTTTTTTTCCGGTCCGATGCAGGTTTTGTCCGTCATTGCGTTTCCTTTGATAAAACTACTCAGTGTCTCCACAGAAATCGCGTTGAAGTTATTTGGGCGCAGTAAACTGAAGGAACCCTCCATTACCGAGGAAGAGATTCAAGTCCTGATGGAACAAGGCACGGAAGAAGGGGTATTTGATCGCTCCGAACATGAATTGGTCTCTAATATTTTTAGCTTGGATGACAAGGTGATTGCTTCCATCATGACTCCACGCAAGGATATTTTCATGTTGGATTTGGACGATTCATTCGAACATAACCGAGAAAAGCTAATGCACAGCCCTTATTCCAGGTTCCCATTGTGTCGGGGCGGGTTCGATCAAATTCTCGGCATTGTAAGGGCCAAAGACATTCTAAACAGTCAATTTCAGGGCGAACCCATAGACTTGCCGAACATTGCCAAACCGCCTCTGTATGTGTTGTCCAATATATCGTTAATGCACTTTTTGGAGGAATGCAAGAAAACCAGAATGCATTTTGCGTTGGTCGTCGATGAGTATGGCGAAGTTGAAGGTTTGGTGACCCTGAACGATGTCATGGAAGCCATAGTAGGCGACATAGGGTCAGCGGATCTGGTGGAAGAACCACTGATGGTACAGCGTGAAGATGGTTCTTGGCTCATTGATGGCATGTTACCAGTGGATAAGTTTATAGACTTATTTGAAGTCGATGGTTTGTTAGACGAGGCAAAAGGCAATTTTCATACTGTTGGAGGTTTTGTGATGACACAAATCGGTCATGTGCCAACCGCCAGCGATTGGTTTGAGTGGGAGGGATTGCGCATCGAAGTGGTGGATATGGATAAAAACCGGGTGGACAAACTATTGGTCTCATCGTTGGAGAGTAAAGCCAATCACTTGTGACACCGGAAAAACCACCAAAGCTAACCCGTAAGAATCGTGTAGGCGGGAATTCATTCGCATTAGATACGAATATCTTGGGAAAAAATCCACACCTACACTGCTAATATGAAAACTTAATCCGGCTTCATGCAACGTCCTTCCGTGACGATACGAATAGCCCTCGTTGGGCAAAACTTTTCCGCCGCCATTGCCTTCTCCAATAAATCTGACTTGGGATTTTTATCAATGACTGTCAAGTTGCCCTTTTCATCGACTTGGAAAATTTCCTCAGCCTCCGTCATGCAGACTGCATGGCCCTTGCACAGATCAAAATCCACTTCGACTCGGAATGCCCCTCCGGCTTCAACTGTCTCCTGAACTTCCGATTGTGCCGAGACTGCTCTCGCCTGTTTGGCATCGGCCCTTTTCTTATAGCGAACTAGACAGGGCGAACCTGGCTCCACCACCATTTTTTGATAATCGTCTTGATAACTTTCTGCCGGGTTGACCAATTCAAACTCATAGCGCGATAACAAAGTGCTGATGATGGCTTTGATTTGAAACACAGCAAATGAATTGCCTGAACATTTATGTCTGCCACCCCCAAACGCTTGCCAAACATACATATTCTTATCTTCGCAACGCTCCGGGGTGTAGCGGTCAGGGTCAAATTTATCGGGATCGGGAAACAATGAAGCCATGCGATGGGTGACGGATGGTGCGGCGCAAACAAACTTTCCCGCCTTGATTAGAAAATCTTTGGCTTGGAAGTCTTGCATGACTTTGCGCATCAACAAAATCAGCGGCGGGTGCAGACGCAGCACTTCCTTCAGTACGTTTTCCAGCTTGGGGACTTGGCGCAGGGACTCAAAACTAACGCCCTCCCCTTCGTCAAACAACCGGTCAACTTCTTCCAAAACGCTTTGTAAATGCTCAGGATGGCGCAATAATTCGATCAACACCCAGGCCGTCGTCCCCGAACTAGTGTGATGGCCGGCAAAAACGGCGGCAATCAACATGCCGGTGATTTCATGAGGGGTAAGCTTGGTCCCGTCCTCATAATTGGCTTCAATCAGTGTCTGGAAAACATTGGCCTTGTTTTCTTGCTTGCCTGCCCGCTTGACCATGATCTCGCGCACCAATTTTTCCAGCTTGACTCGCGCCTTGTCACGCCGCCGGAACACCGGGAATGGGAGATAGGGGAAGATATAGGCGATGGGTTTGATGGCTTGTTCAAGATCGTGATAGATGCCGACAAATTCATTGCTCAGTTCATAGCGAAACTCCGGCCCGAGCAGACAATGGCTGGAGGTGTACATGGTCAGTTCTTTGGTGAATTCAAGCAAGTCAATCTGCCCGGAATCGCCCCAATCTTTGATGAGGCTTTCCACCTCGCCAACAATGAGTTCCGAATAAGTCCGCATGGGCTTGTCGCGCAAGGCCGGCATCAGCATTTGCAATTGCTCGTTCTTGCGCTTGATCGGCGCGTCAAACACCACGCCCTTACCAAAGATCGGCGTCATCATCTTATAAGCCGGGCCTTGATCCAACACCTCATCCGGGGCGCGGTAAAACGCCTCGCTGGCTTCGGGACCGGTCATCAACACCATGTCGAGATGGAAAAACTTGAATTGCGCGACATCGCCCAACTGCTCGCGCAAATCCAGCATGAATTTGTGCGGGTTTTTGCCAAATTGCGGGATGTGTCCAACCAAGGGTAAGCCGCCGGACAGTTTGGGGGGTTCCTTATAATTTTGCTTGCTCATACGATTGACTAGGGGGCAGTGGTTAACAATGAGGGAAGTCTACTCCATTTAAAGCGGATTTGAACACTGATTAGGCAAATCTCCTGACTTAGGGCAAAATATTAAACCTAGTTGCGATCCGACTGTCTATCCCCTAGTCAGTCAGCTTGCCCTACTGGGTAGGCGGTCAATGCAGGGTTCATGACTCATCAACTGACATCATTCACAATAACAAATTAATTCTCGGAGGTATTTCGCTATGAAACTTGGTTCAAATGTGATTAAAGGGCTTTGTGCTTTCATGCTGGTGTTGCCGCTTTCGCCTATGGCGAATGCCAGTTGCTCCCCGGCAGATGCAGAGCGGCTGCAAAAGGTCGCCCAAGCGGTGGTAGGCGCATTACCGACTTTGAATTATTCAGTGGTCCGCCGTGCTAGGTTTAAGGTTTCAGCCGATGAGTCCACGGGGGCCTTGAACCTTAAATATAGCAATTTGCGCAGAACCTTGTTCGAGCAATCCCTAAACATTCAGGAACTGGCCCCTGACGTAGTGCCGGGTTGCAAGTTGGTGGGGCGTCCTGCTCAGGGGAGACCCGCCAATGGTTTATTCTTGCGGCTTGCCTGTGAAGCACCTCAAGCAACCCCCGGTTGCGCCATCGTCATCCAACCCGGTTTGAACCGCTCCCGCCAATTCGGTTGGACTTTCCGCGTGACCGGCAATCGGGCGTTAATGCCTGCTCCATCTAGATAATCGGTAGGGCAAACCTAGCCTAAACCGTTTGTAGCCCGCACGAAGCAAGCTTGGTGCGGGTTTTGCGTTTGCGCCCGTGTGGGACCATGAGCACTATCTATCTTTCATCCACTTATGAAGACCTCAAAGACCACCGCCGGACGGTGATTGATGCTTTGCGCAAATCTGGTTATCGGGTCTTCAACATGGAAGATTATGTTGCGCGTGACGAACGTCCAGTGGATGCCTGCCTTAAAGACATTGACAAAGTTGAACTATACGTCGGAATATTTGCCTTCCGTTACGGTTATATTCCACCGTTTGAACATGGCAACCCAGAAGGGCTTTCCATCACCGAACTGGAATACCGCTACGCCGAAAAAGTGGGGAAAACCTGTCTGGTCTTCTTGGCAGAGGAAAACATGGCTTGGCCCCGCTTGCATATGGATGATTGCACCGGCCAAGGTGAAGGTGGCGCAAAGATTAAGCGCTTGCGCCAGCATCTGTCCTTCGAAAAGATGGGCAGTTTTTTCGACTCACCCCATCAACTGGCTAGTTTAGTCCAAGCGGCGGTCATTCAATCCCTTAGCGCCAAACCCCAACACACCGCGCAGCCAACCCCACCCGCCATCACTTGGGACATCGCAAAACTAGGCTCGCCTTACCCCGGACTTGCTCATTTCACCCGCAAATTCTCACCCGTCTATTTTGGGCGGGAAACCGAAGTTAACGAGGTGTTGGACCGGTTTGCTCAACCGGAAGGACGCTTCATGATTATCAGCGGCGACTCTGGCACGGGCAAATCGTCCCTGGTGGATGCCGGTGTGTTGCCCCGTTTGCCAGCCGACACGCACACAGTTTATATGCTGCCCAGCCAAGGCGAGCATCCGTTTGATGCGCTGCTACGGGTGTTGTTCGTTCCGGCGCAACAAGCGGGCCTGAATCCTTTTGAACTGACCAAGACCTTGGGGGACCGGCCAGAAATCTTAGTGCCAAGCTTGGATCAAATCATCAAGCAAGGCTTGGAAGGCAAAGAGTTGGTGGTATTTATCGACCAGTTGGAGGAGATTTTCCTGCCCAGTGCTTCCAACAATGAAGAAATACGCCGTCATACCGGCATGGATTGCCGGTATCCAGAACACAGGGATGTGAATTCTGCGACTGCCCTCCATGGCGACTGGGTTCCGGCAATCCCTGCCGGAACGACGAGCCATGGTAACAAGGGGGCTATCTCATCGGAAGCGGGCCGCTCACTTGTTGATGCTTTTCTCACTCAACTCTACCGCGCCACGCAGGAAATCAACTTGCGAGTGATTGCGACGATACGCAGCGATTGGCTGCACCATTGCTATGCCCATGCCGACTTGCTCAAAGTCTTGCGCAGCCCCGGCCATTATCCCTTGGGTCCCGTTGCGCAATGGTTGATGCATGATATGATCGCCAAACCCGCCGCGTGTGCGGGTTTGAGCATTTCTGGGCCATTGGTCGCCCGGCTGATTAAGGATGCCGGTTCCGAACCCGGCAATCTCCCGTTGCTGGCCTTCGTGCTGCAAGCCTTGTTTGACAAGCGGCAAGGCAACCAACTCAGTGAAACTGAATATGTCAATATGGGTGGGTTGACCGGGGCGATAGCCCAACATATAGCAACGGTGGAAGTCGATCTGGAAGAGTCGCTAGGCAAGGAAACCTTGCATACTCAGTTGACCGGGCTGTTCCGCCAATTGATTCATCTCAATGCCGAAAGCTTGCCTAGCCGTCGCCGGGTCAGCCGCGCCAGTCTGGAACCGGCTATTCTGGCGACGGTTGACGAAT
>CAIWDB010000351.1 GCA_903911305.1 uncultured Methylococcaceae bacterium | reverse complement strand
GCTATCCAGTCTTCCAACCGGGACGGGAGTTGCCCGAATTCAAAGCGGTCTATCCCCTGTTTGTATCGCCTACTCAATGCCTTACTAACACCAGCTTAAATCGGCACAGGATACACGAGGGGTAAATATTTTTACAGTCTCCAGGCAGGGGCAAGGCAAGCCTTGCCCGTCAAAGCAAGCTTTGACGCTCCATGGCAAGACCAGCGATGTGCCAAACACAGACGGCTTGCTGCGTAATATCAGTGATTCAATATTGGGTATTCATGGATTTGATGCGACTAACATCCTCTTTGGTAATATGCCGATGACCGGTGACACATTCGTGGATGAGGGATTTGCGGTAAGTGAGGAGAGTGGATATCTGTTGGCTGAGAGTTGCCTTGATTGACAAAATTTCCTGTTCCTTTGTGTCCAGATATTCTGCAATGATTTTTTGTTCATCCTTTGGCGGGAATGGTTTGTTATGCAAAGCTTTGCATAACGACCCAAAGGGGACATTGGCTAGAAAATACAAAATGGTCTCCTTTTGTTAGCTATTCAGACATTCAGGTATGTTGGATATCTAAGAATTTAGAAATTAAAGCTAATTAGCATTATTTACTCATTTAATTCTTGAATTAACGAACCTAGCAAGATTGTACTATATTGCTTGCTCTAAAAAATAACACAGAAAATTATTGGTCTTGAAAATCTTCCCCAAAAAATGCACACATCTCTGATGAAGTTAAGACTTTGCTGTACTGATTGACTATATAATCTGCCATGCTTTTCGATTGTTGATTTAGTAAGTTTGAGAAAAGCTTGCGAAGTAGCCATCCTGCCATGAGGAAAATACGCCTTTTTTCAATGGATTGCTGAACCGACCATAAAGCTTCGCGACGTTCTTGGGGGAAATCAACGCCTAACCGGAAATCTATTGTTAAATCCAATTCTTTGCGTCGGATTAATTGTTGTTGGTCGCGGGGATTATTAGTCTGAATATCGCTGTACAATGAAACAATGGAGCGCTGATATTCGTCTTCAGACAATCGACGACCATGATTAGGGATATCAGTCATTATTATGTTTCATGAGTTTGGAAATTAGATTTTGTAACTATTATATTTGTTCTGCTTAAAAAATAGTTGATGCAGAAGAAGCGATAATCGAGACGGGCGGCAATCCCTTGCCGCATGAGTATATTCCTGTGCCACCAAAAGCTATTAGTGGGGGCTATCGCTATTCTGGTCATGGTCAAATAGCAAATCAACGCCGTAAGCTGCCTTGACAATTTCAGGATCCGCCAAGAAGATGGCATCTTCTGTTGGATCCACATTATACAGTTGTTGATAATCTGCTGGTGCTAACAAGCCTTTCATTTTTTCTTGGTATTCGGTCACCAAACGATTAAACTCCAATACAAATTCTAATGGACTTTTCTCCTCTTTGGAAAACTCCTTTCGATTTTGTTGGATATCTAATTCAAGGGGTTTACGGATAGAATTCAGTTCCCTCATTTTTGTCGCATCGACTGCTGATTTTAACCGGTATTCAACGAATAAATTGAACAACTCAATTATCATTGCCGATTCCGTTTCAGTCATTGCTTCTTCGCCAGCTCCCGATTCTACGGCCATGGACATCCCAGCTCTATCGTAGATGTTTAGGGATTTTTGGATAAACAGCGATTCTTCCCTGGCACTTTCCGTATCTACTGAGGATTCGAGGGCTTCAGAACTTCCAACGCATTCTGGTAAATCTCCGCTAATTTCAGGATACTGCAAAAAGGGGCTTGAACATGGCCAAACTAATTCACGGCCGTAGGGTCCAAAAATTGTTGAGGACAAACCATAACCCCTAGCGTTAAGGACGAGTTTTCCGGCTGGCAATAAAATGCGATTGGCGGCTTGGTGGCATACCCCATTCACAAGATAGCACTTGATGTTGGCTTTCTCGTCGGGTTGGGCTATGGCATCAGCTCGCAGGGTACTCCCTATGCCACGAGTGATTTCTGTGCCATTGCTTTTCCCTCCCCAACAACTCCAGCCTTTTTGTCCGGTTCCGCATTCCACATAGGTATGATCGGCCGCCTTGGCAAACAATATTGTAGGGTAAGCTTTTGCGACTAGTACGCCCATAAAAATTCCTCCAAATCGTGTTGCTGTGGTTAAAAGGTCAGTGAAACGCTTTGATTAATAGATGACTTACAATGAAATTCAACACTTCGAACAAACAAGGTATCCTAGCGCGTCATCAAAACTAGGATACCAATTCCCAGATTACTTTTGCAAAGTCTGGTGAATCATATAATCAACAGCCGCTTGAATAAACAGACTGACTCTCCGTGGCGATTGCCCAATCTCCCAAGCGATTAGCGGATTGGAGGACAAGGGC
>CAIWDB010000350.1 GCA_903911305.1 uncultured Methylococcaceae bacterium | reverse complement strand
TTGTTGTAATACTCCAAGATGCGGTCTTGGTTGACGGACCCGGCAAATTCGACAAAATCAGACAGGCCAAGCCGTTGGGTTTGCGCTTCCAGCGATGGACGGTCCGGCCCATTGCCAACAAACGTGAGGTGTGGCTTGCGATCGGCAGCGATGAGCAGTTCAAGTGCATCCAATAGGATATGCTGGCCTTTGGCTGGTGTGAGCCTGCCCACGCATAGCACTTCAAAAACATCGGCTGGCGTTTTTTCAGGTTTGGGGGCGAAACGTTCCGGGTCAACACCCAATCGGCAGATGTCATACTTATGCCAATGCGTGACAGGCGAAAGTTTCATGATTTGGCTGCGGGCATAGTGGCTAATGCAAATCACAAAATCCGCTGCTTCAAGCTTTTCAGTAAGCCTATAGCCTGGCGCATCGTAAAACTCGTCTGGACCATGCACGGTGAAGGAGAACCCCACTTTGAAAACGATTTTGGTCAACATTCCCACCATCGCGGCGGGGGTGGCGAAATGCACGTGCAGATGGTGTAGTTGTTCTCGCTGCATCCAACGCCCTAACATCATGGCTTCTCCCAGATAAGCAAAATTCATCACTATTTTTTTGAGGTCTAGCCCGCCCAAGCGAAGCGCCGCCACAACCCCTCGCATTAGACCTTTGGGCTGGTCAACGGCTGTTCCAAACAAGGCTGATAAAGCGCCCATGAATCCTTGGCATTTTATGCACCATGTGCCTTGGGCCTCATCACGTTCCACGGCTGTGAGTTGGTTTTCGGGGCGGTCAGGGGCATTAATTGAAGCAGGACGTATCGTGAAACCGATCCGTCGCAGTTCCACTATTTCACGTAAGATAAACGTATGGGAAACGGCAGGGTATTGGCTAATTAAATAGGCGAGTTTAGGTTTTGCGCTCATGATTGCTCCAAGCATTGGTGATAAAGGGCGATGGCGTTGTCGATCTTCACTGACCATGCATAACGTTGTTCGACACGCTGGCGTCCGGCAAGGCCACGTTGCCGCCACAATTCAGGATTTGCCACGACATCCATTAAGGTTTCGGCAATTGCATGAACCACCTGTTCACGGCCTGCTGAAGGAATCAACCGGCCAATTTCGTCGTCCACAATTTCGGCTGGCCCGCCATAGGCTAGGGCGATGACAGGCCGAGCAGCCGCCATGGCTTCCAGTAATACAGCACCGCCGGATTCACGCACTGAGGGCAAGCAGAATACATGGGCCGATGCCATGTATTTCGCTACGCTAGCCAGTGGCAAAGCCCCCGTAAATAAAACTTTGTCTTGAAGATTGAGAGTCTTGGCTTGGGTTTGCAAGGGAACCTCTTCCGAACCGGAGCCGACGACAGTTAGGTGATATGGGATGCTCAGCTTGGACACCGCTTCCAATAACAGGGTGACGCCTTTGAAGGGCAACAGCCGCCCCACGTAAACGATTTCCAACGGGTTTTCGCTGGTTGGCGGGCTGGGCCAATCGGTGGGTGCGAATAAGTCGAGATCAACCCCATTTTCCAGCATATGGACACATTTATGCGCAAATTCAGCCGGTATTTCGTTTTGAGTGGCCGCAGTGGCAGTCAGTAAAAGTCGGGCGTGTTTTGAGGAACCGATGAGCCAGTCCAACCATCGTCCCAGTTTTCGGATAGGGTAAACCCATGCGGACTCAGCCCGCATGATTTCAGGGTATTCGCTAGGCGAACGCAATCCCCCATTCCATGGCCCTAATATGAGCGGTAAGTTCAATTTGTGCAGGCGGCTGGCAGCGAGGGGCGACACGGGTGTCGGTTGATGGACAATATTCCACTTTGAACCATTTTTGCCAAGCCTACGCAAGGTTCTGAGTGCCACCCAGTCGTAAAGATAGTAATCCAACGAAGAAATCAGAAACACTGGATGTTCGCTACGTGGAAACAATTTCGAGGCAAGGCGGTAAAGTGGCCCGGCAAACCATTCGGTGTCGATGTAGATGGTTTCCGACCCTAGCAGCGGGGAACCGGCTTTTTCCAATGCCGCACGGTTGCGACTATGCGTCACCAAGGTGACGGGAATCTTGCGGGCAAGGCGGGAATACCATTCCCACCCAATTTGTGACACTGAACCCAAGCCGGGACCACATTGGTAGGCGGATAACACGAGTTTAGGGTCATTCATGCTGTTTTCTCCAATCCCAAGCGTTGCAGCAGCGGCTTCATGTCTTCTAGGAAACGCTGCTGGTGAAAATAGCCATTCAACAATTCAAACGCCCTTCTGGTAATGGTTTCCCGCTCTGCCGGATGACTGAGATAATAATCCACTTTCTCGTCGAAATCGCTCAAGTCCCATGCCAGCGGGACATAGGTTTCATTGGGGACAAAGACTTCTGGATAGCAATCCAAATGAGACATATCCGGTTTCAACAACAGGCTGCCGGTGAACATGGCTTCAAAGTCTCGCCAGCAAACTTCGCCATAACCGAATGGGCTGAAGCATAACTTGGAGTCGAACAATTCTTTGAAATATTCATCCCGGTTGACCCTGCCACGGCATACCACTTTCAGTTTATGCTCAAGATTCGTGACTTTGTCCAAAGCCTCTTGGCGCATCTTGGTGTACCACTCAGTCCCTTTGACGGCAATGCGGGCGTGCAGGTCGATGGAACGATGATCCTGCTTGGGTAACTCCGACATGAAGTAGGGCAGCATATGGTCGGAAAATGCAAAATGGGTTGCGAGCAGTAACTTGTCGCGAAAGCCATCAGGGACGCTGAATTGTGTCTCGGGTAAATCGAGTTGGAAACGCCGGGCATAATAGTCGGTAAGATTAGTGTCGCCAAGCGTTGGCTTTGAATATTGACTGAAATCCCGCAATGCTTGTTTCTTGACATAGGCATTAATCTCCCCGTTCAGAACTTCTGCATAACGCAAATCGGTAGGGGCAAACCAATCAAAATAGGCGATGCGGGCTTCGGGCCAAGTGTGCCGAACTTTTTCCACTTGTTCTTTCATGGCTTGTGGGCTTACATCAAACCAAGTCTGGAAGCATACTGCGTCCACTGGCCCATGGTAAGGATGTTGGCCATCATTAAACCGGGCTAATGGCAATTCACGAAGTTCTATGCCATGTCGCTTTGCCAATTCGTCCCTGTGGAAGAAATAAGGGAACCATTGGGTATGGCAGATGGGGTCGCGCTCACTGATAAACAGCAATCGCCGTTTGGTTTTGCTTTTGGAAAATGACCACAATAGACTCGTTCGATCCATTAAAGCCCGGTGTAAGCGCCATCGCCAAATTGCAGTTTTCATGATTGATTCCCCGTGGAAATTTCGCTTATTGTTATGAATTATCCGAATTTATTAACTATATGGAACCGATCTTTCGTCATCATGGTTTATTATTTTTGATTTTTGAAACCTGTAATTATCAAAAGTAGAGCGAGAACTGATAATTTTATGCCAAACTGTGAGGCAGTTTAGCCTATAGCCCGGATATTATCTCCATGCCAAGCCTTAAAACGATCAATCAACAGAGAACCGCTAGAGTCTCTAGGAACGCCGCAGCCCAAATGCTGGGGCGTATATTTTACCTTGCCACACGGGTAGCCCTTCCTCCCCTTATCCTCCACTATATATCCATTGAAGAATACGGCATTTGGGCGACCTGCTGGATCATCATTGGCTATGTCGGCATGGGGGCCTTTGGGGTGTCCAATGTCTATGTGCGCTATGTCGCCGAATACCATGCAAACCGTCGATACCAAGAAATAGGCCCGCTTTTGGCAACTGGACTGACCCTCACCATCACCTTCAGCGCGATTACCCTACTGGTTCTTTGGCTCAGTCTCCCATGGCTTAATGAATCTTTCAAGATACCGCCGCATCTGCAACACACGGCCGCCATTTTAATTCTTGGGACGGTCGCGACGATGCTGCTGGACATGACCTTCGGAGCGTTTGCCTATGTCCTGCAAGGCTTGCATAAATTTGCTGAACAAACAATAGTTTGGATAATAAGTTATCTGCTTGAGACGTTAATTATGGTTGTCTTGTTAATGCAGGGTTTCGGAGTGACTAGCCTGCTGTGGGCATTCATCGGTCGATATTTGCTGGCAACTTTGATCTATGTCATCCTGTGTTACCGGGCCATTCCCGGCCTGAAAATAAGCCTGCGTGGGGTAAAACGGCAAAACTTCGACCTTTTTTTTCGGTACGGCGGCATCATGCAGATTTCGGGTTTAGTCAGCGTTTTCCTGTATTCCTGCGAAAGATTGGTGGCGGGTACGTTGACCGGCGTATCTGCGGTTGTGCTGCTCGATATTGGGCAAAAGTTTCCGATGATGAGTACGCAAGTGTTTTCATCCGCCAATAACAGCTTGTTGACGGCGTTGACGCATTATCATAGCTTGAATCAAAAAGAGGAAATTATCCGGCTCTATCTGCGAGGGTCGCGCTACCTTAATTTATTGAATGGATTGGCATTGGGTTTCATGGCATCGTTTGCGATGCCCATCATCACTGCTTGGATGGGTGACAACCCGGCTTATCAAGAAGCGGGCATCGTGTTTGTCTGTGCCGCTGCCGGCTATCATTTTCATGCATTGACTGGACCCGCTTCGACTTATTTTCAGGGAATATCCCGTCCGGGTAAGGCCGTTTGGGGTTATTTGTTTCCGCAAGCGATTTTGCTGGGATGCGGTTTAATTGCCGCTTATACGCTATTGGGCCATACCGTCATCGCCGTGGTGGTGGCGGCGACGGTGGCTAGAATAATTAGCAGCGGGCTTTTCCTGCTATATACCAACAGCCAGTTAGGTATTGGGCAATGGCGCTGGATTTGGAATGCCTTACTTCCTGGGCTATTACCCTACGCGATCGGTTATGGTATTGCCATTGCCAGCCATGGCTTTTTGCAACAGCAAGGGACTGGCCGGTTTGCCCTCATCCCGGCTTTGGCCGCGCTAGCGGTTGCCTATGGGATCGTGATCTTGGCCATCCTATTTATTGTTTTCAGCCAAGCAGAGGAAAGGCAAATGGTGAAACGTCTGCTTGGGCGATTTTTTCCGCGTTTGATTAAGGCGGCCTAACGGCACTATCAATTAGGTCTGCAAATGAAGAGTAGCCAAGCCAGACACTTATACGTTACTTACCTCTCCTCACTCTGATTTGTGCGAAAAGTCACTGTCTGGCTTATAATGTTACCAGTCGATAACATCCTTTTTACCTATTTTATTTTTTTAGGATTTGTGTGAGAAAATCTGATTGCCTGACTATAAACCCTAGCCGAAAGTGGATGCGCCATTGGCAATCGTTTAAATTGACAACCATAACTGCGGCAATGATTGCCAGCGTTTCGTGTGCGCAGTTTCCGTTTACATCGACCCAGCCGACTGTCGATAAATCAGCGCCCGCTGCGGATACTTCGCCCATACCGGCAAAGCAGGATGTTTCCGAGAGTGCAACCGCCACTCCGCCGGTCGCTCAACCGAAACAAAAAACGGAACCTTTAGAGGGTGAACCCCAAGCCCCGCCAATCGCTCAAGCAGTCGAACTGCCGAAATTGCCCGATCCCGGCCCATTTTCCCCAGTCAAGACTTTACAAGTTGGTTCACGCGGCGAGGCTGTCCTAGCACTGGAAAAAAGGCTTGCATTACTTCGTTACGATGTGGGCGCTGTCGATGGTCGTTACGATCAACAGACTTGGCAGGGTGTCATGGCGTTTCAGAAGTATGCCAAACTTCAACGCACTGGCACATACACGCTGGAAACACAAAAAGCCTTGCACAAAGCTAGCTATCCTGAAGGGAAGCACCCGGAATTGGGTTTGCCACGCATCGAGATAGATATTCCGCGTCAGGTCTTGCTCTTTTTCGATGAGAAGAGCCTTAACCGGGCTGTTGCCGTGTCAACAGGCTCTAATCGCAAGTATTGTGAAGTGTCGAAAAAATCGGGGAAACAAGTGTGCGGTGTGGCCCAAACCCCACGAGGCCACTTTCGCATCCTACACCGAATACCCGGTTGGCGCGAAAGCGATCTCGGCAAGCTTTATAACCCGCTTTATTTCAATGGTGGATTTGCCATTCATGGCGCACCGTCGGTTCCGGCCTATAACGCCTCCCACGGCTGCGTCCGAATATCTGTGGCCTCTGCGAATTGGTTTTACGATACCGTTAAAAATGCTACGCCAGTCATTGTTTTTGACTGATTATTGCTGGCCTCTTTCGATTATTAACTGATGTTACGAGCAGCCTAGGATTGGAGCGTCAAAGCCCCCGTTACGCTAGAAAATAAGCAACATTTGCGTCCGTTGCTTAACATCACTTATTAAAACGCCACACCACGCTCTGAACGGTAGGTTTGTACAACGGCGATAAATGCCAGAAAATCATAGACCGCGTGAATGACAATGGGAGTCAACAGATTCCTTTCACCGCCAAAGTCCATGGCCCAGCCAAGGTACAAGCCGGTCAATCCGACCAAAATGGCATAAAGCGGGGTGATGAAATGCGCCAAAGCGAATAATACATTGCTCAGCACCAGTCCCGCGACCCAACCCCAATGGGATTCCAAAAGCGGTTGCAAAACCCCCCGAAACAAAGTTTCCTCGGTAAAGCCGGCCAGCAAGCCTAGATATAACAACTCACTCCAATGGCAAGCCTCCAGCATTGGACCCATGCGGTCGATTAGAATTCGCCTGATCGTATGCAGGGTGGGGATCGGCAGACGGTAGCAAAATTGGAAAAACAAATATAATGGGATGGTACCCAGCAAGCCTTTGATGAGTGCATCGAACTCTGGCCTTAAGCTTGCCAATGGGTCGATATCCCCAAACCACCCGATTATGTAAGCGATGATGACCAGGCTTCCTTCAAAATAAGTGGCAACTTTCAAGAAGGCCCGGGAGTTGACGTTTTCAAACATGGCGCGTGTTGTTGAGGATTATGAGTTAACTGCCTGTACTTTCGCTGCTTGCCGTATCAGGCTCAAACTCTTCCGCCTTCAGGCTTAAATGAATGGGTTCACCCTTGCTTCCGCAATGACGGGCCAACGCAATCAGGAATACATCCATCGCTGCATGATGGGGGAAAACAAGCAACGTGAAAAAACGTAGGATAGGGTTGTAAACTTTGTCCCTTTCGGTGATAGTGAGTAGGGTTCCACGGTTATTTTCGGCAAACTCATATTCCCATGCGCCGAAAATAGGGAGTTTTTCCCCAACTAACCGAGTGACCAGCCTTTTTTTGAACTCGCACTCGGTAATTTGCAAGTGGACTTTGATCCTTGGGGCACAGTATTCGTACCAACTGGGCAACCCGTCGATCAAAGGACCGTCTTCCACACGGGTTAATCCCCGCCTCCATTTAGGGTATTCTGTGAAATTGGTCACTATGGCCCAAGCCTCGTCCACTGTGACTTCCAAAATTTGGCGACTGGCGGCGACATGGGTTTTCGGCAAACGCGAACCTATCAGAGCGATGAGTGCCAAAATAAGGGCAATAGGAACCAATATGCCTAGGATTGTCATGAGTGTTGACAGTTTTCAGTCATATCAAGACCCATCTTCATCCTTTTTATCCCAATTTTTATAAGGATGTTGCGATAGGCTGGTATTGTAATAGCGCACGTCATGGGTGACTTCTTCACCAATCCAGTCGGGCTTTTCAAATTCCTCTTCCGGGTGTTTCAACTCGATTTCTGCCACAATCAGACCTTGATTGTCGCCCTCAAATTCGTCAATTTCCCAAAGATGCTGACCCGCTTCCACAAAATATCGAACTTTCTCTATAATTGGCTTCTTACTGAGGGTGTTCAGCATTTCGTGGCCATCTTCCAAGGGGATTTCGTATTCGAATTCCTGCCTTTGCACTCCTATGGTGACACCCTTGATATTCAACCAAGCGCGGTCATCAGTGGTGCGCACCCTAACCGAACAATAGGTCTCGTTGTTCAAATATCCTTGCCGCAAGCGCTCACAATGATGGGCGCAAATGCGCCAAGCATCGCCCTTGAGCAAAAATTTCCGCTCAATTTCTAAGTTCGTCGCCGTCAAATGCTTAGTGTAAAAATCCCGCATGGTGTTCAATTTAGTCAGTCCTGTGCGCAATTAGACCAGTCTTCCCAATAGGGCGTGGGATGGAAGCGTTCGTGCAGAAAATCCACAAACGTTCTAACTTTTGCCGACAGATGCTTGCGATGGGGATAAACGGCATGGATTTCCATCGGTGCAGGGACATAATCTTTCAGCACCGCTTGCAACCGCCCTTTGCGCAAATCCTGCCCTGCCATGTAGGTGGGTAACAGGGCTAAGCCTAGCCCATTGATGGTTGCCATGCGAATGGCATCTGCAACATTGGCTTCCAAGGTTCCAGAAACTTTGATTACAGATGTCTTTCCGCTTTCCGGTTCGCTAAATTGCCATTGGTCACGCGGAGGCAAGCTAGTGTTAACTAGGCAATTATGCTTTTTCAAATCTTCCGGCGTGTTCGGCGTACCATGCTTTTTGAAATAATTCGGCGAACCACAGACAACCCGCCCTGAACTGCCAAGTTTGCGGGCAATCAGGCTGGAGTCGTGCAGATCATCCAAATGGATGGCCAGATCGAAACCTTCTTCGATCAAATCCACATAGCCAGCCTGTAAGATCAATTCAACATTCACGTCCGGGAAAATGTCGTGGTAGGCAGCAATCGCCGGCGCCAAGTGATAAGCGCCAAAGAAAGGCGCGGAATTCACTTTTAAAGTTCCTCGCGGCTCGGTTTGCAGACGCGTGACAGCCAACTCGGTTTCTTCGATGTCGTCGAGAATTTGCAAGCACCTCTCCAAGTAAACCGCCCCCACCTCCGTCAGGCTTAAGTTGCGTGTGGTGCGGTTAAGCAAACGAATGCCGAGGCTGTTTTCAAGCTGCATGACATGCTTGGTAGCCATGGCTCGGGATAACCCGAGTTCTTTAGCGGCAGATGCAAAACTGCCCGCCTTTGCGACTTTGGTGAACACGACCATGCTGGTAAGTTTATCCATATCGACAGCCCCTCAACTGTTTTGGTTATGGAAACAATACATAAATATTGTTTGTATTGTATACGATTCTTCATTTTTATATAGTCTGGTCTCAAAAAAGATTGTTATTTCAATCGAAAAAAGCTTTGGGAGTCGACTACTGACTTGCCATAAGCCTACAATGCCCACCGATTGGAGCATTGTCTTGGGTGAGCAAGTCTTCTGCAAAACAAATATTTCTATGCAAAATTGTTAAAGGATACGCAACACGCTATGAATTACAAGTCTATTGAAATATTTTTATTCTACATCCATCTTATCTTCCACTCTTGGGCTGGCAGTGCTAGACTAAAAATCCATAGCAAAACTCTTGGTTATATGCGTTAAGCCTAGAAAAACCGGATAATTCACCTCTTTATTTTTTGACAACTCACTTTGGAGATTACAATGACACATCAACTTCCCCCATTGCCTTATGAAAAAAATGCCTTGGAACCGCATATTAGTGCCGAAACACTAGAATTCCATTATGGTAAGCACCACCAGACCTATGTGACAAATCTTAACAATTTGACTCCTGGCACAGAGTTTGAAAACCTGTCTCTGGAAGAAATTGTCAAAAAGTCATCCGGCGGCATTTTCAACAACGCTGCCCAAGTGTGGAATCACACATTTTATTGGCATAGCCTGTCGCCCAAGGGTGGCGGCGAACCAACCGGGGCATTGGCCGAAGCGATTGCCACGGCTTTTGGCTCGTTTGAAAAATTCAAGGAAGAATTTTCCAAAACGGCAATCACCACGTTCGGCTCCGGGTGGGCTTGGCTGGTCAAAAATGCCGATGGAAGCCTAGCCTTGGTTAGCACTAGCAATGCAGCCACGCCACTAACCAGCGGACAAACCCCATTGTTGACGATTGATGTGTGGGAACACGCTTATTATGTTGACTACCGGAACGCACGTCCAAAATACGTCGAGGCGTTCTGGAATTTGGTGAACTGGGAGTTCGCCGCACAAAACTTTGCTTCATAAGCTTAACCAAGCCAAAATCAAATATCGGCCCCGCTTGATGCAAGTAAAAGCGGGGTCAACCCTTGATGGCTGAACTAAGCCTATAAGCCTGATCAATAGAACGGCACACCCCCGCCTCACTACCATTAAATTAATCACGGATGGAGCCCATGGCTTGCCTTGCGATGGTTCCCAAGTGCTTGTAAATACCCAGCTAAGCAAGCCTTGCACTCCAAGTGTAGGCAATCTCAACCATGGCGGTTTCGCCCTGCCTCCAAGGGAAGCAAAAAATCCATTATCGACATAGGAATGTCCGCCAACTGATCAATTCTACAGTCAATGGGCTGAAATACCACTTGAGTTGGGCTTTCACTGTTAAGCCAAACCCAAGTTCAAAGCAAATTTTGTGTGACAATCTTGCATTTGTACAATACAGGAAAGTGTAAAACAGATATTATACTCCGCATATAAGTACTAAAGGCTTGTGAACTCAAACAATAGGAGCATGACAATGAAAAAAGCCATCAAGAAAGCCGTATTTCCGGTGGCCGGCATGGGTACACGTTTTCTGCCCGCCACTAAAGCCAATCCCAAGGAAATGCTGCCCGTGGTGGATAAACCTCTGATCCAATATGCCGTAGAAGAAGCACTGGCCGCTGGCATTGAAGTATTGGTTTTCATCACTGGACGCAGCAAACGGGCAATTTCCGACCACTTCGACAAAGCCTACGAGCTGGAGAACGAGTTGGAGCTGCGGGGAAAAACTGAAACCCTGAAGATTGTTCAAAATATTGTGCCTCCCCATGTCACTTGCGTACACATCAGGCAAGCAGAGGCATTAGGATTGGGCCATGCGGTCGGACGTGCCAAGGCGGTGATTGGCGATGAACCCTTTGCGGTTATTTTGGCTGATGATTTGATTGATGACAACGCCAAAGGCTGCTTGAACCAAATGGTGCAGGTTTACAACGAATGGCAATGCTCGGTGCTTGGTGTGGAGCGCATAGACCCATCCGAGACACAAAATTATGGCATCGTCCGTTCAAACTCCATAGGCAACAACATCGGACGAGTGGATGAAATTGTTGAAAAACCAATGCCTGACAAAGCCCCTTCCAATTTGGCGGTAGTTGGACGGTACATCCTAACTCCAGCCATATTTGACAAATTGGATCAAGTGACACGAGGTGCCGGCGGCGAAATCCAACTTACCGACGCCATTGCCATGCTTTTAAAGGAGCAGGCCGTACTGTCCTATGAGTTCCATGGCAAGCGTTATGATTGCGGGTCCAAATTGGGCTATTTGATTGCCACAGTTGAACAAGGCTTAAAACACGAAGAGTTGCGGGACGAATTTAAAGCCTACTTGCAAAGCTTGATTTTGGATTGAACCCGAGATTTGAAAGTGATTTTTTAGTTAAAAACTTGCCGATCAGGAAATGTCAGGCATTTGATTGTAGGGGTAGCCATTTTGCCACGAACATTTTGGCTAAACTGTTACCCCTACTCCAACTGACAGTTTTTAAGCTGACTGATACGACATGAATGTAGATTTTATGCAAGTAAACCCTGCCATGTCGCCACACTAAACATGCCAAGCACTGTGCTGAGTACCACGATCATGGAATAAAAGGCCGTATCTAGTTGGTAACGGTCACAAAAGACAACGCCAATCATCATGCATGGCATTCCCGCTTCCATGACTAAGGCCGTGAGTTTATCGCCGGAGAATCCCAATTGCTGCCCAAGAAAGACACCGAATAGTGGAACGACGGTTAATCTGCACACTAGCACCAGACAAGACAAGGGGACATTGCTCCAGCATAAAGCTTTCCAATTCAGCCCCATTCCTAACGAGAGTAGCATCAGTGGAATAACCGCCGCAGACAGTCTGTCGAGCATCGCGCCCAACCAATCGGGCAACGGTATGCGAAATACACTCAATAACAGTGCCAAAATTGCGACCAATAAGGGAGGGTTAGTTAATAACGAACGCACAATTCCAACCTGGCCGTGTTTGGTTTGCCCCCCATAATGTTGACCAATAATCGCGCTTGAAACCAGCACCATAGGCATAGTCGCGAACAGGTCAATTTGGATGACAAGAGAGCGTACCCAAGGACCGAAAGCCTGTTCCAATACTGGCAAACCTAAATAAGTGACATTGGGGAAGCCAGCCCCCAGCAAGGCTGCGCCGAGTCGTTTGTGTTCAATCTGCCACGGTTTGCACATCATCCAAAGCAAAGCCATCCCAAACACAACAATGCTTATGCCGTACAGAGAAATCTTCAGCGATTCCATGCCAATGTCAGATCGCCACAGTACAGACAAAACCAAGGTCGGCAACAACAAATTGAACACCACTGTGGTAAGCACACGCCGGGTCAAGTCGGCATCCAACCCGCCAGGCTTTATAATACCCCAAGCGATGCCGCAGAGAATCGGCAAACCCATTTGCGCCACAAGCGTAACCATCCACCACCCCCGAAAACAAATCAGCAAACCCCATTGTAACAAGGGCAGCTTCTAACACGGGGCATTACCATGACACCGGAGCCAATAATGAACAATTTCCTATCCTCCAAGCCTATTCCACAGCGCGAGCGTTTGATTATGGCTTTAGATGTCCCAAGCATTGAAGAAGCCAAAGCCTTAGTGAATGAATTAGGCGTAAGCGTTTGTTTTTACAAAATTGGCTTGGAACTGTTCATGGCGGGTGGGTATTTTGAGCTGATTGAGTGGCTAAACCAACAAGGCAAAAAGGTTTTTGTCGATTTGAAATTTTTTGATGTGCCGGAAACCGTTGGTCGTGCCGTGCGGGCATTGAACGGCAAAGGCGTTGAATTCGCCACCGTACATGGCAACAATGCCATTATGCAAGCAGCCGCACGTGAAAAAGGCAGCTTGAAAATCCTTGCCGTCACCGTCTTAACCAGCTTGGACCGGGGCGACCTTGACGACCTTGGGTTTGATTGTGACGTCGAAAAGTTAGTCGTCTCCCGTGCCAGGCGCGCACTCAGCCTAGGCTGCGACGGAGTCATTTCCTCAGGCTTGGAAGCCCCCATGTTGAGGCAGGAAGTCGACAACAAGCTTCTTGTCATTTCGCCCGGCATACGGCCAGTGGAAAACCGCCAGGATGACGATCAAAAGCGAGTGGTCACGGTCGAAATGGCATTTCGCAATGGGGCCGATTATATCGTCGTCGGTCGCCCCATACGTGACGCGGCAAACCGCAAAGAAGCCGCCGAAAGGGTGCAAACTCAAATCGCGGAAGTGTTTGCAAGCCAACCATAATCGACACAACCTAAGCTCATTGCGGGAAAAATTGATTTTGTCTACCCTCCATCGAAATTTAGTCTATTTTTTTGACCACATCTTATGCTATTGTTCCACAACTTATGCATAACTTAGACAGCGGTTTTAGCACATCATACCTGGTGGCCCTCGTAATGGGGTTATTCAGCGCATTGCATTGCCTAGGCATGTGCGGATCTATTATTGGCACACTCACCTTGAGCCTCCGCCGGGAAATCCGCGAGAACAAGGCACTGCTTGTCCCTTTTGTCTTCTCCTACAACTTCGGCAGAATCACTAGTTACACCATCGCCGGCTATCTGGCGGGCTTGATCCACAACGCATTGATGCTGCCATTGGGCGAAGGCGTGGGACACCGCATTTTGCAAATTGTCTCCGCATTAGTCATGGCCGGAGCGGGGCTTCACATTGCAGGATGGTTTCCACGTTTCGCTTATATCGAAAAAAGCGGGACTCTACTCTGGAAGGCCATCGAACCCTACGGAAGGCGGTTGATTCCAGTGCAAACCCTATTCCATGCTTTCGTGTTTGGCATGATTTGGGGATGGTTGCCTTGCGGTTTGGTTTACGCCGCCGTTGGGTTGGCAACTACGGCGGGCAATGAATATCGCGGCGCGTTGACGATGCTGGCCTTTGGTGTTGGCACCTTGCCGGCGGTTGTCGGCGTTGGCATCATGACCAGCTTGATGGTACGCTTGTCCAGCATGAAGAAATTTCGCCAAGTGGCTGGCATCAGTCTGATTTTACTCGCTTTACTAGCTGCCTTCCCTTGGTTGAACCCTTGGGTTGATTCAGGTGCAATGCATCAAGGCATGATACATGACAGCCCCATGGAATTACTGGACGAAACCCAAACGCCATAAATCATGGGAGGTTAAATTAAACCAGCATGGTTAATTAGGCCAAAATCTGCTAGAATATCCAAATTAAAGCTAGTGGCAATTAGCAACTTTCTGCCATTTGCAGTCAAAGCGGAAACAGTTTCACTAAGCTGGCGTAGCTCAGTCGGTAGAGCAGCTGATTTGTAATCAGCCGGTCACCAGTTCGAATCCGGTCGCCAGCTCCAATAATTCAAAGGCTTACAGTCGAATGACGGTAAGCCTTTTTTGTTGGGGTAACGCCGGGGTAACTTTGTGGCGAAGCCCAAAGAGTCGTTTATGCTGTCTTTGCACTTTTTCTCGGGTTTTGATGCAAAAACAATCTAATCAGGGTTTCCATTTCGTTCTTAGGCATTGCGACGAAAACCGCCCTTCATTTTAAATCATGCGGAATAGTCCGAGACTCAACCCGGTTAGCCGCCTCGAAAATGGCGTACATGCTGATTTTGGAAAAGTCCGCATTTTCGATTAGCGAACTCAGATAATCCTTTGAGCGGGAGGTAACGCCATTCCTTTGGCAAACCAGCCAAGCCACGGCCTCTGCCTCCATTTCACATAACTTCTCACTCAATGAAGATCGGTTGGGCCAGCGGCCTTTCGAGTCCCGCCCGACATGCCCACAGTAGACATGCCCCAACTCGTGGGCAAGTGTGGCAAACCGGGTTGGAAGATCGTGCTTCTTGTTTAGTTTCACCTTAAAGGGGGTTGCTGTCTTGCCAGTGACACATTCAGGTTTCATAGTTATACCTAGAAGCTGTACCCGCCAAAAAAATGCCGTATTGGTCGGTTTCGATCACTGCAACACCATATTTTTCAGCCGCGTTTAGTGTGTTGTCATAGGTTTTTTGATCCAACTTCCCTGTTGCGTATAGCGGCGAATTTTTCTCGCCTTTCAGTTCTAGTCCATCCGTATCGCCGAATTCATAGACAAAACGGACAGGGCCAAACGGTTGCAGGATGACAATCGGAATGGCTCCGGGCATGACATGCCGCCCTACCGACAACCATTTCTTACGGCTTGCCACTGCCGAAGAGCCGGGGCGTTGAACCCGCACCAGCATGGCGTTGTAAACCGAAAGATTGCTGAATCGTTGGGTAAATTCTAGGAACTTGTCAAAGGCCGATGGCCCTTGATCGTGGTATGCCTGTTGAAATAAATCATCAATGGCTGATGCGCAATCTTCAAAATGCGTTAAACGTAACGATACACGTTCGTTATCCTGCTCTCTCATACTTGCGAAACCAACGAATAATAGGCCACAAGGGGGTAGCTTCAAAGGAGGTTTGTATTGCTTCTACGCGGAACAAAATCTGTAAACTTTCAGTAATATCGCCATCATGCTCAATAGCACGAACAAAGAATTCCCCTTGTTCTATATCGGTAGCGTCGAACAATAGATCGAGCATAAATGATGAATCGACCAGCAAAGAAGCCCGCCAAAGATAGCGGGGCAGACTTTGTAATAGTAATTCACGGCGACTTTTTTCGCCTATATCATTGGAACGGAACACATCTTCCTTGAGAGCATTGACAGAAACAAGATAAATATCCCATTCAAATTTCTGGTATTGAGGGAATAGGTCAACCGCAACCGCTGAAATGATGTTCTTCAATGATAGGTCGAAGTCAAAAACAATATCGTGTATTGTCCCAAATGGAATGCGAATTTTATGGTATAAAGGAATAAGCAAAATTTCGGAAATCGCTCGGCGTCCTCCAATGTCTCCATTATCTCCTTGCCATGAGGTCAGGATAGAAGGTGACATCTTTCCATCTGTATCTTTTATTATTTGACCGTCAATAACCATGCGAGAGAAAGGCCCCACTTGGTCATCATGAGCGTAAATTTTGTCTATTCTTGCTGCTTTCAGGAGAAATCCTGTATTTTCAAACGGCTTTGGGTCGGTATATCCAAGGCTATAGCCGGTAATAGCGACTGCGTGTTTACCAATATATCGAGGCTCTAAATTACTAACATCTATCAAATGAAAGCCAAGCATCATCGGGATACCGGCTCGCAAATAGGCATAGACTATGGCTTTTAGCCAATAATGGTTGCCGACATTAACATGAAAAGGTTCCAATCCTACACTTTTGATAGCATGAGCCATTTCAAGAGGTGTCAGACCAGGTGAAGGTAAGGCTCTCCTCTCCGTTGTCAAAATTTCCGTGGCGTTATTGGTTATTGCCGATGGAGAAGGGATTTGATGCTGAAATAATTGCCCGGTTGCTTGAAAAATTGACCAGAGCGCACTTGTAGCACAAGCCGCCACAACTGAATCCTGCTCTTGAAAGGCCAAGCTGTTTTTGACTTTTAAGCAAAGGCCAAATAAATTGGCGTCATAGCATCGGGTTGCGGGAAAAAATCGCCTACCTTCAGGTGGATATGTAATAAGGCAAGTACGTCCAATTATCGTTCTGGGTAGCGGTTTTAGGACGATAAAACCTAGGTAGTGCTCCTGAAGTAGTTCAGGGGTAAGCCAATCTGAGCGCTTTACAAGGCAGTTATCGAAATCTTCATGGGTAAATGCCAACTTGAAGAAATGAAGGCGGGTACATTTTCTTGGGTACTCCCGAAAACATCGGACATAATATTCCGCATAGTCTTCCAAGTAATCCCTATCAACATATTCATTTTCAACAACAATGGTTTTCGCACCGATGCAGGCAAAATAATCACGGAAATAGATAGTATGAAGCTTTGCCCGGACTTCATGACATGATGCTTTTGGTTTTTTTTCAAAAAGATCGAGCAACCGCTCAATTGAATACTCATGAACTTCGCATGGTTCAGACATTTGGCAGTGCTAGACGGTAAAAGGCTCATGCAAGGACTTCAAATCCACACGGCGTTCTTCTTGCAGTCGCGCCGTGACTGCTTTCGATTCTTGTAGAGACTTCTTAAGTTTTTCAATGCCTTCTGGCGATTGTAGCCATTGTTGAGCGTTTCTTTGTAATTCTTCTTGTCGAGAGTCTGTTGTTTTCGCCATCATGCTCTCCTATTGGGTGTTTGGTAGCGATTTTATTGTTATGGCAACATTAAAGTTGCTTAGTTCTGCTATATTTTAGCCTTTTTTCAGGTTATGTACCTTTTTAGAACAATTTATTCAATGTTTTCTACAAAAAATTATTGCCCTAAGAGGAACTTGCAAAATTCATTAAAGCAAGCTGAATTAGTAGTGGCGAGTGCCAATGGAGGGAAATAACCTGCTCAAAGTGATAAAATTGAAGTTCCTCAAATAACAATATTTATCGGCAAATGAACAGGTTGAGAGAGACTTTATTACACGCATGGCTCGGCATTCAAGTCTCGCTGCCCGCCTTCAACATCGCCACATCCAACCCCGCTTTGAACCCTTCCATACCGCCATCTTGGAGTTTCTGAAAGAAAGCATTAACCCAAAGCTTGAAATAAACATGGGATTAGCCAATCTCATCAAAAATCTGGTCAAGATGTCCGTTGTCAGTCACCCACTCCAAAACCTTGTTTTGCATTTTTGGATCATTAAGTGAGAGGCGTTGTAAGTATTCCCCTTTTTTGCGGATCAATTCAATGCGCCCCACCTTCGGATTAAGGCTATGTTCCTTGGCATATTTAGCCAGCACCCTCGCTTTTTTCCAGCTATCGGCTATGCTTGAATTATGAGGTTCCAATACATCGACGACTAGGCTATTCTTTTCTTGGCGAACTACCAAAAAATCAGGGTACATGGGCAAAATGTTTGCTCCATCTTCATACGGGAGAGCCAATGCCCAAGGCTTACGGTCGTAATTGCGTAGCCAGCCAACAACTTCAGCCCGTGCGATTTCAGATTGAATGGTGGCTTGTTCCCAAGTGTTCAACTCGGCAAGGAAATTGCCCTTTTTTTCATCCTCATACAGATGCTTGTCATAGCTTGCAAAGCCCTCCTTGCCGATATTGACGATAATTTCAGCAGGTGGCACAAACTCTAAGGTTTCAGGCGATTTTGCCAGTTCCCGCACCTTGTTGTATCGTTCCCGCTCCGATGCTTTTAGCTTGGCGATAGCGATTTTGTTTTTGCTAAAAAGGGCATGGATACGCTCCTCACAGGCATTTTCCAATGTGTTCCAAGCAACCGGGTTTTGCAGGGTCAAAAACAATTCCAGCTTGATGCGTTGCGGGTCTTCCGGGTTAGTCTCGCGGATTTTCCATGTCCAGTATTCCAACTCCAAGCCTTCACCTAAGCGTTGTCCGGCACGGTGGAACAAGTCGTCTATATTGCGTTCGTTTAATGCCACTTTTTCTGGTTTGCCGCCTAAATCTTTCCATGTGCCTTGCTCGATGGTCACGGCGTTTACCGTGATTTCATTGCAACCTTCGAGCTTGTTGTCGAATTCCGGGTCTTGCGCCCGAAGTCTTTGCATTTCGTTGTCCAGCGTTTCCACAATCAGCCGCTTGGTAGCGTCCAACGCATCCATATCAATGGCGTGAATTGTCGTCAACAACCGCGAAAGCTTCATCAATCGGCGAGTGTTGGATTGCTTGCGAATCTTGTCCACGCGGTAAGTCGGCAAACCGTCTAATGCCCTGAAGCAATCGTCCAGTTCCTTACGGCGTATCAGGGTCACTTGGCTATTGCCGTCCGGGTCGATGTCGGTAGGCGGTACTGTGTCTGGGTCGTTTTTGAGCCGTTCTACTACGGCGTTTACCCCGTCTTTGTCAAAATGGGGCAAATACAGTGATACGGAGTTGAGTAACTCCCATCCTGCCACACGGTCAGCCAACGGGGTGCGAATCATGCGCCCAATCAGTTGAGCAATATAAGTGTGATCTTTCGCCTTGCGGAATGACATCATCACTTCCGCACGGGGGCAATCCCAACCTGTCGTCAATGCCATCTTGAAGAAAATGAATTTGATGCTGGTTTCTTCTTGGATTCGGGAAGCCTCAATTTTGCGAATCTTGTGGTGTTGCAGCTTTATTTCGGCTTCATCGTGGAAGGCATGAGCCAATTCCTCGTTTTTGATAGGGCCGATAGCTTCCTCCAAGGTTTCTATCGCGTGGCTAAGAATGTTGTGAATGGACTCTTCATTTCTCCTATCCTCCACTTGAATGACCATCGCTGGATGCAAGGGTGGCAAATTCTGTTCGGTGGTATAGCGGTTCCAAGCCTCTCGCATCAAAGCCCAACGCTTGGCAGCAGCAGCCAACAGCGTCCATTCCGTGGGTTGCTCAACATCCGGGTGGAATAAAACGATCTTGTCTTTCAGCAAACCAGATTGCCGGACATCATCAGGTGGAATAATGACCGGTTGGGGTATGCGTCCATAGGTGTTCTTGGTGTCTTCCAGCAGTTTGTTGAATCGCTCTGGTGTCGCCGAAACCCCTAGAATCAGTTTGATGGGTTCAATGACATCAGGCTCGCCCAAGACGAATTTTTGCACGATGGTTTTGGTCTGTTTTTCATCTTGCGCACTCCGATTCATGCCCCGGTGTGCCTCGTCAATGATGAGATAGAACTTGTCCCCTAGCTCAATCTCGGTGTTGCCAATCGTTTCCCAAATGGTGTAAGTACGCTTATCGCCCTTGGTGACAAGATTTTTTTCCTTCCCCAACTTTTGTGTATTCAAGAAATAAATACGTCCGCCTTCAAAGGTTTTGCGGTCGAAATCCGCATCGACAATGACTAACTCATGGCCTTGCAGTCTGCTACTGGTGGCGGAAATTTTCTTGCGCGATTGTTCATTCAATTCCGGTTGATCGGAAAGCCATAGAAACACGGCTTCCGGTTCGGCGGGTATTTCGTCCGTCCCATTCAGAATGTCTTCAATCAATTGGGTTGTAATGACCGTTTTCCCCGAACCCGTAGGTGAAGCCAACACCACAGCTTGAGGTTTGCCACGCTCCCGCGCCCCCTTCTTCGCCCAATTGAGTTCTTCCCGCAGTCGCACAACGGCATCTTCCTGAAACCCTTTAAGTTCCAATTTCATTGCTTTGGTTCTCCCCTATTGTCGAGGGACATTGATTTTGAAGTTATTCAGATAGCTTTTATAAAGCTGTACAGCTTGAGTAGTTTTTGGCAATTCGCCGCGCATGTCATGAAAGGCACTGTCAGAATTGGTCACTAAAAAAATATGGGTTAAATCTGTGCGCCCGTCGATTTTTGCCCTAAATTCACAGAAACGCTTTTCATGCATCAGCACGGCAAACGGGCAATCGTGCGGAATCAGCCACGGCGCAGACGGCGCGGACGGTTCGGGTCGCTTGCCTTTGGCCCCGGCCATCATCCATAAAATGGGCAAAATCGCCGCAAATTGCCGCCCCATTTGCACTTCGGTAGGTTGCAGGAAATCCAGCTTGAAATAATCCAAATTCGCCGGAAAGCCAGCAGATAAAGGCCGCTTTTCCTCTTCTTCCACCAGTAGCGGCCCCAAAGTGTCTTCCACCTGTTCCTTAAGCGTTTTAAACAGCTTGTTTTCCGCCGTGACGACATACACCGCCGTAATCTGGTCGGCTTCTGCCAAAGCATCCAGCCAATTTTCGGCGTGTTGCACGTCCCAAAGAATCGAAACCGAGCAGTCGTCAGCTAAAAACCAAGGGGTATCGGCTTCTAGCTTGGATTGCGGCACGGCGGGAATCAGGGAAACCAGTTGCTTGCGTTGCGCCAAAGTGAGGTTCCTTCCTTCGGCAAAGCCTAATTGCTGGATGGTGCGGCGTTTTTCTTTAGGTTTGGTGCGCCCGGTCAGGTACTCGCCGGGTAGGGGGATTTTTTCTCCCACCTCACCCGTAGGAGCGGGCCATGCCCGCGAATCCTCCGCGATTGAGGGTGAATCTTCGCGGGCATGGCCCGCTCCTACGATAGGGTTTTTTGGAGCGAGGGGGGCATCCCGAAACCCTTGGATGGTGTACTTGCTACGCGGCCATGTCACCGAGCGGCAAATGCCCATTGCCTCATAGTCATCATCACCCGGTTGCAAGCCACGGGACTTGAGTTCGTTTGTTTCGGCTTCGGACATTTCGTTATTGGTGACGAGGATACACTGGCGTTGACCGTCATCGGTCGCGTTAAGCAGATTGACCGCGTTCAGCGTGGTTCCGCTACCGGCGAAGAAATCGACAATCAGCGCGTTTTGCCGGTCACGCACCACGGATGCAATGGCATCGCGGACAGCATAAATCGACTTGGGGAAGGAGAATTTGGATTCGCCG
>CAIWDB010000349.1 GCA_903911305.1 uncultured Methylococcaceae bacterium | reverse complement strand
TTGGGTTCCGGTGATTGTCGTGATAATCGTGGTTTTAGTTTTGATCCTTGACTCGCGGTAGCCAACCATTGATCAGACACACTCAGCCAGATGACAAGGAAACAAGGCTTTTTTTCGCAATCCTCCATGTTTCATAGCATGGCTTGATGGATAGTTTGGCATTCCATCCCGGCAATGCGTTGCCTCTGCTCTAAATATCCCGTTAAGGCACACGCTCGGGCTTCGGCTTCGGTCATTTCGCCATGGGATCAACACCGAATATCAAGATGCTTGACTCTGATGCCGCCACTCGGCCTGATCTCGGGCTGGCAAATGCCGGTCGCGGTCATAAGGTGGTGTTTCATGCCCCGGCATGGCATCGTCTGGGAAGTCCTTGGCCCAATCTTGCCGGGCTTGATCATCGGCATAGTAGCGCAGATAAATTTCAATATCTTCCTCGCTGCCACTGCCCACCAGGTCGATGTGCCAAGCCGAATCCTCGTCTATCGGCATGGTCGGGCCTTCATCCCGCAACACCTCATGCCATAGTTCCTCGTAAAGCTCACGGTCGCTGAGGTGGTCCGTGCTGTAAAGAAACATGCGCAGCATCGGCAGACCGCGTATCACTTCCCAGAGCTTGGGCACAAGTTGGGTATCATCCAATTCCTCCGGGGGCGGCAGTTCCATTCCGCCGCGCACCAACAAGTCAAAAAGAAGTGTTGTCGGAAAATCTGTTGTCATCTTTACTCCCCTGCTTCACGCAACGCAAACTCGACTACCTTACTACTCAACCAGATTCCACGCTCCCGCATTCGCCGGATGGCTTCCGCCATGAACAGGGGATAACCCAGGCTCTTGGCACACAAAAGAATGCCGATAGCGCCCGTGACGGTAAGACCGGACAAACGCGCAAAACGCCGCCCGACAGTCTCATCAATGGACCAAAGGGATGCCATGCTGCAAAGCTAACTGGATAACGGCAGCTTCGCCTAGATCGAGCGAATTCCGCAATAGCGGAGATAAGGTGACGGGCTGGTATTGCTTATGTAACCATTCATCCCGCTCGAATTCCAAGATGGCGAAACCCTCGGAGCCACCCGCTTGAATTTCCCGGCAAACCTCCTATGGCACCCATACCCGGCGGTACAAAAATGGCAGCATGTCCAATGAACCCGCCGCTGCAATCAACGCGAGGATCGGCGTGGTGTTAATGACCACCTCCTTAGGATCAGGCATTGTGCAAGTCCGCCATTAATTCCTCGCTGGTCAAGGCTATCGCTGCGACACCATAACGGTGCAGATCAAGCAGAAATCTCACCCGATCCATACCAGCCATAGCCGCAGCCGTGCCGCTGGAAATCCGCTTCATCTCGAATAGCTTTACCGCCATCGCCATTTTTGCCTCCTGTTCGAATTGTTCTGGGGACTGTTGCAGGGCATCAGGAAGTTTCTCCGAATAATTCACTATGAGTTGCATATGGTTTCTCCTGTTGATTTTATTGCTCGTTTCCAAGTTCCAGCTTAAAAATTTAGTTTGGGAGGGCACTCGCTTCCTGTTAAGCATATGGGAAGCTGGAACTTCCAAGACAGAGTTCCCAAACTGGAGTTTGGGAACCAGCATGTTTAATCCGCATCGCCGACCACCCATTTCGAGCCAGTGCGCTTCATTTCCTCCCACTTTTCGATATGGCGTTTAAGTTCGGGATGCTGCTTGCCCTTCTCGATTAATTGTCTTCGGGCTTCCGGGTCAAAGGGTATAGGATTTGGGCCTAGGCATTCATTCCAAGTTTTTGCCAGCAGGGTTTCGGGTTCGGGGTTGGTGGGTTTTGTTTCTATTTCAGCGACGTAGAGAATATCATCGAAATTTTCCTTCCCCTTATAGAAGGTTTCAATAGCTTTAATTATATTATCAGATGGTAAATGTGTCACGGATGCTTCCTTATTCAATTCAAGATACTGCCTTTTAGCCGATGTTGATGTTATATCATACCAAATATAATTTTGATATTGAATGTTTTCATATACAATTTTTAGTAAAAAATTCAACTCATCAAATTGATTAT
>CAIWDB010000348.1 GCA_903911305.1 uncultured Methylococcaceae bacterium | reverse complement strand
ATTTGATGTATGAAATATATGTTCGCCAATCTATTGAGGCGGGTTTGCAGGACGCGGATGAGGGCAGGCTTCATTCGGTTGAAGAGGTTCGCGCTAGGTTCGGTTTGGACCCATGAAAGTCCGCTGGACAGACAAGGCTTTGGACAATCTCCAAAATATCCATGATTACATCGCAAAGGATTCTCGATTTTATGCGTTACGCATGATTGATCGACTGACCAGCCGTTCCAAACAAATTGCGTTTATGCCTTTTTCTGGACGTAAAGTTCCTGAATATCAAACCGAGAATATACGAGAACTCATTGAAGAACCTTATCGGATGATTTATCGCATCAATGAGGATTCCGTTGATATATTGACGGTCATACATGGTGCGAGATTATTGCCAAACGACTTGAAATGATTGCGCTAGTTTTACAATTTGGATTATTGGCTGGTTCCCAAGCTCTGCTTGGGAACCTAGTATTTGAAGCTCCCGCTTCTGTTGGGATGGCAAGCTAGAGCTTGAAAGGCAAAGGTTCCCAAACTGGAGTTTGGGAACCAGCCAATAAAGTTCAACACAATGAAAAAGAGTTGGATAGTCCATGCCAACCACGCCGACACGTTAGGCTTGCACAAAGCCTTAGTTTCTAGCATAGTATTTAATCGGGGAGGGGCCAGACGCAATTCTGTTGAATTAAGCAGTCGGTCGGCACCCCCCCATGCCAACCTACCACAGCCTGTCCAGACTGATTGATTAAAGGATATTCCATGAAATTTTCGTTGCACCCCATTGTTCTTCGCGTCCCGTTTGTGTTCGGCTTCCTGATAGCCTTGTGCCTTGGTTTGGCGGGATGTGATTCGTCACCGCCGGCATCAGGGTACACTCTCTTAACGACCGCCAAGCCTGATGCGGGCAGAATGCCGGAAACGGTCGTTGCACGACCTTATTCCGGCCTACATCAACCCCTAGATTCCCCGTCCGGCAGTCTGCGGCAATTCTCCGCCAAGGGTCATGTTTTGGGCTTCGATGTTGGCTCGGTGTTAGTCGCCAGTGGGAATCATGCATTGAAAGTGGAATTCGTCAATGCCAACCCCATTGCCCCGCAAAGCGTTCCATCCAGCGGGGACAGCAAGGACAATAAAGCCCCGGCCTTGTCCGAAGTTCGCTACCCCGGCTTGTGGCAGGGCATTGACCTAAGCTACAAGGCCGAACCTAACGGCATCGCCGAAACTGTCTGGAAAGTCGAACCGGGCGCGGATATCAGTCAGGCACGGCTGCGCTACAACCGCCCGTTGACGCTCAACCCAGACGGTAGCTTGAACATCCGCTACCCTATCGGCAATCTAACCGAATCTGCCCCTATTGCGTGGCAGGAAAAGAACGGGCAGCGAAAACCTGTAACCGTCGCCTTCGCCCTGAACAGCGAACAGGAACTCGGCTTCAAACTGGGAAGCCATGATCCCGCATTGCCAGTGTGGATCGACCCGACGTTAAGTTGGAATACCTTCTTGGGCGGTAATGGGCTTTACGGCGATTTTGGTATAGCCATTGCGGTGGACGGTAGCGGCAATATTTACGTAACCGGTAAAAGTAATAACAGTTGGGGTAGCCCGCTGCGGGCGTTTGCTGCTGTCGGAACCACAAGTTCCAATGCCTTCGTCGCCAAGCTTGACAGCAACGGAAATCTGCTTTGGAACACCTTCCTTGGGGGTGCGGGTAACGATGAGGGCAATGCTATCGCAGTGGACGGTAGCGGCAATGCCTATGTAGTCGGTAACAGTCTTCCCCCTATAACAGGGGTCGCTTGGGGCAACCCAATACGGGCTTTTAGCGGCAGATTTGATGCCTTCGTCGCCAAGCTCGACAGCAACGGGAATCTAGTTTGGAACACCTTCTTGGGTGGCGCGGGAACTGATTATGGCTTGGCCATCGCGGTGGATGGCAACGGCAATGCCTATGCGGCTGGTGATAGCCTCATCACTTGGGGAAACCCATTGCGTGCTTTTGGCGGCAGCTTAGCCTTCACCGGTGATGCCTTTGCCGCCAAACTGGACAGCAACACGGGCAAGCTGGTTTGGAACACCTTCCTAGGCGGCACGGGGGGCGATTCTGGCGATGCCATCGCGGTGGACGGCAGCGGCAATGCCTATGTGGCCGGTCCCAGCTCTGCAACTTGGGGCAACCCGCTACGGGCTTATGTTAATGCACAGGATGCCTTCGTTGCCAAGCTCAACAGCTTGGGACAGTTGGTTTGGAATACTTTCCTAGGTGGGGCAGGGGATGATGGAGGCGGAGCTATTGCGATAGATGGCAACGGAAATGCCTATGTGGCGGGTCGCAGTTACACCACCTGGGGCAACCCACAGCGGGTTTTTGGCGGCAGCGAAGATGCCTTCGCCGCCAAACTGGACAGCAACACGGGCAAGCTGGTTTGGAACACCTTCCTCGGCGGCGAAGGAAGGGATTTTGGCGATGCCATCAGGGTGGACAGTAGTGGCAAAGTCTATGTAGTCGGTACTACCGTATACGCCAGTTGGGGCAACCCGCAGCGGGCTTATAGCCCTGGCAACGGCGAGGCTTTCACCTCCGGTGATGCTTTCACCGCCATACTTGACAGTACTGGGCAATTGGTTTGGAATACCTTCCTCGGCGGCGCGGGAGATGAAAATGGTCGAGCCATCGCGGTGGACGGCAGTGGCAATGCCTATGTCGCCGGTTACAGCTTAATAAGTTGGGGCAGCCCACTACGAGCCTATAGCGGAGGTCTCGGCGATGCTTTTGTCGTCAGGCTTGCCGGTGATATTGTCAACAAGGCCAACCAAACCATCACCTTCGGACCCGTGCCAACTGTGAGGGTGGGCAGCACTGCCACGATCTCAGCGACTGGTGGCGCATCCGGCAACCCCGTCATTTTTACCTCCTTGACTCCGACTGTTTGCACCGTCAGCGGTATAAACGGCAGCACCGTGACTGGCGTGGCGACTAGTATTTGCGCCATCGCCGCCAACCAAGCAGGTAATACCGACTACAACGCAGCACCACAAATTGTGCAGCCGTTTTCTGTTAGCCAAGGCAGTCAAGCCAATGCATCAATCAATTGCCTGTTCAACTGGGCTGAGCAAAACTATGCCGGGCTATTTGCACCGTCTGGCACAGTCACAGCGGTGTCGGGCGATTCCACCTATCGCTATTATTCCAGCACCAACGCTTATCTAAGGGTTTCTTCGGCAAACCGGCATGTGTCTTATCAATTGGCTGGCGGTGCTTCGCAGGATGTCGGCCCGCTGAATGATTGGTTGCCGGTGGCGGGTTGTCCGATTCCACCTCCCCAAACCGAATGCCTATTCAACTGGGCGGAAACAAACTATCCCGGCCTGTTTGCCCCCTCCGGTTTTGCCACGGCGGTTTGGGATGTCTACACCTATCGTTACTATTCGGCTACCAAAGCCTACTTAGGCGTTTCTTCGGTGGACGACCATGTGTATTACTTAGGGCAGGATGGGGCTATGCTGGACGAAGGCCCGACATCCTATTGGTTCCCACTGGCGGGTTGCCAGTAACTCAGAGAGGTATAAAAATGAACCTGATTAGCAAGATGCCAAGAACCTCGTCATACCGGCATGGATGCCGGTATCCAGGCCATGGACAGTACTTGACGGTTGAAGAAGTGCTTCATTTGGGCAATGTGGTACGCCATAGTTTGCCTTCCTTGGACGCTGGATTTCGGCATCCATGCCGAAATGACGGCTTTTTAAGTCTTGGCTGAAACAACTTGCTAAT
>CAIWDB010000347.1 GCA_903911305.1 uncultured Methylococcaceae bacterium | reverse complement strand
ATTGTTGAACGCATTAGGTAGTTTGATGGAGGCAATGGTGGCGGCATTATTGCTGGCAGCCGAGTAACTCAAGCTGACTTGCGTTTGCCCAAAAACATTATCGCTGTCTTGTGAGTCGCACATTTGCGTGGCAATGGCACGGTTGCTGGCATCAATGAACAATTGCCCTTCCAAACCGCCGGGGCTGTAGCTGGTTTGCAGATTGTATTGATTGGCTGCCGCCGATGCCATGGGTGTGTTTTCGGTATTGGAGGAATAAACGACGCGCGAGGTTTGCCGTTCAGCAAAAGGTATCGTGTCAATATCGTGGATAGCCAATTCCATTCCAGGACTACCGCTTTCCAGTAACCGCTGTTGGGCCGAACTTTCATAACGTTGCCCCATGTAAGGATAGCCCTGGTCGTTTGATCGGTTGTAAACACCTTCTGGCTGGCCCGCATAGTAATCGGCTATGTCGCCGGTCATGGCCCAAGTATTGGTTAAAGAGGCCAAAAATGCCGGGACATCGACAAAGCTGTTGCGATATTGCAAAGTCGGGACGCTTGCGCCAGAGCCGAAACTGCCCGGAGCGGTGCGGGTTTGGGCTATTTGGTTGTCCAAGGCATCATAAACCTGTTCCTGCATCAAGCTATCCGTGCCACTGCTGTTCTGATGGAGTTGCTGGAATTGCCGTTGCCGCGCCGCGCCGTCGCCGTAGACTATGCCCGGCCTTGGGTTAAACCCAGTAATCAAATTGTTGATGGTGAGTGCGTTGGAACCGGTTGACAATGAAAATTCTGCCGGGTTTACAATGTTCGCCGCTTGGCTGAACAGCAGTTGACCGTCGCCAAAAAACAGCACTTTGTCAGCCGTCAACACCAGCAGCCACTGGCTTGCCACTTGTGGCGGGTTGGCAAGCGGGGTTTGTTGGCTCACACCATTCTCATCGGTCCAAATCCAACCCTGATTGGGAATCCAGGCAATCTGTTGATTGCCGGAAAACTGAATCGAAATGCCATCGCTGAGGGACGATGGCAGGGTGAATTCAATAAAATAGGCCATGCTTTCCGTTGTCGATGGACAGGAACCCCGCCATGTCAGCGTGTCGGCGATGGTTGACGGTTTACTCAAGGCATGAAAGCCGGCAGTCCATAAACTGCTGTTGCCAGTATGCCAACGGGTTTTCCATTGCCCTCCATCGACAAAGGTCTCGGCAAAACCGCCATCCGCCATTTGCACTGTAATCCCGGCATTCGGGCTGGCATTGTTGAAAGTGCCATCATCAACACCCTGTAATGTCTGAAAACTTGTGGTCAATTCTTGTAGCTGACCCGTTGCTCCGACCGCACCGAGTGGGCGATTATAGTTATCATAGAGGATGAAACTGACATCGCCCGCAGCGGTCATGCTACCGTACATTAATCGAGTATCACTTTTCCATGTCAGCAGATTGACGCCCGTGCCCCAAGGCACAAGCAACACACTATCCAACAATATTAAGGCGTTGCCGCCATTACTTGCAGTAATGGTGATTGAATTGATGCCGGTCGGGAGTGTAATTGTTGTTGTTTGGTATTGCCAAACTCCTCCCGTGCCTTCAAACGCAACGGTAGTTTGAGTGCCTCCCGCGTTGATCGTCCAGCCTGAGCCATTGCCTTGATACCCTTTATGCGTTAAATATCTATACCCTAGCAAATAGTGGCTGCGCCCGGTTGCCGGTGAGACCGTGGTGGATAAACTCGCGCCTATGGGCAAACAGAGGCTT
>CAIWDB010000346.1 GCA_903911305.1 uncultured Methylococcaceae bacterium | reverse complement strand
GCAAGTCAGCATTGATTTTCAAGTTGGTCGGTTTCTTCTGATCTGACATGGAGAATCCTTAAGTTGAACGATGCGAATTGATTATACGCATTTCAGTTTGCCGCCTAAAGGCGGGACTACGAACGCTAACTTAATGTAGTGAGGAGGAGCGTCGGAACGATCATAATGCAGTTGATTTTTCTATGTTAAGCCCCATAATGAAACGATTAAAGCAATAGCCATGCAACCAAAATAGTGTAACTGTATCCATCATGACGCCAAAATCCATCCCATTTGAAAATTATGCCTTGTTGGAAGACGAGGAATGCGAAGCCCGTATTGTCGCCGCCAAAGCCAAACTCGGTAAACGCTGTGTCATCTTAGGCCATCATTATCAACGTGACGAAGTGTTTCGCCATGCCGATTTCACCGGCGACTCCCTAAAATTGTCCCGCCTTGCCAGCCAATCAGAAGCGGAATATATCGTTTTTTGCGGAGTGCATTTCATGGCAGAGGTGGCGGACATTCTCTCTCGCCCCGAGCAAATATCCATTTTGCCCGACCTTGCCGCCGGTTGCTCCATGGCCGATATGGCAAATTTAACCGCTGTCGAACGCTGCTGGAAAGAACTGTCCGAGGTGCTTGACCCGGATGAATCCATCACGCCCGTCACTTATATTAACTCCGCTGCCGATTTGAAAGCTTTCTGCGGAAGGCACGAGGGCATTGTCTGCACGTCCAGCAATGCCAAGAAAATATTGGAATGGAGTTTTGCACGCAAGGAGAAAGTACTGTTCTTCCCGGATCAACATTTGGGCCGCAATACAGGCTACCGCATGGGAATCCCATTGGATGAAATGGTGTTGTGGGATTTCACCCAGCCTTTAGGCGGCTTGACAGTTGAAGCCATCCGCAAGGCCAAAATCATTTTGTGGAAAGGGTTTTGCTCAGTGCATCAGATGTTCAAGCCCGAACACATTGATAAGTTTAAGGAGCAATACCCGGACACTCTAGTCATCTCCCACCCTGAAGCGCCTTTTGAAGTTTGCGAGAAATCCGACTACATTGGCTCAACCGAGTCCATCCTGAAGATTGTCCATGAGGCGGAACCGAATACCCGTTGGTTGGTGGCCACTGAGTTGAACTTAGTCAATCGCTTGCACGAACAAGTCAAACATCAAGGTAAGAACGTGTATTTCATGTCGCCGACGATTTGCATGTGTTCGACAATGTTCCGCACTGACCCGCAACATTTGTCTTGGGTATTGGAAAACCTAGCCGAGGGTATTGTCGTCAATCAAATTAAAGTGAATGAGTCCGATGCCAAACCCGCCAAGTTGACCTTGGATAATATGCTGAGCGTGGCTTGATTGTGAATTTCGGCAAAGGGTTGTGCCGATCACGCGATTTAATTGTTTTGATTGCCTAAGCCTTTCTCAGCCGCTTGTGCCAATAATAATAAGGTATTCCCGCCGCTAGTATTGCCAACCCGATCAGAGCATGTCTTTGCTCGGTGGGGTTGAGCAATAAAGTGGCAATGAAACCAATCGACACGAGAATGAAAAGCGCTGGGGTAATTGGATAGCCCCCACAGCGATAAGGACGGGCTTGGTTTGGTCGGGTAAAGCGCAATCGGTAGACCGCCGCCACCGTCAGACCGTAAAATACAAAACTATC
>CAIWDB010000345.1 GCA_903911305.1 uncultured Methylococcaceae bacterium | reverse complement strand
GGCCTTGATTGCGGCGACGGTGCGCAACGAAGGCACGATACAAGCCAACGGCGGCGGCACGGTGGCATTGGCGGCGGGCGACGGGGCAAGGCTGGAGTTTGGCGACGGCAGGCTGATGAACATCAAAGTGGACCCGTCCACCATCAAAACTTTGATTGAAAACAAGCAACTGGTGCAGGCCCAGGACGGGCGGGTGCTGATGACGGCGGTGGCGGCGAGCAAGCTGCAAGGCGCGGTGATCAACAACGCCGGCGCGGTGGAGGCCAACTCCATCACTGCCGAGGGCGGTGTCATCCAACTCACCGGGTCCGATGAAATTAGCAACACCGGCACGCTGGACGCATCGGGCAAGACGGCAGGCGGGATGGTTGAAATCGACGCCGGGTCCAAGGTCAGCCAAGCCGGCACGATTAAAGCCGACGCGAGCGAAGGCAAGGGCGGCAGGGTCGTCCTGACCGGCGAGCATCTGCAACTGGACGACGGTAGCCTGACCACCGCCACTGGTGCGTCCGGCGGCGGCGAAATCTACGCGGGCGGTGGCAAGCAAGGGAAGTCATTGGAAATTGGTAAAGCAAAAAAATTGTCCGTGGCGGTTAATGCTACGTTGGATGCCAGTGCGACAATCAAAGGAAATGGTGGAACCATCATGGGAATATCCTCGGATGAGACCTATATCGGTGGTGTCATCAAAGCTGAAGGAGGTTTGACTGGAGGCGACGGAGGCTTTGTCGAGACTTCCGGGCGGAAGGTTCGAATCAACTCACAGGCCATGGTGAGTACGATGGCCAATTTGGGTAAAACTGGCGAATGGTTGTTGGACCCAGACGATTACATCATTGCTTCTAGTGGCGGTAATGAGACTGGCGCACAACTTGCCCAGCGTCTCGGTAGCTCCAATATTACTATCCAGACTACTGCAAGTGGCGTGGGTGGAAGTGGTGATATTGTTGTGAGCGATCCAGTTGCTTGGAGCAATGCCAACAGCCTTTCTCTTTCCGCTTATCATAATGTCAGCGTCAATCAAACCATTACAAACACTGGTACGGGCGGTGTGAGTTTACAAGCTGACAATGGCGGTTTGTGTGTGGCCGGGGCGGGCAATTGTGGAACGGTTAACTTTGCGGGTGTGGGTCATGTCACCGTTTCTGGTGGGTTAGCGAGTATATTTTATAACCCGGCTGGTTCTAACGGAACGGCCGATGGCAACGGCAATATTGTCAATGCCTATAAAACGCCTACGAATTATTCGTCCAATATCACGCTCAATAATGGCAGCTTATTGACTGCATCAATGCTAGTCAACGATGTTAACCAATTGCAGTCAATAAACACCAATCTGACCGCTACCTACGCGTTGGGTAAGGATATCAATGCCAGTGCGACAACCGCTTGGAATGGTGGAGCGGGGTTCTCGCCTATAGGCAGCGGTACGACTACTGCAACTTCGTTTGTCGGCAATTTTGACGGCTTGGGACATACCATTGACCAACTGTATATCAACCGTCCAAGCACTGGCAATGTTGGCCTGTTCGGTACTTTGGGAAGAAATGACAATTTTGGGCCCAATGCTATCTTAACCAATGTTGGGTTGACTAATGCCAATGTGACTGGTGGGAATGTAACGGGTGCGTTGGTGGGGCGTTTATTGGCTTACGCAAATGTCAGCAATAATTTTAGTGAAGGCAAAGTGACAGGAGGAATCACGGTTGGAGGATTGGTCGGAATAAACAGTTCAAGCAATGGTAATTTCAGCCGCTTGTTTAGTACGGCAGACGTGAAGGGCTTAAATTTTGTGGGTGGCTTGGTCGGGGTCAACAGCGACATCCTTGCTCAGTCCTATAGTCACGGATCCGTGCAAGGAACGCTCAACGTCGGCGGTCTTGCGGGCTATGCCTCAGGTCGCATTGAACAGTCTTATAGTACGGGTGCGGTAACAGGTACGACCAATGTCGGAGGGTTGGTTGGACTCGTCGATTCCCATTCAGAAATTAATAGTTCCTACAGTATGGGCGCGGTCAAAGGAAGTCAGAATGTAGGCGGGCTGGTTGGTACTGTTGGTTCATCCAATGCCAACATCCATGATTCCTATAGCACTGGTTTTGTAACTGGGGTATCAAGTGTGGGAGGTTTGATTGGTGCTGTGCAGGGAAATAATACTACTGTCAATTACAGTTATTGGAATGCCGATACTGCTGGCAAGGATTCCAGCAAAAACCCATTGCCAGCCATAGGGAGTTTTGTCATTAGTTCTCCGCCCGTGCTAACTGGGGTCAAGGGCTTGACGACTTACGAAATGATGAATTCAAATAATTCATCACCGAGTTCGCCCTTTTCCCCAAAGATTGAAGCAAGTTCGCCGTTTTATGTAAACTGGAATACATCTACTTGGGGTGTTCCAGCCGATGGTGTTCACTATCCTTATCTGAACTGGCGCTTTTCCACGGTACCGCAAGTTATATCTGGAACCTTGTTGGGTCAAGCTAACAGCGGTCAGACCATAAAAGCAGCCAAACAAGGCCAGCTTCTGGACTATTTTACGTCCACTTATCGCAACCAACCCCAATCTAGCACGGGTTATAACGGCTTTTATTATTTTGCGGAGAATAGCAATACCATTCCTAATGGAACAGCTTTGCTTGCCTATCAAAGTGCCGTTACACCCGATCCCCTTAGCCGAACCGGCGATGTGCAGACATCTAACGGCGGCAATTTGACCAAGCTTGACTTGACACCAAATCTACTATCTGTTGCAAGTAACCCCAATGTTTCCGGTAGGAACGATTACGTCGGCAGCAGCGAGGATTTGGTAATTGCACGCGGCGAAAAACCGCTAACAGGCACTGACCCGCTAGCTGATGCACCTTACACAGTTTCTGGTGCCAACATTATTGTCAACAATAACGTTATTTTTCAAACAAGTGGGCTTGACAATTTCGATTTAAGCGACAATATTACTACTAACAATACTCACCAGACTTATAACAGTGCGATTACCCTTACTGGTAATGCAACACTGACTTCAGGCAGTGGCATCATTAGCTTTGGGCAATCGAGTTTGGGTAATTCGGTCACAGGTGCCTATTCCCTCAGTTTAAATACTACCAGTAATTTCACTCAGACTGGTTCCATCCCAAATGCGTCGGGGGCATTAAGGATTTCGGGCTTGGAATTATTGGGCAACGGTACTAGTTACACCCTGACCAATCTAGCAAACGAAATTGGCACGTTAGGTGGCAATACAGGCAGTGTTGATATTCGGAACAATGCCAGCCTAAGTGTTGGCAGCGTCGGGTCGTCAACTGGGTTGACTGTCTCTGAGGCGGTTACACTGAAAACTATCGGTAACGATCACAACATACAAATTAACCAAGCAATTACTGCGTTAGGGGCTGTTTTTGCTCAAACTGGCTCAAACGATGGGGATTCGAGTGGTAACATCATCCTAAACAGTTCAATCACATCCAATGCGACTAACGATGCCGTCGTGTTGGCCTCACGTGGAAATTTTACAAATAATTTTGGTGCAACAGCTATCAATTTGACCAATTCCGGTTCAAGGTGGTTGGTTTATTCCACAAATCCCGCTCTTGATATACGTGGCGGTTTGCTTAACAACATGAAGCAGTATGCGGCGACATTAGGTACCCCGTTGCAAGATACTCGCAGCGGGTTTGTTTATACCGTCGCCCCTCAGGTAGCAAATTTGCGGGGATTGGTGATAAAAACCTATGACGGTGATAGCAAGGCTTATTTGACAGATGATAATATTCCACAACCAGTAAATAATGCTTTAAATTATTTAGACCCAGTGCCTATTGGTAGTATAGACAATGACATTGTGAAATATACCCCTACCCAAGTGGATCCGATTACCGGTCTGTATTTAGGAAGCTATGATACTAGAAATGTGGGTATTAATAAGACGGTAACAGCGCCAGTTACGGTTAATTCGGTAGATTCAAAGGGCAATCCAGTTTATGGATACCTCAATAGTATCAATGGTACTATTGGCGTTATCAATCCTGCGATACTGACCTACACATCTGAACCCAGACAACGCTTGTATGGCGATGCAAATCCCACCTTCGCTGGAACTGTCACCGGTTTCGTAGCCACCGATACCGAGTCCAACGCAACTACTGGCATCAAGACTTTTGCCAGTTCTGCGGTACAATCCAGCAACGTCGGGTCGTACTCCATTGATGGTAGCGGTTTGGCAGCCAACTACGGTAACTATATCTTTGTCCAAGCAACCAACAACGCCAATGCGTTGACAATCAACCCGGCAAAACTAACCTATTTCTCCGATCCTCAGCAGCGCATGTACGGAGATGCCAATCCGACTTTCACCGGAACTGTCAGTGGCTTCAAGCTTTCCGACACCGAATCCAACGCCACCAGCGGCAGTAAGACATTCGCCAGTCCCGCGACACCACTCAGCAACATTGGACAGTACGCGGTCAATGGCGGTGGTCTGATAGCCAATTACGGCAACTACACGTTCGATCAAGCTGCTGAGAACGCCATCGCATTGACTGTCAACCCTCGCGCCATCACCCTTACGGCTGGCAGTAATGGTCTGGGCAATCGATTCTATGGTCAAACCACTAACCCGGTGGTGAGTTACTCTGTGGGCGGGTCGGGCATGGCTAATGGTGAAGACGCTCAGACCCTTCTTAACTTCACTATTGGCAGCGCTGCCAATAGCAGTACAGGGGCAGGGGTTTACCAGCCCTTGGATGCCAACGCCTATAAAGTTGGTGGCATCAGCGTCGGTATTCATGGTAACTACAGTGTTACTCAAATCAACGACGGGACTCTCACCATCAACCCTGCCAAACTATTTGTAACCGCAAATAGCCTGAACAAAACCTATGATGGTTTGCCCTATGCTGGAGGCAACGGTGTAAGCTACGATGGTTTTGTAAATAACGAAAATAGCAGTGTGCTAAACGGTACGCTCAGCTATTCAGGCACTTCACAAGGTGCCAAGAATGTAGGTAGTTATGTTATTGCACCAAGTGGGCAAAGCGCCTCGAACTACGTGCTTAGCTATATAGATGGTACGTTAAGTATCAACCCAGCTATGCTGACCTACGAAGCCGACTTTTCGCAGCGCGTGTATGGCGATGCCAATCCAGTTTTCACCGGAACCGTCACCGGCTTCAAGTTCACCGACACCGAGTCAAACGCTACCACCGGCACAAAAACCTTTGCCAGTCCTTCAGATCCATCCACTAACGTAGGACAGTATGCGATCAATGGCAGCGGCTTGGTTGCCAACTTCGGTAATTATATTTTCGATCAATTAGCTACGAATGCCACAGCGTTGACGGTTAATACTCGTGACATTACCCTGACGGCTGGCAGCAATGCTCCGGGGACACGGATCTACGGTGATAGTGTCAACCCTGCACCTGTGCCACTTTATACAGTGGGTGGTTTAGGCATGGCTAATGGCGAAAACGCCCAGTCTTTGCTAAATTTCACTGTTGGCAGTACCGCAACTCCAAATACCGTAGTAGGGACTTTTTTGCCTGGTACAGTCAACGCCTACAAAATTGGAAATACTAGCGTTGGCGTACATGGTAATTACAATGTTACAGCCCTCAACGATGGTACTCTTACCATTGATCAGGCAAAGCTGACAGTGTCAGCCAATAGTCAAAACATTACCTATAATGGCTTATCATACCTTGGGGGAAATGGAGTGGTTTACAGTGGCTTTGTTCTTGGAGAAAACAGTAGTGTGCTCAACGGTTCATTGAGCTATACAGGTTCTTCGCAAGGCGCTAAGAATGTAGGGAATTACCTAATCACGCCAACCGGGCAAACGGCCCAAAACTACAACATTAGTTATGTCAGCAGCAATCTTGTTATTGATCCTGCCAATCTGTCTATTACCGCTAACAACCAAATCAAAACCTATGATGGGCTGCTTAACCAAGGTGCGAATGGTGTGACCTACAATGGCTTTGTCCCCGGAGATGATAAGAGTGTATTACTTGGCACGTTGACATACACCGGCTCCTCACAAGGTGCCAGAAATGTAGGTAATTATCTCATCACACCGTCTGGACAGACGGCAATCAACTATTCCATCAATTATGGAAGTGGGCAACTAACTGTCAACCCTGCTGATTTAAATTTATTTGCAGTCCCTGACAGTAAAATACATGATGGTAGTTCTTTATCATCAAAAATACCATTTAGTGTCGGTTTGCAAACGGGTGACTTGTTAAGCCCATTAAGTCAAAGTTTCGACAGCCAAGATGTAGGCAGACGTGTTCTAAATGTTAATCTAGGGTATACTATTTCCGATGGTAATGGAGGTAATAACTATCTTGTTGATTATCATAATGCAGAGGGAGCAATAATACCTCAGCCTTTGCCTGTTTATGGAATCTTTACCGCTCAAGAAATCGAGCCAAAATATGGTTTAAGATATACTATAAGCCCGTCAGGAAATACTGCTGTGACTGGAGAAGCAGTAGCTGATGTAGGAGGGGAACAGGACGGTAACGGAGGCAAGGAAAATGGATCGTTGAGGTTGTTGGCGAACTTGGTTTTTCAGTCCCTCGGTCAGCCAATATCACAATGGGATTTTAGAAGTGTTGGGCCGCAGAGAATAATTCGCCACCTTATTGTAAGATCGAGTAATCCATTAAGAACTCTCAAATATTCAAGGGAGTATGGATTTGATCCGTTGAATGTAAATGCTAAAGCAACCGAATATGATTTGGTTGCTGAACTCAATAAAGAACCAGCAAAGATAAAACTTGATATAGCAAAAATTGCTGAAGGTATAACGACGAGTGCGGATATTGATAAATGGACTTTCAAAGATTCAATTCCGGGAGTCTTTCAATTAACTCGGATGAATCAAGGGAAAACAATAACAGATATTAAACCATGATTTATATAATCACCTAGGGAACGATTTAGGTTTGGCTCAGCAAGCTAATGATTAAGTCTTTTTTGCGGGAAGATTGATTGAGTGTCCTTAAACGACTGGACACGACAATGCTGCGCATTTCAGCAACTGCTTCGTTGAAGTTATCGTTGACGATCAAGTAGTCGTATTCGGTGAAATGTGACATTTCTGAGATGGCATCACGCATCCTGCGAGCGATTATTCCAGCATCGTCCTGTCCACGCCCTTGTAGGCGCTGCCACAATGCCTCGCGTGAAGGGGGGAGAATGAATATGGTTCGACAGTTTGGCATCATCGCTTTGACTTGTCTTGCACCCTGCCAGTCTATCTCAAGCACCACATCATTTCCTGCAAGCAAGACATTTTCCACTGTTGTTTTTGCAGTTCCGTAATAGTTGCCAAACACCTCGGCATATTCCAGAAATTCCCCAGCGGAGACCATTTCCTCAAATGCCCTAGGGTGGGTGAAATAGTAATCAACACCTTCAAGTTCCCCTTTGCGCATAGCACGTGTAGTGTGGGATACAGATACTGAAAATCCCTCCATCTGTAAGCGAAGTTCCTTGACTAGGCTAGTCTTGCCTGCCCCAGAGGGTGCTGAAATGACGAATAAGATGCCTTGGCTCATAAAGATCGTAATCAAATAACAATTATTATACCTTGACATGGCAATGTTAATGAAGCATTGATGATGGGCGACTGACAAGTGCATCAAAAAAATATTGATACTATGCTCGTTAACATTAAAATCGGCACAAGTTTTTTCCAAACCATGGAGTTTAGGCGGATGCCATGCTATCCTAGCTTTTTGCCTACCAAGCAAGGGAAATAAATCTCACCCCATAATTGCACTATGACGAATTTGAATGACAAGCAACTCCATTATTGAAATAGTCATTGCCGATTTGCTGGATACAGTTCACGGTGAAGCCATACTCAGTTTACTCAATCAATATGCGCTTGATGACATGGGAGGGAATTGCGGACTTTCACTATTCACCAAGCAAAATCTTATTTCAGAACTGCAAAAACGGAACGGGGTTCATGTCATTCTGGCGTATGACGGTGATACTCCGGTAGGCTTATCGATTTGCTTTGATGGTTTTTCCACTTTTGCCTGTAAACCATTGTTGAATATCCATGATCTAGTGGTGGCAAAAAGATACCAAGGTCAAGGCATAGCCAAGCAATTATTGGAAAGGATTGAGGAAATTGCCTTGTCACTGGGTTGTTGCAAGCTTACGCTAGAAGTGTTGGAAGGAAACTGTGTTGCTAAAGCGGTTTACAAAAAGAGCGGCTTTTACCCCTATGAACTCAATCCACAAGTTGGCAAGGCATTGTTCTGGCATAAGAACTTATTGTAGGTGGGTGAGTTATGAGGTGCTGGAAACTGATGGTTGCCGAATTCCTATGGATGAACTCACCTCCTTAATCATGTCCGAATAACAATCCTTGCAAATCCCATGTGTCAATTTAGGTAAGCGGGAAAATTCATATATTCCCAATTTTGACACCGCAACTTCAATATCCAACCATTTGCCGTTCATGTCGATCCGGTAACACCAACCGCAAGCGCGCATGAATTTTTCCTGTTGATAGGTAGCTTCGGTATTAATATTCTGTAGTATGCGTGCCTGTTTCGATAACATTCGAGCCTTAATTTCAACGCCCCCTCTATTTCCCAATGCGGTGACCGTCATCTCCATCTTGCGTCGGTGGGAACTGGATTCGCAATTGAAGGTATACCGGACTGTTGACCCGCCACGAACCCGTTTGAATAAATTTTCATAAATTATAGACGTTGTGGTGTCTGTTATATAATGATAAATGGGCATATTGATTGCGTTATCGGGAGAAACGTTCTCCCATCCGTGCTCGCTGGCATACCGACACCAGTCATCGTTGACGGAGGTAATTTCGTCACGTTCATTGATTCGATAAGTCACGCAGCAATTATTGTCCTTCATTGGTGTTCCCCATGAAGCTTTATTTATAAAGCGATGTAAATTGAACAATTAAGATAGCGAATCAGAAAGCTCAGGATAATTGGCAACAGAGTTTAACAATAATGCCTGAAAATCTACTGATACTTGCAAATTATATTTTTAATGATCTAAATATAATTGTAAATAATACCCAATTCAATCAAATGCTTATCAATAGTCTGTCAACATGATAAGATGCCTAGTCGAAACTCAAAATTAATGTGATGCGGCGTTCTACATTTTTCTAGGGAATTGACATCCAAGCTAGACTTTATCTATAACCCAACCAAATAAGGTGACTGTATGAGCTTCGTCGAAGACATCGTTAGCAAAATGATCGGTGATTTTACCCATTCAGAACAAGCCAGTGGTGTATTTAAGCTGGTCATGGAACTTCTAAACAAGCCAGAGATTGGCGGTATCAGCGGACTTATGAAAACTTTTGAAGAAAAGGGGTTGGGGGGCATCATCTCCTCTTGGGTCGGCACAGGTGAAAATTTGCCCATCACTGCCGAGCAGATCAAACAAGTGTTGGGCGCTGGAGAATTGCAAAAAATCTCCAACGATATTAGTTTGCCAGTGGACAATATCTCGTCAGACCTAGCCAGTTTACTGCCTAAAGTCATTGATTTGTTGACTCCTAACGGGGAAGTTGCTGACTCTGGCAGCTTGATTTCGCTCGGCATGGAATTTTTGAAAGGGAAGCTTTCGGGGAATACCGAACATACCGCTTAATCCTGCATGATGCTGTCGTTACGAAAATTTGGAGCAAGTCATGAGTGTTTTTGATTTCGTGGCCAATGTTGGTCACAAATTGTTTAGTGGCAAGGAAGATCCAGCGGCGACAATCAAGAAAACCATTGAAGCCGACAACCCTGGCATTGAAAATTTAGGGGTTGAGTTTGTCAATAGTTTTGTCACCCTAAGCGGAACGGCAATATCCGTTGATGCGATTGAAAAAGCAGTGCTAATGGCAGGAAACATTGATGGAGTCGGCAGAGTTGTCTCTAACATAGAAGTGAACGGGTCGTCTTCTTCTAACGCTGAAGGACAAACTCAGACGGTTGGAGGTTCGACGTTTTATACCATCAAATCGGGTGATTCGCTTTCTGCAATAGCCAAACAGTTTTATGGAGATTCGTCAAAATTCCAAAAGCTGTTTGAGGACAATCGCGAGGTCATCAAACACCCGGATAAAATTTTTCCGGGTCAGCAAATTAGAATCCTTTCCTAATGCGCTAGTATATCTGTCAAAACAGCCCCGCATTGAGCCACAGATAACATCCTTATTTCTGGATGTTATCTGTGTGTTTTCGGTTTAACCAGAAACTGAAGGTGAACACTCAAGTTTCTTTCGCTTGAGTGATTGGCAGGCAAGGGTGACTTCTTCTTTGCTCAGTCCATTGAAATAGGCGATGTAAGTCTTTTTTCCTTTTATGGTGTGCGATAATACACCCGATTTGGCGTGGCGGAACGCGAAAGGGGCGGTTTTATGTGCCTCGGTAAGTCTTTTTTGCGCTTCTTTCGCTTGATCAAACACACCCACCCTAATCTCCCACGATGGTTCACGTTCTTCAGGAAGGGCAATCGCTTCCTCTCTTGCAGACGCTAACTTTTTGGGTTTTGTTGTCCGCAACATTCGGGGTTCTGGATCGTCTTGTTCCTCCACTTCGATTCTCTGTCGTCCGACACTTTTTTCTAAAGGCTTGCGCAGCATTGTTGGGAAATGTGTGCTATCTAGGCTTGCAAGGTGGAAAGCGGGTTCATGTCCATCCATTTGGGCGAAACCGTCATCCAATATTTCCATCATATGCGCATCACGTATAGAATGGGACAAACCCCCGAAAACTACGCCGATCAATCTCACGCCGTTGCGTTTGGCAGACGCGACAAGATTAAACCCGGAAGAGTTGATAAAGCCCGTCTTGATACCATCGGTGCCAGGATAATTTTCCAGTAGATGGTTGTGGTTAGCGAACTTGTGATCCCTGTACCAAAAATTTTCGGTGGAGAAATAGGAATAATAATGCGGGAAATGTTTGAGCAGGGCGCGGCCCAGCCGGTACATGTCCCATGCGGTGGTCACTTGATTGGGGTTAGGCAGGCCTTGTGCATTGCGGAACACAGTACTGCTCATTCCCAGTTGGCGAGCCTTTTCAGTCATCATTTCGGCAAAAGCGGGTTCCGACCCGCCTAAAGTCTCGGCAATTACCGTGGCAGCATCGTTGGCGGACTGTGTCACCAAGCCCAAAATGCCTTCTTCAACTGTGAGTGTCTCTCCCGCTTTCAAGCCTAGGCGTGAAGGGGGTTTGGAAACGGCGAAGGCTGAGGCCACCATGTTGTCATTGAGGTTCAATTCACCTCGGGAAAGAGCCTCGAAAACGAGGTAAAGCGTCATCATTTTGGTGAGCGAGGCAGGATGACGCAACTCGTCGGCATTTTTCTCATATAGCACCTTGCCAGATTCGACTTCAACAACTAAAGCAGAATAAGGTCCCGCTTGCACGGAAGGGCTCATTGCCAAAGTGGCAATTCCCCACAGGAGCAAAATACTCAAAGCGCGGATTGTTCGACTTGAAACTAAGGTAAAAAGTGTAAATCTCATTGGTATATCTTCTACAACAGTGACTTTAACTTACGGCCGCCAGTGATGGCGAACCCATGCTTTTCATAAAACTCCAAGCTGCGTTGGAACATCGGCAACGGTGGAGTAGTGACTTCTAAACGCTTCCATGCCCTGGTTATGCCTAAACCCGGAGCGGATTCAAGCAATGACTGTCCAATGTATCCATAATCTCTTGTAGCAACTCACCCATTAGCCGCGCAACGCATTCGGCATCGCAGGGATAAGCTGGTTTTACCACGATATTCATCAAATAGCACCCTGTTTAGCGCTCTTTCATGACCCTTGCTTTCTCGCGTTGCCAGTCCCTATCTTTTTCTGTGGCTCGTTTGTCATGCAATTGTTTGCCTTTGGCTAGGCCAATTTCCAGTTTAGCCCTGCCTTTGTTCCAATACATTGCCAAGGGGATCAGGGTGAAACCTTTGCGTTCAACCAAACCGATTAGCTTGTGCAATTCATGCTTATGCATCAAAAGCTTTCGTGTGCGGGTAGTGTTCGCGATGACGTGGGTCGAAGCGGATAGGAGTGCCGATATATGCGAACCTAGCAGCCATGCCTCACCATTCTTTATGATGACGTAGCTTTCTTTAAGTTGAAGCTTGCCTGCGCGTAGGCTTTTTACTTCCCACCCTTCCAGTACAAGCCCCGCCTCATAGCGTTCCTCTATGAAATATTCATGGGTTGCTTGGCGGTTAACGGCGATAGTCGATTCGCCATGCGTCGATTTTTTTTTCTTCGCTGCCATCGGGTGATTTAGATTTTACCTGTGAAATTCAAATTGGGTACTCAAGGGAGTTAAAGCTTGTTTTGACAATACAAAGCAAGTTTAACATCATGGCTTGTAGGAGAAGGATATCTTGATCGTTTACATTTGCGCTGATTATCGTCAGGTTATTTTACCCCAATATCAATCAATCGTATGGCTAAAATTCAGAAGAAAGTAGATGGCAGTGTTAAAATAGTTCGATTAATGTCTGTCTTGTTGTGCAATAGCCAAATTTGTTGGATGGGCAAAGCGAGTACAAAGTTAAAGTTTTTACTTATCAATCATTGAAACTGGGGTGAATATGACCGAACAACGTTTTGTCCATGCGCAATGGTCCTCACGGCTTGCTTTTATCTTGGCGGCGAGTGGCTCGGCCATCGGTTTGGGCAATATCTGGAAGTTTCCCTATCTGGCGGGCGACAACGGTGGCGGCGCGTTTGTTTTGGTCTATCTGCTCAGTGTGGTTGCCATAGGCATTCCCATCATGATTGCTGAAACCCTTTTAGGGCGTAGGGGAAGGCAAAGCCCGATTAACACTATGCGAACATTGGCCGAGGAAGCCAAAGCCAGCCGATTGTGGTGCTATGCCGGTTGGCTAGGGGTCGTATCCGGGTTTTTGATACTCTCCTATTATAGTGTCATAGCCGGCTGGGCCATTGCCTATTTCTTCAAGATAAACAGTGCTTTGTTTGAGCATATTGACGCGGCCACTTCCACGAGACTGTTTGAGTCTTTCAAATCTTCGCCTGAATATTTGGGGATTTGGCATACGCTATTCCTTGCCTTAACCATGTTCGTGGTCAGAAAAGGGGTCAGTGGTGGATTGGAACGTCTGTCGCGCTTCATGATGCCTGCACTCTTGTTTATGCTAATTATGCTGGATTTTTATGCCATGGGTTCTGGTGGTTTTAGCCAAGGCATGGCTTTTCTGTTTAATCCGGATTTCAGCAAACTAACAGGTGAAGGAGTGCTAATCGCTTTAGGGCAAGCATTCTTTTCGCTAGGCTTGGGTATGGGTTCCATTATGGTCTACGGTTCTTATTTGCCAGCCGATGTATCCATCGCAAGGTCTAGCTTGTTTGTGATTGCTGCCGATACCCTAGTCGCTCTGATGGCAGGCATCGCCATTTTCCCTTTGGTTTTCGCCAATGGCCTATCTCCATCCATGGGTCCCGGTTTGATTTTTGAGACCTTGCCCATCGCTTTTGGTCAAATGCCGGGAGGCTGGTTCACGGGCATGTTGTTCTTTGCATTGATTTTCTTTGCCGCCATTACCTCGGCTGTTGCCTTAATCGAACCAGCAGTGGCGTTTCTCAGCGAAAATAAGGGGATGGATCGGGAAAAAGCTTGCCTGTTGAGTGGCGTTGCTTGCTGGTTGTTGGGCTTGGGGACAGTGTTCTCATTCAACATCTGGGCGGATGTGACATGGATGGGTAAGACAGTTTATGAATGGGTGGACACACTGACCGCTGAAATCATGCTACCCGTCGGCGGCGTGTTAATCGCCATTTTCGCTGGTTGGATCATGAGCAGGGAGAGCAGTGAAGCCGAGTTGAAACTACAAGATCCCCGTCATTACCAATGGTGGCTCATCTTGGTCCGTTATGTCGCGCCCATCGGCGTGGCCCTAGTCTTTTTAGATGCCTTAGGCGTGATCTAATCCTTTTGTAGAGGCGTTTTTCCAAGCCGAGTTGTTGCAAATTTAGGTTGTTGATCGAGTTTGAACTACTACAGAGTGATCTTTGAGAAAGAGCAGGAATAAATCATGACCACGGTCAGCAAAAGCGCACTAGTTCGTTTTCCGTCACATTTGATGTATGAATTGGTGGAGGATGTGGAATCTTATCCGCTGTTTTTGCCTTGGTGCTCAAAAAGTCGGATTTTACGCCGGTCCGGCAATATGGTGGATGCCGAGTTGGAAATTGCGAAGGCTGGTTTTCATAAATCCTTCGCCACCCGCAACATGCTGCTTGCCCCTGAACAAATCCGCATCAGTTTGTTGGAAGGACCATTTTCCCATCTTGAAGGCGTGTGGAACTTCACCCCTTTGCGCCAAGATGCCAGCAAAATCAGCCTAGACCTTGAATTTGAAATGACAGGCAAGGTGGCTAACTTGGCTTTTGGAACCCTATTCAACCAAATCTGCAATACCATGGTCGATGCTTTCAGTAACCGTGCCAAAGAAGTCTTCCAGTACCAACATAGGGAAGATGCGAATTGAAGTCGCCTATGCCAAGCCTTCGGAGCAGATCATTCTATGCTTAGATCTGCCCGAGGGTGGCACGGCGGAAATGGCAATTCTGCAATCCGGCATATTGCAACGCTTTCCCGAAATCAATTTGGAATGCAATAAGATTGGGGTATTTAGCAAGCTCTGCAAACTGGATTGCGTTCTCAGGTCAGGAGACCGGGTTGAAATCTACCGCCCTCTTCTTGCCGACCCTAAAGATGCAAGGCGGAATAGGGCTAGTGCGCGTCATTAGTCTAAATCGGCGTAGATATCGGCAACAATGATTAGCCGATATAGGCACTCGCTAATCGTTAACTCTTTTTCGCATAACCTCACGGTACATACAATGTATATTCCGTGTAATATATTTGGTTCATGTCCAAAACACCATTCATGTTAGTGTCCACGCCAAAGTACATGAAATAGGTCCCACTCGGAATAACCGTCGTATAGAAAAGCGATAGGTTGGTCGATGTCGCTAACGGACCTTGGAAGGCGGGGGTGATTTTGCTTAAGTCCGTTCCAATATCTTTCCACTGGTAGGGATAAGTGTAAGAATACCAGTGTCCTGAAAGTGGGGAGTAAGCTATGAACCACCAGTCACTATTCACCCCTTGGTAGGAACCGGGGTCAAGGGATATGGCAATTTGGTTGCAATTTTGAAATATGCTGGGGACAGGCGCAGAGGAATAATTGGGTAGGGCGAGGAACCCGTGCCTTTTATGGTTGGAATCAATGTAATAACCCACAACTTGTCCGTTTGCGTTGATGCCGCCTGGTGAAGTTTGGGTAGCCCCCGGCACGGCCAGCGTGGTGTAAATCCCCCCACTATAAACAAAGCTGCGCATCGTTCCACACGCATCGCTATACCACCCTACAACTTGACCGTTGGCGTTGATGGCTTGTGCGGACGTGTAGGTGGATCCGGGCATATTCAGCGCAGTGTAATTAGCCTCGTTGTAGACAAAGCTTAGCAGGATGTTGCTTGCATCCCAGTAATTGCCTACCACTTGTCCAGTATCATTGATGCCGATGGGATGGCTGGATTTCCCACTTGGAGGTGTCAGCGTTGTGTATTGTCCACTGTTGTAGACAAAACCAAACTCAGTATTACCATTACTGCTTGTAGGATCGTAACTGTAATTTCCCACGACTAGGCTGCTGGAACTAATGCCCAGTGCAGAAGTGTAGTTGGCCTCCGGTGCGTCCAGTATCGTGTAATAACCCCCGCTAAATACAAAACCATGTGTTTTCCCCAATGTATCCAACCAAGTGCCCACAACCTGACCGTTGGGACTAATGCCGTTGGCATAAGTGTAAATGGCTCCGGGTATAGCCAGCGTGTTATAAAATCCCCCGCTGTAAATAAAGCTTTGCGTCGTACCTAAACTATCCCGATAAGTCCCCATAATTTGACCGCTGACGCTGATGCCTTGAGCGGAAGTATAGGTGGCGCCTGATGGATCCAGAGTGTTGTAGTTTCCTTCACTATGGAGATAATTTCCGCCACTGTAAATAAAGCCATGGGTAATACCTGATGTATCCAAGTACGAACCCACCACTTGGCTTGTATCGTTAATGCCTTTGGCTTCTGTGTTGGTGGAACCTGGCACATCCAACGTGATGAAGCTATAGGAGACAGCTAAAGCCTCTGAGGCAATTGACGCAACTAATAAACTGAATATTATTTGACTGAATGCTGATTTTAACATGATGTTTATCCAACTAATTTTTATGACTTGCTTGGATAAGGATGTGTACAACCAAAATCGGTAGGATCATATAAACACGGATCAATGACTTGATCCAGCAATGATTGGTCAAACTGGGCTAGGGGGGCATTCGGATAGTAAGGGTTGGACTTGCCCGTATCATTATATTTGGGGAGTTTTGTGTTATAACTCATTCTCTTAGCGGCTAGTGGAAACCATGAATAGTCTGAAACGACCGCTTTTTGTTTCTGGATGCTGTCTTTTGATACGGTGATAACCATTAAATCGGTGGCTACGGTCACATCGCCTGAATACCAAGTGCGAATATTATGAAGTGCCGGATAAATGGTATCGTCCTCCGCTTGAAAATGGGTTGCCACGGCAAGCCTTGGAGCTTTTCCTAGTTTGGCGGTTTCGTTGAGGATGTAACCAAGTGCTTTCTCAGGCGTGTGGGAGTTTTCCTGAACCGTCCTAGCGGTGAGCAAACCCGCTCCAGTGGGGTTTGGATTCCCTCCGTTTTTGATGGACCAAACCTCGGGGGGAACAACCATCTCACTAATCAGCACATCCACACCCTTGGTTCCGTTGGTTGCATTATTAATCAGAAAATGGTTAGGTTTGGTGTCACCCGTGAAAATCATGGACAAATCATTCCATTCCAATTTGTAGCTGACTGAGCCGTTGCGATCATGCACGGCGGGGAAAAACCATATTTTCACAGTTTTACCATTTTTATCTTTACTTTGGTAAGCCAGCCATTTTCCTGAGTCGGGCTTTGGAATGGAAGGATTGGTACTCCAATATCTGGTAGTGTCGCCAGTTTGCCAATTTAACTCAGTCGCAAAAATATCATAACCATCCCCTTCCGCATCGTCCCATTGAGTTGGCACAAAACTCTGCGATTCGGTATGCCACCGATTCATTTCCCGAAAATGCTGGCAGAAATTCACCGTGCCATCGTCATAAGTTTGTTTCGTAACGGGGTCCGGTATGCCTGACGGCGACGGACCCCAGATATACAATGGCGATTTGCCATCCTGTTGCGCCCCGAAGCAATAAATATGGGTTAGGTCGCTGGTATGGTCACCATGAAGATGGGTGAGGAATATCTTCCTCATCTTGGACATCGGTATCTGCATGGCGCTGTAATTAATGGTGACCCCGGAACCGCAATCGAAGACAAACGATTCACCGCTGCCAAGCTCCACAAACACACTGCTGCACACTTGTGTGCGCCGTTGGACTACCGATGTTCCCATGAATGTAATCCGCATTTCATTCAAGCCAAGTGCGGTTCCAGGGTTATAGGGCTTTAATGATTCGAATAAGGAATCCTGCTGTGAAGGATCATTATTCTTCGGAGGCACACTTTCGCTAGATTCTGCCGTGTTGCGGACAATGGCCAAACTCCCCAATGCCGCCCCTGATAGTTTTAATACGTTACGTCTGCTGACTTTTTCATTCATTATAATTCCCACTTAATTGACCATGACTGCCTTCATTCGGGTGATTACCGCCCGTATTCTTCCAAGGTTGCAGTTAACATCGCAACATCCACACTGATGGGCAATGTGGCCTTCCCAATCTGCTCTAATAGGATCAGTCGGAGTTTGCCGTCCACATTTTTTTTGTCCACTGCCATCAATTCCAAAAATCTCTCGACATCCAAATCAGGCGGTGGCGTGATCGGCAAACGGCAACGTTCTAAAATTCGCCTTATTCGCAACACATCGGCATCCGCCAGCCAGCCTAACCGCCGTGACAGGTCTGCTGCCTGACACATGCCAATTGCCACTGCTTCGCCGTGCAAGCAAGCCCCATAGCCCAGCCCTGTTTCAATGGCATGGCCGAAGGTATGCCCAAGGTTCAGGGTAGCGCGTTCGCCAGTTTCCCGCTCGTCAGCAACCACCACCTCTGCTTTGTTGGCGCAAGACCGCTCAATGGCGTAGGTCAAGGCATCAGGTTCCCTGCTTAGCAATAATTCGATATTGCCTTCCAGCCAATCAAAAAATTGCGGATCACGAATCAAACCGTACTTGACGACTTCGGCCAATCCGGCTGAAAGCTCCCGTTCGGGCAAGGTGTTCAATACAGTCGTGTCGGCCAACACACATTGTGGCTGATAAAACGCACCGATCATGTTCTTGCCCAGCGGATGGTTAACCGCCGTCTTGCCACCGACGGATGAATCCACTTGGGCTAGCAGAGTGGTGGGAATTTGTATAAACGGTACGCCCCGCTGATAACAAGCTGCCGCAAAACCGGCCAAATCGCCGATCACTCCTCCACCTAGGGCGATGATGGTCGCGTTGCGGCTGAATTTGCGGCCTAGCAATTCATCGAAAACCAGCATGGATGAATCCATTGATTTGTAGGATTCGCCATCGGGTAGGATGACAGTGGCAACTTGCTTTCCCTCCAATTGGGCGAGTACCTGTTGCAAATACAAGGGGGCGACAGTCGTGTTGGATACGACCAAAACTTGCGCGGAATGGATGTGCCGGTTAAACAATTCGGCTTCGCGAATCAGGTTGGCACCAATGTAAATGGGGTAACTGCGGTATCCAAGGCTTACGTTCAGCGTTTTCATCGAGTGTTATCGGAACGATTGAAGGCTTTTAGAATATGCCGCACCGAACTGCGGCTGGAAAATTCGCCAGTATCGATAATCAAATCGGCTATCGAATGGTAAATCGGATCGCGGGCATTCAGGAGTTCTTCCAAGCGGGCGCGCGGGTTTTCCGTTTTTAGCAAGGGGCGGTTGGCATCCCATTGAGTGCGTTCTAGCTGTTTTTCGACTGCACATTGCAAATAGACGACAAATCCACGCTGCCGCAAAACGTCTTGGTTTTCGGGTAGTATGACCGATCCTCCCCCGGTGGCGAGTACGATTGGACTCATAAGTGTCAAATCGGCGAGAGTTTCCGCCTCCCGCCTACGAAAGCCTGATTCACCCTCGTATTCAAATATCATCGGGATGGAAACCCCGGTGCGTTGCTCAATTTCCTTGTCGCTATCCAAGAACTCGATGCCCAATGTCTTGGCTAAAAGCTTGCCAATCGTCGTCTTGCCTGCTCCCATGGGTCCGACAAGGAAAATGTTCCCATTCAATTTCATTATCCTAGGCAGTCTATGCCTTACAGTTGTCCTAAATTCTGTTTGAGAATTTTTGGGGTGATGAAAATCAGCAATTCCCTTTTTACTTCAGAAACCTGATTTCGTCTGAACATAAATCCAATGCCGGGAAGATCGCCAAAAAACGGCACTTTATCGGTGTTAACGGTTCTTTCCTCTTCATACACCCCACCCAATACCACCGTTTCACCGTTGATTACTTGCACCGAAGTATCAATCTGGCGCTTGTCGAGAGCAGGGTTTCCATTGAAAATTTGACCGTTTTGGCTGTCCTTTTTGATCATCAGCTCCATACGGATGTTATCATCCGGTGTGATATGGGGTGTGACATTCAATTCCAACACGACATCTTTGTAAGTGACGGTGGCCACCGTGGTAGCCGTGGCGCCCCCTGTAACAGGGATTTGGGTACCCTGTTTGACAACTGCTTTGGTCTGATCGGTTGTGACCACGCGGGGGTTGGAGACAATTTCAATTCTTCCTTCCTTTTGTGCGGCAGACAATTCCAAATCTAGCAAATAATCGCCGACTTTCAGCACGGTCGCTCCGATGACACCGCCTGGCCCGGCCAATCCAGTGGCGCCAAGATCAGCTAACGCACTGCCACTAGTAAAAAAACCAGTGTCATTGGGTGATGGGGTTGGAGGGGTGGTTGTGATTGACGGTCTATTAGTAAGGACGAGGTTCCGGTTAACCGCAAATCGGCTACCCAACTCCCTAGCGAAGTTGTTATTGGCGATCACAACTCGGGATTCGATCAAGACTTGGCGGATGGAAATATCCAATTGTTTGATCAATTCCCTGATCCGAGCTATGTTTCTACTGGTGTCCTTGACGATTAGTTGGTTAGTTCTTTGATCGACCGTGACGTTGCCACGTGCGGAAAGTATCGACTGGCTGACATCCAAACTAGTGGTTGATGTGAGACTGGAGCCTCCACCAATACCGGTCGGCTGCCCCGTCACTTGCCCCGTCTTTTCCGTCGTTGACAACAAAACCTTTTTGATTTCCTCGGCATTGGTGTAATTAATCTGGATAATCTCAGTTTTCAGCGGTTCAAGTTCCTCAACCACTTTTTGCTGTTCCAATTCTTCTTTGTTTTGCTTGTTGAGTTCGTCCAAAGGCAATATTTGAATGATGTTGCCTTCTTGGCGCTTACCTAGATTCTTCGCTTTCAGCACCAAATCCAATGCCTGATCCCAAGGCACGTCATTCAACCTCAGCGTGACATTGCCGGCAACGGTGTCGCTGGCAACAATGTTAAGATTGGTGAAGTCGCCCAGAATCTGCAAAACCGAACGCACGGGTATGTCTTGGAAATTGAGCGAGAGTTTTTCACCATCGAAGGCAAAAGCTTGCTTTTTGTTTTCCTCCACCTCAAACCGGGTGAGTGGCCGAAATTCTATGGTCAACATATTTTCGGTCTGATAGGAGGAATATTCAAACTCCTGCCCACTAACAGGGCTAATGATCAGCTTGGCCCCTGAAGCATCCTCAATCGAATCAATGTATTGAACTGGTGTGGCGAAGTCCATGACATCCAGTCTGCGTGCCAAGTTCGCAGGTAAGGTGGCGTGTGGAAAACCGACAATGACTTTGGTGCCTTCTTCGCGAGTGTCGGCAATCATCCTTGGATTTGAAAGCGAGACCAAAATCCTTCCCACCCCTTTTTCACCTCTACGGAAATCGACATTGGTTATTGTTTGCCCCATGGAATAAGTGTCTGCCACTGGTCGCGAGGAGGAAATCCGCCCCGGAGAAGTTAACGCTGAATGAACAGGGGGAGGTGCTTTCCTCAGTGGCTCTGCCGCTGAACCCCACGAATTGCCTTTCTGTAGCACGACATAGATTAGGTTGCCTTCCACTCGCGTATTGTAGGGTGTGGCCTCGGCTAGGTTGATCACAATGCGAGTGCGGTCGGCCACAGAGATGGCTTGAATGCTTTCGGCTCCGCCTACATTGATGGGAAACAGTTTTTTATCCAATCCGTTGCTAACGCCGGGTAGATCCAAGGCGATGCGCGCCGGGTTGTCGGTATGAAAAACCCGTGGCGAAAATGCAGGCCCGCTTAGGGTCAACTGGACTTGCAGATTGTCACCTGGCAATGAGGTGAAGTCTAGGGAAAGTAGTGTCAGGGGTTCGGCATGGACTGAAGGAAGCTTGAACAACAGCAACAATGCAAACGCATAGAACCATAAGCTTTTTTCTTTAGCTATCGTTTTTCCAAAATCTGGCATTTCCGTGTATTTCATCATTTTTTAACACCACTTGTGTCACCTAATTCAAGGGCTGCTTTGCGCTCACGCCATCCCCCAGGACTGTCGGGTATGATTTCAAGCAATTCAATTTGCCCATCCTTTATGCGGATAATTTTGCCGAAGTTGCGGCCCATGAAATTGCCAACACGTACCCGATGTATGGTTCCATCAGTTGCTCTCACAAGACCCCATAATTGACCTTGTAGTGTGAGGGTCCCCACCATGCGCAAGGTATCGAGTTCATAAGATTCAAGTTCTTCCTTGGCGCGTGTCGTGTCTGGTCGAATACCGTTGTCGCCCTTTGCTTCCTCGGCAATTTCACTTTTATCCGTCTGCATGAACGGGTCGCGTATATCTTCAGGTTTAAACAAAAATGGCTCCACTGTTTTAATTTCAGGTAAGGGTTCAACCGCCCCCTTTTGCCTTTTCTTTACGCTTTCCACCCAATCGCGCAGGTCAGTCATACTATTGTCACCGCATGCAGCAAGTGTCACGGCTAAAAAAGCAATGGCAATACGTCTATGATAGGGTTGTTTGCCAGAATAATTCAAATATTTATGCATACCTACTGCCTCCTGCTTTTTTTCTCGGGATTCGTCGTTGAACTTGCCTCATCCATGTAGCGGTAAGTCTTGACCAGCGCATCCATGACTAATGGCTTGTTTTTCCCGCCGGTGGCGAAATCCTTGCGTGGGATGATCTTGATGTTATGGATGGTCACAATTCTTGGCAAAGCGGCCAAGCCGCTGATAAACGTCCCAAACTCCATGTAAGAACCTAACATTCTAATTTCTATTGGAAGTTCTGCATAGAATTCCTTTTGAGTTTCCACGGTGGCGGGTTTGAAAAGTTCAGATTCCAAGCCGCTCGCCAACGCAGTCTGGGAAACCTCTTGAACTAAATCAGGTACCTGTGTCTTTTCTGGCAATTGACGTAGGAGATCGCCAAAAGATTTTTCGATTTCTTCAAGCTGCTGCCTGTATTCTTCAAGGTTGGCCGCCTTTTTTTGCTTGGTCTCAAACGAAACTCTCAATTCCTGCTCCTTGGTTTGACGGGCATATAATTCGGCAAGTTGATCCTGAGTGTCAAAATAGTAAACCAATCCTATGACGATGCCGCACAGTAGCAAAACGCTGGCGGTTTTAATTGGGGCCGGCCATGCGCCTATGTTGTTTATGTCTAAATTGAGGTTGGACAGATTCATGACGCGCCTTTCTTTTTTGCATCAGTCCTTTCGGTTGACTGCTTCATTTGTAGGGTGAACTTGCTCTGACGCTCCTTTTTGTCCTTGGTGTCGAGCCTCGTTTCGATGATATTGAGAATTGGGTCCTTCAGCCAAGCTGAAGACTCCAAATTGCGCATATAGGCCGAAACTCGTGCATTGGATTGCGCCATGCCATTGACCGTCAAATTTTTATCTGCCTGGGTAAGGTCAGACAGATAAACCCCTTCCGGGATTGTACGGCCCAGTTCGTCGAAGAGATGTACGATCTCGGGGCGGCTAGTTTGCAATTCTTGAATCACTTCCATTTTGGCGAGTAGCCGCTTTTTCTTTACTTCAAGCTCTTGTATTTCTTTGATCTTTTTTTCCAAAATTACAATTTCTGATTCTAGATAGCGGTTGCGCTCGGATTGATATTCCACCCTAGAATTCATATTTAGATGCAAAAGTAACATCAAACCCAAGGTCAGTGCGATGCCAAATCCGATGACCGCAATGAAGTCTTGTTGCTGTTGTTTGCGAAGTTCTGCCCGCCAAGGGAGTAGGTTAATCCGCGCCATTAGTCGAAACTCCTCATCGCCAATCCGCATGCCGTCAACATTGAGGATGAGTCATTGCTTAAACTTTGCGGTTTCACCCTGCCTGAAAGCGACATGGTGAGGAACGGATTGGCAATGAAAGTAGGTATGCCAAGGGTTTGTTGGACAAAATGATCAATTCCCGCTATGGATGCGCAACCCCCTGCAAGAAATAAATAATCAACACCCTTGTGGGAACTGGACGATAGGAAAAACTGCAAGGCACGTCCGACTTGCTGCGCCAAAGCTTGCTTGAATGGGTCAAGGACTTCCGGCAAATAATTGTCTGGCAAGCCACCCACTTTTTTGGCCAATCCCGCCTCCTCATAAGACAAACCATAGCGGCGTTGGATTTCCTCGGTCAACTGCTTTCCTCCAAATGCCTGTTCACGGGTATAGAGATGACGGTAATTGTGCAAAACGTTCAGGGTTGTCATGGTGGCACCAATATCTGCAATGGCTACCGTCAAGGCTGCACCGCCATGAGGCAACTGGTCGGCGATCAGCGGAAAAGCGTTCTCCAATGCATAGGATTCAATATCGACAATTTCAGTTTTGAGACCCGCAAGTTCCATTGCCGCTACGCGGTCTTCCACGTTCTCTTTTCGGGAAGCCACCAACAATACATCCACCATGTCCGGTTTTTTTTCGTTGATGCCTTGCACTTCAAAATCAAGACTGACTTCATCCAGAGGGTAAGGAATGTACTGGTCGGCCTCGAGTTCAATTTGTGCCTCCATCTCATCATCACTTAGGTTGGCAGGCAAATTGATCATCTTCGGAATGACCGAAGATGCCGCGACTGCCACTGCGACATGCTTCAGCTTCGTGCCAGATTGCGCTACGACTGCCCTGACACTATTGCCTATGGCTTCAACGTTGACGATGGTTTTTTCCATGACCGCATCCTGCGGAAGAGGAACCACACCAAAGCTTTCCACGCGGTAGCGGGAATCATTTTTGCTCAACTCAAGCAATTTTATGGCAGCGGTGCTGATGTCAATGCCAAGCAATAGCGGTTTTTTTTGCCTCAAAAATAACATGTCGAAATTCCTTGTGTTTCCCCCGGGATGAAGACTGCCGACGCTCCATTGGCGACAACAATCTATGACTATCGATTAGACTTTCACGGGATTTAACCGTGTTGCTGTAGTATATTATCATCGAAAGTTTGCTATCGAAAAAATATAGGCTCGTAATCTGTGCTTTGGTACTGGCGAGCTTGCAATTATCCACACTGAATGACAGATCAAGCGAGTGGTTAAAACCAAGAATAAATCAAACCGATCCAGACCGCTGCGAAGCCTTGCCCTCTTTTTGTTCTATTTGCTTTTGGGTGTTGCGCTTGCGGGCGGTGTGGGTTCTTACGCCTTGTATCGCTACATTGAACCGCAATTGCCTGACATCGATTCGCTGCTTGATGTTCGATATCAAATTCCAATGACCGTTTACAGTCGAGACGGCAAGCTGATCGGGCATTTTGGCGAGAAACAGCGAAGCCCTATCAATTATGCCGAAATTCCCCGGATTACGATACAAGCGTTCCTTGCGGCTGAGGATGATCGTTTTTTCGAGCATCCTGGATTCGATTACCAAGGCTTGCTGCGTGCCGTATTCGAATTTGTTCGAACCGGGGAGAAGCGTCAAGGGGGTAGCACTATCACTATGCAAGTTGCCAGGAACTTTTTTTTGAGCAATGAAAAAACCTTCTTGCGCAAGGTCACTGAGATCATGCTTTCCATGAAGATCGAATCCAAACTTGCCAAAGAACAGATTTTAGAACTTTATCTCAACAAAATATACTTCGGTCACCACGCCTATGGCATAGATGCGGCGGCTCAAGTTTACTATGGCAAGCACATTCCCGATCTCACCTTGGGTGAAACCGCCATGATTGCGGGTTTGCCCAAGGCTCCTTCTGCCTTTAACCCCGTTGCCAATCCTGAACGGGCTTTGGAACGTAGAGACTACGTGCTTAGGCGAATGCTGAAACTTCAGTTCATTGACGACGCTCAATACGAAGCGGCCGTTGCAGAGCCCGTCAATGCAAGCTTGCATTTCCCTGTCATCGAATTCGACGCGCCCTATACCGCTGAAATGGTTCGTAACGAAATGTTCCAGCGCTACGGTGAAGAGGCATATACGAATGGTTACAAGATTTTCACAACAATAGACAGCCAGTTGCAAACCTATTCGGACAAAGCCCTGCGGTGGGGCTTGCATAATTATGATATGCGTCATGGCTACCGTGGAACCAAGGACATCATTGATCTAAAAAAATTCAAAACTGACAAAGAATGGGACGAACAGTTGGTCAATTTTCCGGAGGAGGGTGATACAGTGCCCGGCATCGTATTGAATGCGAAGGAACGTTCAGCGGATGTTTACGTGGGGCGCTCAGGGATTGTGCAACTTAATTGGGAAGGCGTGAAATGGGCACGCAAGTTCCTTAACCAAGACTCTCAAGGCGCTTACCCGCATAGCGTGAAGGAGTTGCTCAAACCGGGTGAAGTCATACGCTTGAGGACTAGGGATAATGGAGAGTGGGAATTGACACAAGTGCCCAAAGTCGAGGGTGCGCTAGTCGCCCTTGACCCTAAAAATGGCGCAATCCTAGCCATGTCTGGTGGGTTTGATTTCTTACACAGTAGCTTCAACCGTGTCACCCAAGCGCAACGCCAACCTGGATCAGGCTTTAAACCAGTATTGTATACCGCTGCCTTTGAGTCTGGTTACACCCCAAACAGCGTCATTAATGATGCCCCGATTACCTTGCAAGACGGAACTGCGTCGGGAGGGACATGGCGTCCTCATAATTCAAGCGGTCGTTACTATGGGCCAACTCGCTTGCGCGATGCACTAGTCAAATCCAGAAACCTAGTGTCTATCAGGCTGTTGCGTGAAATTGGCTTGGACAAGGCGATTGAAACCGCAAAAATGTTTGGGTTTGTCGAAAGCGAACTACCGAGATCGCTGTCGCTGGCCTTAGGCAGTGGCAGCGCGACCCCTCTCAAGATGGCCCAAGTGTTTTCCGCGTTTGCCAATGGCGGATTTAGGGTCGATCCTTATTTGATTGAGCGCATTGAAACAAACGACGGCGGGGTCGTGTTCCAAGCAACGCCTTTGGTTGCCTGCCCAAATTGTGACGACGGCGAGAACAAACCCGCTAACGAAGCGCCACGGGTGATGTCCGCCCAAGTCCATTACATGATGAATTCCATCTTACAAGACGTGATTCGATACGGAACAGCCACCGAAGCGTTAAAGTTGAAACGTGCTGACATCGGTGGCAAAACTGGCACCACCAATGATCAGAAGGATACTTGGTTTAACGGCTACGCGCCCAGCTTGGTAGCCGTCAGTTGGATGGGGTTCGATACGCCCAAACCTTTGGGGGAAGGCGAAACCGGGGGGCACACGGCATTACCGACGTGGATGCATTTCATGCGGGATGCGCTAAAGGATATTCCTGAATTCGGGTTTAATCAGCCACAAGGCTTTGATGAAGGGCATGGAACCACATCCAAAGGTCAAGCTAGGGATGGAGCCGGAATGGATGATTATTTCCCGCTTGATCAAGAATCCAAGCATTCCAGCAAACCGGCCAAGAAAAAGCCGAAAAAATCAGCCAAGAGTGTATCCCCTGGCAAAGCCCCCGCAAACGGGGATGACGATACGGACGAAGGCGCAGACTTTTCAGCACCCGCTTCGCGTGACGGTGGGGGCAGAAGCGTCGAACCTCTGTTCTAACAGTATCTAAGTCTATGGCTGGTGGAGACCGATTAAGAACCCGGATTGCCATGGAGGCAGCCCGTATCATGGTCGAGGAAGGCATAGAGGACCAGGGGCTTGCAAAAAAGAAGGCGGCGACTAGGCTCGGACTTGCCACCCACCGCAATTTGCCACGCCGTGAAGAAATTGAAGCGGCACTGACCGAGCATCAGCGGTTGTTTGGTCAAAATGAACAGCCCCAACAATTGGCTAAGCTTCGCAGATTGGCACATGAAGCCATGCAATTTCTGGCTTTATTTTCACCCTTGCTGGTCGGCGGGGTTTGGAGCGGGGCAGCGGGCAAGTTCAGTCCCATCAGGCTTTATTTGTACACGCACACCACGGAAGAGGTCATGCACAAACTAATGGAAGCTCGCATTCCGTTCACGGAAAAGTTTCATACGGTGTCCCGCGATACCGAAACCTTTACCGACCAGCCAGCCCTACATTTCTATGTGGATGGGACTCGGGTTGAACTGCTATTGCTCCCTCGCGCTTGGAAAGGCCAGACCCTAAGTAAAAAAGGAGAATGTGTGCAAGGGGGAGGCATCAAAGAGTTAGAACAAAAGCTGAAACTGGAAACTGAAACCCTACTATAACTTGCATCTATGACACCATTGCAAAACGATTGTTTTATCCGCGCCTTGCTGAGGCAACCCACCGAGCGCACCCCTGTCTGGATGATGCGCCAAGCCGGGCGCTATCTGCCCGAATACCGGCGCGTCCGCGAACAAGCGGGTAGCTTCATGAACCTATGCACCAACCCTGAACTGGCCTGTGAAGTCACGTTACAGCCTTTGGAACGTTACCGCTTGGATGCCGCGATCCTGTTTTCCGACATCCTCACCATCCCCGATGCCATGGGTTTGGGCTTGCATTTTATTGAAGCGGAAGGGCCGCGTTTCAGCCGCCCCATAAGAACCGAGTCCGATGTCCATTCTCTCACCGTTCCAGACCCGGAAGAAAGCCTGCGCTATGTCACCGATGCAGTTCGTTTGATTCAGCGGGAGTTGCACGGAAGAGTCCCACTGATAGGTTTTTCCGGCAGCCCGTGGACACTTGCCACTTACATGGTGGAAGGCGGTAGTAGCAAGGATTTTCGCAAAGTGAAAACCATGCTCTACGACCGTCCCGATCTATTGCATCAATTACTGGGGAAACTGTCCGATGCCGTTGCCGCATACCTCAATGCGCAAATCGCCGCCGGGGTTAATGCCGTGATGCTATTTGACACGTGGGGTGGCTCCCTGACCAGCGGGCAATATCAAGAATTTTCGCTACGCTACGCCAAACGGATATTGGATCAACTGAACGTTAATCAACCCAATGGCATCATTCCCACCATACTGTTTACCAAAGGCGGTGGATTATGGTTGGAAAGCATGGCGGAAACCGGTTACAACGCCTTGGGGTTGGATTGGCAAACGCCCATCGGGGAAGCCCGTCGGCGTGTTGGCAAGCAAGTGGCATTGCAAGGCAATCTGGACCCGGTGGCTTTATACGCCTCACCGGCGACTATCCGTGAACAAGTAAAGAGAATTTTGACTGATTTCGGTCATGGGACTGGGCATGTGTTTAATCTGGGGCATGGGGTACACCCCGACATTCCGCCAGAGCATGTGGGCGCGATGATCGAGGCGGTGCATGAATTCAGCCCTGATTTTCATGCGTAAACCCAATTTTCGATAAACCATGGCTCGATGTGGGGTCCGACTGCGTTATCCAGTCAGCATAATCTCAGTTGATGACAAAGGTGCTGTGGGAAACGCCTTGGAGATTGGCGATGCTGAAACCTTGGCAGAGTCCATCAACTTGACCGAGCGACAAGGTTATCGCGTGAGGGATGAGGGTGACGGTGGACATTGCCGGTTGGTTCAGACTGGCGCGGAAGACATACAGGGTTTCATCATCACGGTATATCCCGTCGAGTGACCGAGCTAAAAGGATTTTATATTAGTGTTGCTGAACTGAAATGAAGCGCTTCATTGATTCCGAGCCTCGGAAAAACCAATCTGCTGTGCTGCGGCCTGGTATTGGAGAGCGTCAAAGCAAGCCCTTCGACTTCGCTCAGACAGGCTTTGACGCTCATGTTACGCTAGAAAATAAGCAAAGCTTGCATCTGTGCGTAACATCACAGTTAGTGACTAACCCAATAGGGCCAAGTAGGGAAGTAATGTGCCTCCACCCCAAATGCCAAACAACCACAAGATAGTTTGCACGGCGGGTTCTTGCATGAATGGGAGATATGCGCCATGGTTGATTGCCTTGATCCGTTCAATCGCCTGACCGACGTGTTCGGTTAGGGCTTTTTCGCTTTCTCCTTTGCTCATGCTTAAGGCCAATTGCACACTGGCAAGCTGCTTCAAAACATTAATGCGGGCTTGTTCGGCGACATGCCGCAGATATAACGCACTGCCGAGAATGAGCACCCCGTAGAGCAAGAAGACGATGGCGAGACCGATTGGCTATCCCAATTATCGAAGACCTTGCTACGCGGGATAATCAGCAGCGCCAAGACATAAAAAGGATGGTAAGCCAACTTTCCCATGGATTGGGTGATAATATTTTCTACATAATTCATCCTTTTAAACCACAACTATGACCACCAAAACTTGGGACATACAAAGCGCACGCGATACTTACGCCATTGAGCATTGGGGCGACGGTTATTTTGACATTAACGAACGCGGCCATGTGGTCGCCTACCCGAAACGAAACCCAAGCTTGGGCACGGTGGATTTATTCGAAGTCGCCGACAAAGTTCGCCAAGAAGGGCTTTCCGTGCCAATATTGGTGCGCTTCACCGACATCCTGCGCAACCGAGTGCAATTGTTGCATCAGGGCTTTGACAAAGCCATTGCCGACATGGGGTACACCGGGGAATATACCCCGGTCTATCCGATCAAGGTCAACCAGCAGCGGGGTGTGATTGAAGGCATCCTCGACAGTGGCGGGGCGACCGTTGGTTTGGAGGCTGGCAGTAAATCGGAATTGCTGGCGATTCTCGCCCTCGCCAAAAGCGGCACGATCATTTGCAATGGCTACAAAGACCGAGCCTATATACGCCTTGCGCTGATCGGTACCCGGCTTGGTTTGGATGTGTTTATCGTCATCGAAAAGCCTGCCGAATTGGCATTGGTCATAGCCGAATCAAAAGTTTTGGGGATAGAACCGAACTTAGGCGTTCGCGTCCGTTTGTCTTCCATCAGTGCGGGCAAATGGCAGAACAGCGGTGGCGAAAAATCCAAATTCGGACTCAGCGCCAGCGAAGTGCTGCGCTTGATTGAAGGATTGGAAGAAATCCACAGCCTGCATTGGCTGAAGCTGATGCATTTTCACATGGGTTCACAAGTCGCTAACATCAACGACGTGAAAACCGCCTTGCGTGAAGCGGGTCGCTACTATGCGGAATTGCGGCGTTTGGGCGCACCCATCAGTTATGCCGACGTGGGCGGCGGTTTGGGGGTGGATTACGACGGCACCCATTCCAGCAGTGAATGCTCGGTCAATTACAACATCGACGAATATGCCCACAACATCCTCCGTGCCTTTAGCGAAATTTGCTCGGAATTTGACCTTCCCCATCCCAATATCATCACCGAATCCGGTCGGGCCATGAGCGCCCACCACGCGGTGCTGATCACCAATATCATCAATGTGGAATCGGTCTCCGAAGACATTCCCTTGCCTACCCAATCGGAAGCAAAACCACTCAAAGATTTGTGCGCACTGCTGCGCCGCGTCTCCGACGAGCCGCCGCTCGCCTTGTATCTGGATGCAAAATTCGATCTAACCGAGGCAAAAGAGATGTATGTTCGTGGCAAGCTCAGCCTGAACGAACTGGCCGAAGCAGAGCGACTCAACGCCGCCCTGTGTCAGATCGTGCGCAAACGCTTGGATATTCGGCTGCGAGCGCATAGGGAGGCGTTGGACGAACTCAACGAAAGGCTGGCGGACAAAGTGTTTTGCAATTTTTCGGTGTTCCAATCCCTTCCCGACGCTTGGGCCATCGACCAGATATTCCCCATCATGCCCTTGCAAAGGCTGAACGAAGAACCCACCCGCCGTGCCATTTTACAGGACTTGACTTGTGATTCGGACGGGCAGATCAATGCCTACCTAGACCACCAAAGCATTGAAACAACTATGCCCCTGCATCAAACTCTAACCAGCGAGGTTTATTTGCTCGGGGCTTTCCTGCTCGGCGCGTATCAAGAAATCCTAGGCGACATGCACAACCTGTTTGGCGACACCCATTCGGTCAATATTGAACTCGACCAAAACGGTGGCTGGAAACTGGTGCAACCGGCCCGTGGCGACGGTGCGGACGATTCTTTGCGCTACGTCCATATCGAACCGGAAGAACTGGAACGTGCCTACCGCAAAAAACTGATCGACGCTCAGCTTGCGCCCCAACAACGCAAGTTGTTTGAGAGCGAATTAATCGCGGGCTTAAGTGCCTATACCTATTTGGAAGAATAGCTTGCTTTGGCTAAGGCCACCTGATTAGAAAGACGCCTGTTCCGCTCCGTCATACCGGCAGGGATTGCCGGTATCTAGATTGCAGGGCCTGCCCCTGTAAGGTGTGCCGGGGGGCAATGCCGTTGAATTAACTCCTCCCCCGTTGGGCTAACGTATGCACACATCTTGCAAGCCATTGTTTTTACTCCCCTCTCCCGCTTGCGGGAGAGGGGTAGGGGGAGAGGGAACTGGTTTGCCTAATTCAACAGCATTGATGCCGGGGGATGCCTCCAAACCTTGCCAATCAGGTAAGGCTATGCGCCACATCAGCAGATGCCATGGAAAACAAGCTGGATTTCCCATTTTGAAAAAATAATCTTCGGTTCCCTAAAATTTTGTAGCAACTTTGTAAAAACCAGTCTAAAATAAATCCCCAAGACGCTTTATATCGTTTAGATCGGTATGATCGTTTTTTTTTTGGGGGCCGGCTCGGAATGCCGGCCTTTTTTTGTCTAGTGTTTGTTTCCCCCCTTAAGTCTCCTTTAAGTTTTGGTCTTGAAAATGGACACCAATCAAAGTCACATCGTCCCAGTCTACTGTGGAACATGCGACTTAAACATTCCAATACCATCAACACATGAAGGAGTGACAACATGGCAACTATTTACATCAAGCTCTATGACACCTTGAGTGGCGATTTTCACCTGCCGATGGAATTGCTCGACTTGCAATGCGAGATTGAGTATTTAAAGGACATCGGACCTGATGATGGCGAGGCAGTGCGTCATGAAGGCAAATATTGCATTACTTGCCCGGATTATGAGTGGAGGGAGGTCATTTCTGCTTTGGCTGACAGCGGCGTAAGCTTGCTCTATACCGTCATATTAAAGGGTGCAAAAGGGGAGTCCGTTATCCAAGAAGCGGGGGAGTTAAATTCTCAGGTAAAGCACTACACTACCCGATACAGTGACAGGAAACAGGTGTTTGCGTTTTGGTTTGGTGACTTTCTTCGTGTTAGACAACCCAGTTTGGCGATGTAAGCCGAAATATTTTTAGTTAACTCAAAACGGTAAATGCCCGCGCACCGAAATGCGACGGGCATTTTGTTCAAAAGGCAAACATCAGCGCAAAGCGCGTGGCAGCGGATGCATCTAAGACTGACGGGATCATTTATCCCTAAATCCCAAACAACGCGAGTCGCTCTAAGCAGATTCTCATGTGAGCTTGCCCCATTGATGGCTTGATGTCGGTTCCCGGCAAACGAAGGCCGTAGGTCGCGCCCATCTTTTCCGCATCCAATACCCAACGGCATAAGCGACTTAAGCGGGCCTCGGCATCGTAACCTGGGGTTTGCAGCCAATCTAAATAAAGCTGGTTGCTCTCATCCCCACGGTATTCTTTAACATGGACGCCTTGACCCTTGGCCACTCCTTTCCAATGAATTTTCCTCAATGAGTCTCCCGGTTGATAACTTTGAAAACCTTGGAATTCGTCATCGGTGACCTGTCTTTGTATGCCGCCTTCGCCTTGTAGCGTGGGAAAAGGAATATTATCTGGTGAGGGTTGTGGATAAACCAATACACGAAGTTTAAACCTTAGCGGGGACCAAGCATAAAACAAACCTAGAGGAAACTCACTAGAAAGCTTGATAGTCGGCAATGGCTGCCACCCTCGTTGTAGGGTGGTAACAACCAAAGGGACTTGAATATTATCATTGGATGCCACATTAAATTCTTGCTGTGGCCCTTGTTCGCGTAAGCCGATGTGGATGGCAATGCGCAGTGTTTGAGTGGGGTTATTGACGCTTAGGGTGAGCCGTGCTGAATCACCCGCAAATACCGGGTTGGGTTGGCCGACATTGATGTTGAGTCCAGCCAAATTACGGAAGCCATAAAGCGTTCCGAGCATGGCAATGCCGCCCAGTAGAAAGGTTAATATGAATCCTAAGCTGTTATTGTAATTAATCGAGCCTATTAGTTGGATGAATAGTAAAACGAAAAACCCCATCCCCCGCTTGTTTGGAATGATGAAAATGCGTCGGTGAGTCAGCGTGACGCGGCCTTCGCTTGACTCTCCGGCTTGGAAAAATCGGCGCAGATCGAGCCGTTTGGGAATGTTTAGCTTCAATTCCATGGTCTAACAGGTGTTATGGCGTGTCAGGGAATGGCAACTTCCGCCAGCAACGGAGCAACGATTGCCCTGGAGTCTGTGGCACCGCTAGTGGCAAGCTTTAGTCGGTGGCCGGCCACGGAAGACAAAACCGCCTGCACGTCCTCTGGCAACACCGACTTGCGTTGGTCCATGAATGTCCAAGACCTTGACGCATTGAGCAGAGCCACTCCTGCGCGGGGCGACAAACCAATTTGGTAGGTTCCCGATTCACGGGTATGCTGGATTAGTGCTTGGATATAGTCCAGCAAGGCATCCGAGGCATGGATAGTCCTGACTTCTTGTTGCATCGATTTGAGGGTTTCGGTGTCAAGGCAAGGAGGCAGTCTTTCCAACAGGATTTGTCTTTCTTCACCTCTCAACAAGGCTCTCTCTGAGCGTCGGTCTGGGTAGCCGAGCTCAATCCGCATCAAAAAACGGTCCAGTTGCGATTCTGGCAAGGGGAAAGTGCCTATCTGAGTGAGCGGATTTTGGGTGGCGATGACGAAGAAGGGTTCCGGCAGAGGGCGGGTTTCACCGTCCACTGTCACTTGACGTTCTTCCATGGCCTCTAATAACGCGCTTTGTGCTTTCGGTGTGGATCGGTTGATCTCGTCCGCCAGCACGGTTTGGTGGAATATCGGTCCGGGTTGGAATCTGAAGCTATGGCTATTGCCGTCGAAAATGGACGATCCCACCACATCAGCCGGTAATAAGTCGCTGGTGAATTGAATGCGCTGGTAGTTCAAACCTAACAAATGAGCCAATGAATGGGCCAACGTGGTCTTGCCGACACCAGGAATGTCTTCAATCAGTAAATGTCCTCTAGCCAACAGGCAACAGACGGCGAGGCGGATTTGCCGTTCCTTGCCAAGGATGATAGTGCTTGCCAAAGTCAACAAGTTATTTAATTGTTCGTGCATAGGGGTTGTTTAACCAGGTATTAATACTGTTCCTACAGGTAGGCTTGTTATAATAATCCAATGTCAGACCCTGCGCACAGCAGCGAACACGGAATACGGTAAAAGTCTATAGTTTTAGAGTTGGAGCCATCATGACCACTAGTCCAAAAAGTAAAAAGAAAACCACCGTTGCAACGCAAAATGCCAAAACTGCCGAAACGCGAGAGGTTGCGGAAACCCCGCATGTCGGTTTCCCCGTTGTCGGCATCGGTGCTTCGGCCGGGGGGCTGGCGGCTTTTGGAGCCTTCTTTTCCGGTATGCCCGCCGACACCGACCCCGGCATGGCCTTTGTGCTGGTACAGCACTTGGACCCCGATCACAAAAGCATCCTCACTGAATTGATCAGGCGCTACACGCGCATGAAAGTCTTTGAGGTCGAAGATGGGGTGAAGGTGCAGCCCAACTGTACCTATATCATCCCGCCCAACCGCGACATGGCTTTTCTCAACGGCACACTGCACTTGTTGGAACCCTCCTCCCCTCGCGGTCAGCGCATGCCTATCGACTACTTTTTCCGGTCACTTGCCCAAGACCAGCACGAACGGGCAATATGCATCGTGCTTTCCGGCACCGGCAGCGACGGTACCTTAGGTATGCGGGCCATTAAGGGCGAGGGGGGCATGGTTATGGCCCAGACCCCGGCATCCACCGAGTTCGACGGCATGCCGCGCAGTGCAATCGCCACCGGTCTGGTGGACTACGAACTTCCGCCCACTGAGATGCCTGCCCAACTCATTGCTTACGCTGCCCACGCTTTCGGCGGGGTCCGCCTAACCGCCACAGGCCTTGCACCCAAGACTGAGAACCTGCTAAAGAAAATTTTCATCCTGCTACGCTCACGGGTCGGCCATGACTTTTCCCAATACAAGCCAAGCACCATCAACCGCCGCATCGAACGGCGCATGGCCGTGCACCAGATCGAGGCCATGGACGCTTACGTCAGGTATTTGCAGCAGGAATCGACAGAGGTGGAGGCGTTGTTTCGCGACCTGTTGATCGGCGTAACCAGCTTCTTCCGCGACCCGGAGGCGTTCCAATTGCTGGAAAGCCAACTCATCCCCAAACTTTTCGCCGACAAGCCTCCGGGTTCCGTGATCCGCGTTTGGTCGCCAGGATGCTCCACCGGCGAGGAAGCCTACTCCATCGTCATCCTCCTCCAAGAACACTTGGAAAAACTAAAGCAAGCTTACACCGTCCAAATTTTCGGCACCGACATTGACAGTCAAGCCATCGCCATCGCCAGGGTCGGGCTTTATCCGGCCAGCATTGCCAACGACATTTCACCGGAAAGGCTGGCACGGTATTTTGCAATCGAGTCCGAAGGTAGCGCGTACCGCATTCACAAAACCATCCGCGATCTGTTAGTCTTTTCCGAGCAGAGCGTGGTCAAAGACCCGCCCTTCTCCAAAATCGACCTGATCAGTTGCCGTAACCTGCTCATCTACATGGGGAATGAATTGCAAAAGAAGCTCATCCCTCTGTTTCACTATGCGCTGAGGCCGGGCGGATTTTTGTTTTTGGGCACATCGGAGACAGTGGGCGAACATGACGATCTATTTTCAGTATTGGACCGCAAATTGAAGCTTTATAAACGTAAGGATGATGCCAGAAGGCAGCCTAACTTTGTCTTTAGCCGCTTAGAACAGTCCTTGAACGAGGATGGCGAGACGGACTCGCGGGGTGTAGGTAATAAGGCTTTGCCGGTAAAACCATCGTTGCGCACAATGACCGAACAGGCAATCCTGCGGCAGGTCGCCCCGGTTGGCGCACTCGTTAATGCTCAGGGTGACATCCTCTACCTGCACGGCCGCAGTGGGTTGTACTTGGAGCCTAGCCCCGGCGAGGTGGGCATCAGTAACATCTTGAAGATGGCTCGCAAGGGCTTGCTGCGCAATCTGACCACGGCTTTGCACAAAGCCGTGTTGACCAAAACAACCGTGCGCTATCCCGGAGTGCGCGTCCAAACCAACGGCGACTTCATCTTGGTCAATCTGACCGTCAGCCCGGTAGTGCATAATGGCGAGCCAGCCAGTGTTGCCGCGAAGCTCGATAAGCCTCTGTTCCTAATCCCGTTGGAAAAGGCGATATCCTACGAACCGGCAGAGGCGCTACCGATTGCCGCCTTGCCAACCAATGCAATGGAAGGCGCTACGCCCAAACACGTCACAGGCACGGATCTACGCATTTTGGCCCTCAGGCAGGAATTGCGCGCCAAGGAAGAATATCTTCAGGCTGCCAACGAGGAGTTGGAGACCTCCAATGAAGAACTCAAATCATCCAACGAAGAGATGCAGTCGGTCAACGAAGAATTGCAAGCCACCAATGAGGAACTTGAAACCTCCAAGGAGGAATTGCAATCGGTCAACGAGGAACTGTCCACGGTCAACGCCGAATTGCAAACCAAGGTCGCAGACTTGTCGCAGGTCCACAATGATATGAACAACTTGTTGGCCGGTACGGGCATCGCCACCGTCTTTGTTGACCATCAACTGCGCATCCTGCGTTTCACCCCCACAGCCACCCGAATCATCAACCTGATTCTTAGCGACGTCGGCAGGCCCGTGGGTCATACCGTTACCAATCTGGTGGGCTACGAAAATTTGGTGGCGGATACGCGAGCCGTGTTGGACACCCTAGTGCCCAAAGAGGTGGAAGTGCAGACCTTGGACGGCAGGTGGTACACGATGCACATCCGGCCTTATCGCACCCTTGAAAATGTCATTGAAGGCGCGGTGATCACCTTTGTCGATATAACCGAAGCAAGAAAAACCCGTGAAACCCTGCGTGAAACGCAAGCCATCATCAATCCTCAAATTGACGAGGATAGATCATGACAAACCAGATCGATAGTCCCGAACCAGCCAGCGAATTGCGTAGGCGGGCTGAAGCGATTGCCCACGAAAAAGCAGCCCTGATGCCCCCGGAAAACCTCTCATCCGAACAGGTACGGCAACTATTCTACGACTTGCAGGTGCATCAGATCGAACTGGAGATGCAGAACCACGAGTTGCGCTCGACGCAAGCGGAATTAAAATGCTCTCAGGCGCGTTATTTCGACTTGTATGACCGAGCCCCTATCGGCTGTTGCACGATTTCCGAACAAGGCATTATCTTAGAGTCCAACCTCACACTGTCCTCCCTGCTGGGTAGGCCCCGAGGCAGCCTGATGAATCGGCTGTTCAGCCACTTTGTCCTCCGCGAAGATCAAGACATCTATTACCAATATCGCAAACTGCTGTTCGCGACCGGCGCACCGCAACAGTTCGAACTTCGGCTGCAAAAGGACACCGCCACATTTTGGGCAAGCCTCTCGGTGACGGTGGCGTTGGATGTTGACGGCAATTCCGTTTGTCGCGCCGTGGTGAGCGATATCTCCGGGCAAAAGCGCTCCCAACAACTGCTACAAGAAGCCGAGTTGCTAAGGGTGGCCTCCCGCTATGTGCGCAGTTTGATCGAAACCAGCTTGGACCCGCTCGTGGTCATCAGCCCGGATGGCAAAATTACCGATGTCAATACGGCAACCGAAGTGGCAACGGGGCGACCTCGGAAAGAACTGATTGGTGCCGAGTTTGCGGAATTTTTTTCCGACCCCATGGCAGCGCGGACGGGTTATCAGCAGGTATTGCAGGCGGGAGAAGTGCGTGACTATCAACTGGAAATTCGCCGTCGGGATGGCCATCTAACCCCGGTTTTGTTAAACGCCGCTTTGTATCGGGATGAGACCGGGAAAGTAGCGGGTATCTTTGCCGCTGCACGCGACATCAGTGAGCGCAAGCGGATGGAAGATGCTCTGCGGAAGAGTGAAGCACGTCTTGATTTTGCGCTGAAAAATAGTTTTATTGGGGCATGGGAGATGAATTTAAACGACTACTCCACGCAGCGCACACTCCTCCACGACCAGATTTATGGCTACCAAGCCTTGTTACCCATCTGGACCTACGAGATGTTCCTTGAGCATGTGTTGCCGGAGGACCGCCATCGGATCGACCGAACCTTCCGTGAAGCGTGTGCAGGGAGCACTGACTGGAACTTTGAGTTTCGCATTCGCCGTGCCGATGGCGAAGTGAGATGGATTTATGCCGCTGGCGGTCAGGTGGAAAATTTGGAGGGCAATCCCGCTTGTGTGTCAGGCATCGTGCAGGACATCACAGATCGTAAAAATATTGAGGAGGCACTCTACAAAAGCCATGAATTATTTTCGCTGTTTATGCGTTACTCACCGATTTATGTCTTCATCAAGGAAGTGACACCCACAGAGAGTCGGGTACTGCAAGTCAGCGACAATTTTCAACAGATGTACGGAATTTCGGGCCAGGACATGGTAGGCAAGACCATGAAGGAACTATTCCCGGACGAATTAGCCGCGAAGATTGCCGCCGATGATTGGGCCGTTGTTGCCAATGGTGAAATGCTGGAATTTGATGAGAATTTTAATGGTCGCCATTTTACAACGATCAAGTTCCCTATTCCCCAAGCGGATAAAACCCTGCTGGCGGGTTACACGATTGATATAACCGACCGCAAGCAAGCAGAGAAAGCGTTGCAAGAAAGCGAGGCGCGATTGCGTCTGTTGATTGACGGGTCCAAGTTGGGAACTTGGCACTGGAATCTTGCCACGGGGGAACTGATTTTTTCGCCGAACTGTTGTGTCATGTTCGGCTGGCCGCCTGATGCCCAGATTAGTTATGACAAATTTTTGACCGCACTTCACCCGGATGACCGTGAACCCACCGAACAGGCGATTCGCACCACCTTGGAGCAAAGAAGCGATTACCAGGTGGAATACCGCATTCATTGGCCTGATGGCTCGGAGCATTGGATTGCTTCGCTAGGACGTGGCTTTTATAGCGACGACGGCGCAGCCCTCAGCTTGGAAGGTGTTACCCTCGACATCACCGAACGGAAAAAATCCGAGGAATTGATCTGGCAACAGGCCAACTTTGACATGTTGACGGGCCTGCCCAACCGGCGGATGCTATTCGATCGTTTGGAAAAGAATGTCAAAAAATCCCATCGCGAAGGGAAAGCGATGGCCTTGATGTTGATCGACCTTGACGGGTTTAAGGAAATCAACGACTCCCTCGGTCATGATGTGGGCGATGAACTGCTCAAGGAAGTGGCCCGGCGAATGACGGAGTGTGTGCGTGATACCGACACCATCGGACGCATGGGTGGGGACGAGTTCACCGTCATTTTGAGCGAACTGGACGATTTTGGCAGCGTGGAACGGGCAGCCGATGCCATCTTGGTCAGTGTGGCCGCACCTTACCGGTTGGGGGGCGGCGAGTTGACCTACACTTCGGCCAGCATCGGGATCACCCTGTACCCGGACGATGCAACAGACGCTCCGTCCCTGCTGAAGTATGCCGACCAGGCGATGTACGCCGCCAAGCACGGGGGGCGCAACCGTTTCCACTATTACACCCCGGCGATGCAGGAGGCTTCAAACCTTCACAGGCGGCTGGTAAGCGACTTGCGTATCGCTTTGACAGAAAATCAATTCAGGCTGCATTACCAGCCGATAATGGAATTGGCGACGACGACCATCCACAAAGCCGAGGCCCTAGTGCGATGGCAGCATCCCACGCTGGGGCTGCTCAATCCCGCAGACTTCATCCCCGTCGCCGAGGAAACCGGACTGATCGTCGAGATTGCTGATTGGGTGTTTCGCCAAGCCGCGACGGAGGCAAGCCGTTTGCGGGTAAGCACTCACCCGGAATTCCAAATCAGTGTCAACCAGTCACCCGTGCAATTCAGAGGCAAGCCCGACAATCAAGCCGCCTGGATGGCCCACTTGGTGGAACTTGGCTTGCCCGGACAAAGCATCGCCATAGAAATCACTGAGAGCTTGCTGATGGAGTCCAAGGAGGAGGTCAATTGCGATTTGCTGGCATTCAGGGACAGCGGGATGGAGGTTGCGCTGGATGATTTCGGGACGGGTTACTCGTCGCTTTCCTACCTCCAGAGGTTCGACATTGATTACCTCAAGATTGACCGGTCATTTGTGCATAATCTCACCCCCGGCTCGAATGACTTGGCGCTGTGCGAAGCCATCGTCGTGATGGCGCACAAGCTTGGCATCAAAGTCATCGCGGAAGGCATAGAAACTCAGGTCCAGCGTGACCTGCTCAAACAAATAGGTTGCGATTATGGTCAAGGCTACCTGTTTTCAAAGCCCTTGCCCGCCGAGGAGTTTGAAAAACTGGTCAAACCCGCTTGAATGCCGTCGTCAAATCTAATCCACCAGTCTTAGTATCCTTACAAAATCCCCCAACCAACCTCTTACCAAGCTAAGGTGTGCGCCTAACCCGACTAAAAACTGGAAGGGAAAAATATGCCATAATGAACAGCATCGGCAATATCTTTGAATAATCGAGTTTGTACTTTGCGCATTCTAATTCTGGGCGGTGCCCGTTCCGGCAAGAGCCGTTATGCTGAAAAACTTGCCCGCGATTCCGGTCAGGAAGTCGTTTATATTGCCACGGGTTGGGCGGGTGATGAGGAAATGTCAAACCGGATAGAACGTCATCGAAAACAAAGGCCATCTGAATGGTTGACCGTTGAAGAACGCTTAGCCTTGGCCCATGCCCTCCAAACCCATGCAACCCCTCATCGTTTTCTCATCGTGGATTGCCTTAGCCTTTGGTTAAACAACCTACTGGAAAGTGGGGATGAACGGTTCCATCAAGAAAGGAACGCCCTATTGGAGATACTGCCCGACTTGTCTGGCACAATTTGTCTGGTTGGTAATGAGGTAGGGCAGGGCATCGTCCCGATTAATCCATTGGCTCGACGTTTCATTGACGAAGCCGGATGGTTGCATCAGGACTTGGCCTCTCATTGCGAGCGAGTCGTATGGATGGTTGCGGGTTTGCCGCTGTTGGTTAAAGACATCGAATGATTTGGACACTCCCCGACATATTGCCGCCTTGCCATGTAAGCCGTATGCAAGCCTTGCAACGACAAAGCCAACTCACCAAACCGCCGGGTTCGCTAGGCCGTTTAGAGGCTTTGGCTGTGTCGTTGGCTGCCATGCAACGCAGGGCAAAGCCAGCCGTGGATAAAGTCTGGATAAGTGTTTTCGCCGCCGACCATGGCATCGCCGAGGAAGGCGTATCGGCTTTTCCGCAGGCGGTCACCCGCATGATGGTGCGTAATTTCATGCAAGGCGGTGCGGCCATCAGCGTATTGGCCCGTCATTTCGATGCCAAGCTTGAAGTGGTGGATGTAGGGCTAGTCGAGCCGGTGAACGATTGCCTTGGGGTTGTGCTTGCACGGGCAGGCAATGGCACGGCCAATTTTGCCAAACAAGCCGCCATGGATGAAACCCAATTGGTAGCCGCATTATCCGCCGGCGTGGAAGCGGCCCATCGGGCGGGAGCGTATGGCGCAGAGATTTTTTTGGGTGGCGAGATGGGCATCGCGAATACTACCTCAGCCACGGCCTTAGCCTGTGCTTTGCTGAATGCCGAGCCGAATTTGCTCGCCGGTCCGGGGACGGGTTTGGATCAGGCCGGTATCGCACACAAATGCACAGTGATTGAACAGGCTTTGCGGCTTCATGCTGAAAATTTGCATGAACCTTTGGACATTCTATCCCGATTGGGTGGCTTTGAAATTGCTGCCTTGGTCGGAGCCTATTTGCAAGCCGCTTCTTTGGGAATGCCTGTATTGATTGATGGCTTTATCAGCACCGCCGCCGCACTACTGGCGACCCGCTTGCATCCTGCCTGTGCGGACTGGTTGATATTTGCCCATCGTTCCGCCGAACCTGGCCATCGACTCATGTTGGAAGCATTGGCGGCCCAGCCCATTTTGGATATTTCCATGCGTTTAGGGGAGGGCAGTGGTGCGGCCATGGCACTGCCGATATTACGCGCTGCTTGTGTGCTGCATGACAATATGGCGACATTCGCCGAAGCCGGGATTCCAATCGAATGACTACTATAGACTTGATGCGCCACGGCGAAGTTACCCCTGGATTGTGCTTGGGTTCAACCTATGATCCACCATTGACTAATGTGGGCTGGTCACAAATGCGCGGCGTGTTGGCTTGGGTGCAACCGCCATGGGATGGGGTAGTCAGTTCGCCATTGATACGTTGTGCCAGTTTTGCCGAAGAATTGGCCGAGCATTATGGTCTTCCCTTAAGGCTGGAACCGCGCTTGCGAGAATTGGGTTTCGGCGCATGGGAAGGGCGAAGCTGGAGCGACTTATATCGGCATGAAGGCGAAAAACTATTGGAATTTCAACGTAGCCCACGCTTCAACCCGGCTCCTGGGGGCGAGGATTATCAGGATTTTGAAGCCCGTGTCACCGATTTTTGGCGCGATCTGCTTCAGCATTCTCACGGCGAACATTGGCTTGTGGTCACTCACGCCGGTGTCATACGCAGCATTTTACGGATAGTGTTGGGTTTTCCCGAGCAGCGGCTATTCTCGCTTCATGTGCCCCATGCCGGTTTGACCCGAATTCATCAAAAAGGGGAGGATTTTACTCAGGCTCGCTTGGTTTTTCATGGAGGGCGGCTCTGATCTATTTACATGCATTCGGACTGGCCATGCAGTTTCTCACTCGTTTGCCGGTTCCTGTTAAAGTCCGGTTCACGCCTGAAACACAAGCTTGGTCAGTAGTGTTTTATCCATGGATTGGTCTGTTAATTGGTGGTTTGTTGTTGTCAATCCGGGAAGTCTTGGATGATGCCGGTGTTATGTTGACATCGGCCATGTTATTGACGGTTTGGGTATGGGTGACGGGGGGGATGCATCTTGACGGCTTGGCCGATAGCGCCGATGCTTGGATAGGTGGGCAAGGCGACCGCGAACGCAGTTTGAAGATCATGAAAGACCCTTGTTCAGGTCCCATCGCTGTGGCGGTGGTTGTTTTGATGCTATTGCTGAAATTTTCCGCATTGACGGAACTGATGGGGCAGCGCAATCTCATGCCCTTGTTATGGACGCCTGTTGTAGGCCGCAGCCTTATCCTGTTATTGATGTTGACTACGCCTTATATCCGGCCCAACGGCCTAGGCAGCCCTTTGGTGGAAAAGTTACCACGGCTTCCTGTCAGTTTGACCGCCTTGATTTCGCTAATCTTGGCCGGGGTTATGTTAGGCCCGTGGCCGCTATTGGTTGCAGGTTTGGCGCTCGGGTGGTTAAGGTTTCAGATGGTGAGTAGGCTAGGCGGTTGCACGGGCGACACCTTGGGTGCGACAGTCGAAATGGGTGAAGCAGCGGTCTTGGTGGCTTGCGCGTTGGTTTGATTGCAATAATCAACCTGATTAGCAAGATTCTTCAGCAAGGGTTAAAAGAACTACGTCATACCGGCATGGATCGCCGGTATCCAGATTGCATGGACGCTCCAAAGTCCCCCGCCATCCATGGAACCTAGGTTCCGGCGATCCATGCCGGAACGACGGCTTTTCTGATTTGGCTGAAACATCTTTCTAATGTAGTCTGAGCGAATTCATTCGCCCAAGGCCGGCTAAAGTTGACTTTACGGTTTTTGGTTTCCTGCCCACTCATCGCCCGTACTCCCCGCCGCGTAGACTAACGCAGCCAACGAATTCAGTAGCGCTGTCCGGCTCTCAATTTCGGTGAAACGGGCGCTGGCCAAACTGCGTTCCGCCGTCAATAGTTCGATGACAGTAGACAACCCATTGGCGTAGCTCTCCTTGAGCGCCTCGTAAGATTCCTCTGACGCTTTGAGCAAGGCCACGGCAAATTCGCGTTTTCTTAGGGCGGTTTTCACATCCGCGTAGCCTTTCCAGACTTCTTTGACGATTTGCAGTTGGAGTGCATCGAATTCAGCTTGCGCCACTTCACGCTTGGCTGTCGCTTGGTTGACGGCATTGGCTGTGGCGAAGCCTTCAAACAAATTCCATTCAAAGGTGAAGCCAGCGCCATAATCCAAATAATTTTTGTGCAGTTCGTCAATGTTATTGCTATAAGGCAAATTGGGAATTTGCATAGTGCCCGGACCCGACCAATAGTTATAATCAAAGGTGGTGGTTCCTGCCTTGGCACCTAACGAAACCTTAGGCCAATAGCCTGCCTCGGCTTTTCTAATTTCAGCATCTTTGGCGCGAAGTTCGGCTAAACGTGCAGACAGGTCGGGGCGTTGGCTGAGCGCCTCGTCAATCAAATGGTCAGCGGGGGATTCAATCGAATGAGGCAGCGGTAGGTCGGTTATCGCCACGGTCTTCACTTCAATGTTCGGCGTGATGCCCAAGCTTTCCGCCAATTCGGCCCGGGTATCCAACACTCTTCCCCTCGCCGATTGGAGTTCGTACTCCGCCTTGGCTTGATCTTGTAAAGCTAGGAGTAATTCGGGCTTAGTCGCAACCCCTTGCACCCGTTGAGCATCGACCGATTCGGAGTTTTTATGGGTTTGCTTCACCGTCACTTCGGCAGCGGTCACTTGGGCCAAGGCCGCGTTGTAGGCGAAAAATGCGCGCTGCACGTCAAAAGCGACCTTTTGATGTGTGCGATTGAAACTATAATTGGCGGCGAGCAGTTGTTGCGTGGCTTGGTCTATCTGAGCGGGCCGTTTCACGTCGAAAAGCGCCCAAGAAAGCTCCAAATAAGGTTGGAAGGTCGTGCCACGAAACATGAAAATGCCCGAGGCTTGCTGGGCGTAATTGTAATTGCCTTTAGCGGTCAGCGCAGGAAGCCAAGCAGACTCGGCTATGCCTAGGCCGGCGGCTGCGGCTCTCGCCTGTTCCCAAGCGTTGCGAGTCGCCGGATTGGCGCGCAAGCCAAGATCAACCAAATCTGCCAATGTGTAGGTTTTACTAGGTTCAACCAAGCTATTCCCCGATGCCATGGATGATTTGCCAGTCAAATGGATGGAACTGCCCTGAATGGATTGGGAATGCCACTTCTCAGACTTGGAAGGGGGGGCGGCGAGTTCAGGGGCTAGGGCTTCTTTGATTAACGCCGGGTGCTTGGGATGATGGCAACCGCCCAAGATGATTGGAAAAACGAAAAAACCAACAATGAGAGCGTTAATCACGGTGACTATTCTGGTCGAGCGCATGTTTGGCATCAACCTATTCGACATAGGCCCGCCATTATCCGCAAGTAGGCTGGAGGGTTGCCACGATAAGCTGCAAACATAAATGGATGCCGCCGTCCAATTATTGGCTCGGTTTAATTGATGAGCGATTTTTTTTATTCACCGTGATATGTTAACTTAGAATGCCTGTCTATCACTAGCATATTAACTATGATGCCCCGGCCCTTGTATTTCGGCTTTACCATCCTGCTTGCATTGCAGCTTGTTGCTTGCGATCCGCTTCTGAGCATCCAAGGTTCATTCTGGCCTCCATGGATCGTTTGCATGGTGGTGGGGGTAGCGCTCACCGTAGTGGCATCCCAGCTTTTTTACTGGATGAAGCTCGATCCGTATTTAGGCCATCCACTACTTATTTACACTAGCCTCTGGGCTTTGTTTACCTTTGCAACATGGCTATTAGGCTATGCCGAGTGAACCCAAGAACATGCCAGAATCCGAAACAATGAATGAACGCACCAAACGGATAGTGGGCCGCATCATTGGTATTTTGATTGTAGCGGGTGCGGCTTTGACAGGGGTTAGGGTTTGGAACGACAACATTTCACATCCCCGCACCAATGATGCCATGGTACGCGCCAACATCGTTGACATCATGCCCCAACATGTCAGTGGTCGCATAGTGAAGCTAAACGTCGCCGACAACCAATGGGTTAAGCAGGGTGATTTATTATACGTGATCGATCCCAGACCTTATCAAGCCAAGCTTGCCCAAGCCAAGGCTAGGCATCAACTCGCTGAAAAGGAGGTTGAAGCCAACAAAGCGCAGATCGGTGCAGCCTCGGCAAAAATAACCCAAATGGAACATGAGCAGGCCGCTGCCAACGCCGAGATTGCCCGATTGGAAGCCAAGGCCACTTACGACCAAAGTTATCTTGAACGAATAAAGCCATTGCTGGAAAAGGAGTTTGTCACTGCAAACAAGATCAACGAAGCCACAGCGGCCCGCGATGCCTCGGCGGCGGCGGTCCGGGATGCCAAAGCCAAGCACCAAGCCGCCATCATGACCGTCAATCACGCCCATAAGGAACACGCCAAAGCGGAAGCCGATTTAGCCCAATTCGGCAACCTTTATGCCAAGATTGAAGCATCACGCGCAGAAGTGCAGAACGCCGAACTGGATGTGGAGTATTGTTCGGTATATGCGCCATTCGATGCCTATGTGACCAATCTGAACATCGCCGTTGGCGAATATGTCCAGCCCGGACAGAAATTGTTTGCAATGGTCGATGACCGGGTTTGGTTTGTCATGGCGAACTACAAGGAAACCTATCTTCGATCCATTCAGCCCGGCATGGCGGTCGATGTATTTCTTGCCCCTTATCCCGGCAAACATTTTCGAGGTGAAGTGCAGGGCATCGGTTGGGCAAACTTTCCAGACAATATCAAAGAGCAGGGTTCACTGCCCACTGTGGAACGAACCTTGAATTGGGTGGTATTGGCTTCGCGGTTTCCAGTTCGCATCAAATTGCTGGAACGCGATCCGGCCTACCCGTTTCGCATGGGCATGACCGCATTCACCACCATTTTGGGCAAGCCGGCTGAAAGCTCTGCTTCAGCACCCAAGCACTGAGCTAGGCACAATGAAACAAGCGAAAGCCTCTACGGTTTTAACCCAAGCCGGTCTGCGATAAATGCACGAGATTTGGCAACACTTTTGGTTTGGCATGTCACCGGCGGATTTTCTCCGCTCTGAATTGCGTTTGACACCAGCCCGTCGAATTTTGACGATACGCTTGTTTATCACCTTGATGATCGTTTGCTTCGTTGGCGTGACATTGCGGCCACCTTCAATCATTGCGTTGAGTTTCTCCTTCGTGATGATGCTAGGGCCAACCATGATGGATTACACCATGTCGCTGGTGAGTGCGTGGAAGTTGATGAAATTGGAAGTGGTTGCAATCGTTTTAAGTGTCATCAGCCTAGCCATGTGGGGAGACCAGCCTTGGTTTTTGGTGCCTTGGTCATACGCATTGATTACCGTGCTACTTTTCATTTCACGAGTGACTGGAACGCCCACCATCCCACCCATGCTCTATGTGTTTGCGGTTCTTTATAATCCAGAACACCCCGAGCAGAATGTTTATGGTGCATTGTGGATTTTGCCCACCTTGGGCTTGCTTGCATTTGGCACATCCATTGCCGCCCAACTGATTTTATGGCCCCAAAACCCTGAAAAACTATTGATTCAAGACCTGAGCGAACGCTTGTCCATCATTGTTCGTATGCTTGAACGGATAGCGGGTCAAGGAGAAACAGTCAAGCACGCCAAACCCGACGAAATACCCCGTTTGGGTAACGTCTCCCGCCAATTTGCCCTACTTTCCCATGCCGAGATGACTCATTCGGCGTTGAAGAATAAACATGCCGAATGGATTGATTTCATCGTAGAGGTCGATACTTGGTTTAATGTCGCCTCCAAATTAAATAACCTCGTGTTGGAGACTGACCCAAGCCTGATATTGTCACAATCAGACCGCGCAAAGATTGCTGCAATCGGCGGGAAATGCCATGAATTGCAAATGACATTTTTGGAATGCGAAACACCCATCGCAATCTCAGCCGACAATAATCTTAGTGCTGATAGTTCAAATCCAGCCTCCAACGACTCATTGTTTTTGCTTCTGCATCGTTTGGAGCATTCAGCCATAAGGACTAGCCGATGCCTAGGCTTGTTATACGGCCCTATGAGCCAGCCAACGGTCAACGAAATGCAAGCAGCATCCCCCAAGGGGCAAACACCCCCCCTGTTTTGGCTCTCGAAACAATACTGGGTCGATAACATGGATGCATTGCATTATGGAATGAAGTTTGCCTTGGGAGTCATGATTTGTTTGTTTCTGGTTCAAGCCTTTCGATGGCCCGGCATCGACACCGCCATTTTAACCTGTGTCATCGTCGCGCAGACCAGTATGGGGGCCGACTATAGAAAATCGGTGATGCGGATTATGGGGGCAAGCCTAGGTGGCTTGTTGGCCTATATTTTTATCATCGTGCTAGAGCCAGCCTTGGAAACCATAGCCGGGTTTATGTTGACGATTGCCCCGGTTATGTGGCTTTCCGCGTGGGTGGGTTCGGGTAGCCCGCGTATAGCCTATGTTGGCACTCAAATTGGTTATGCATTTGCCCATGCGGTACTACCCGGTTACGGACCCGTCACCGATCTGGAAAGTGCGCGTGACCGCGTGTTAGGCATTCTATTAGGGATCACTGTTGTAGGTGTCATTAATTATGTGATCTGGCCACAGCGTTCCGAACGCATGTTAACCAAGCGACTTTCCAGCAATCTGCGAAACTTAGGTAAATTCCTAAGCCTTGGTGTGGCATCGCCGCCTGATCGCCAATCTTCCGCAGCGATGTTGCAAGCTATTGACACGGGCTTGCAAAGTGCCGTGACATTGTTAGAGCATGCTCAAATCGAACCGGGTTCCAGCCAACCTGAAGTTGCCTTCAAGCTAGACACGATGGGTTCAATGATACCCACAATACATACCATCGCCAGATTGGTTTCAGCCCGTCACCGCTATCATGTGAGCAAAAAATTTAGGCAGCAAATTGAACCTTTGAGCGAATGTCAGGCAGTGCTTGACCAGTCATTCTCAGAAGCATGCTTTGGTTTTGCGAATAGATTGGACAATCAACCCAATGCTTTCCATGATGCCAAAGTAAAAGCAGATGAGGCTTATCAAGCGTTAACCCGCCAAGTCCAATATTATAATTCCAATCATGCTGATGAAGCCCATTTGATAAATGCCTATATCGAACTCGATAAAATTTTAATATCTTCCATAGACGAACTTGACACAATGCTTGCCAGTATTGAAATGCGAAGCTTGCTTCGCCTGTCAAAGCAAGCCCTTCGACTTCGCTCAGGATAGGCTTTGACGCTCCAATCCTAGGCCATGCCCGCCGGGGCTTATCGGTATGATGCTGCAACCCATGCATTGCATTTGGTGGCGGCAAGCGACTTGCGGCGGGTCACAGGGTATCAGGATTTTGTCGATGATGCGCCGGTGGATTTGATTTTTGTGGCTAACTCGGAGCGGATGGCTTTGATGCCCGCCGACCAGCGGGTTTTTTTCGCATCGGTCTCAGCCGGGGCGATTGCCCAAAACGTCTATTTGTTCTGTGCCAGTATTGGACTCTCCACGGTGATTCGTGCATGGCTGGATCGCAAAGCCGTTGCCGCCGCGTTGGGTTTGAATCCCGACCATCAAGTGTTGCTGTCGCAGACGGTGGGGTTTCCAGCGGACACTACCAAGGAATGAAGTAATGGTTCCTCATTTCTGTTGAAATATGCCGTCATTCCGGCATGGATCGCAGGAATCCAGATTGCATGGAAGCTTTCAATCTCTGCCACCATCCATGGAGCCTCAATACCATTAAGTTAAGCCGTTCGTGGTGAGCCTGTCGAACCATGAACGGCTTAACGTCCAATCAGTAGGATTTTCCGTTCACCCCCATTCGGCAGACTCAGGACAGGCTTCGACAGGCTCAGGGCGAACGGAAAAATCCTTAACATAATGGCAGTGACCCAGCCCCTCAAGTACTTGGATTAGTTGGCTCAGTTTTGGCTTTAGTGCGCACCGGTTCGTGGGACAAGTCATAGCCCGTGCTTATTAAAGCCGCCTCATTGCCATCGGCGGCGACCTCAAGATAACGGGCGACCTTCTTCAACTGTTCAATCAAATGTTCACTGACGGCTTTGCGCTCCGCAATTTTCAAGCGGTCGCCGTACAATGCCGCCTCATAAGCTTTGCCATAGTCATTGACTAAGGCTTCCACTGCGTCCAGTTGCGGCACTGGCGAGGGCCAAGGCAGGGGATAATAAGGGTTATTTCTCAGACTGGAAACGATATGCGTAGCCTTGGCAAGCAAATCGGCCTGGTTGAGGGATTGAAAGCTAACGATAAGATGCTTGTTCATGATGAATGCTCCAAGAGTTAAGTTACAGCGTTTTCAATACCAAATAGTTACTTAATAATGAATATATGCAACATGTAGGAGCGGGCCACGCCCGCGATAAATAGCCTATTTTTGAAGACTTGGCCCAAACAATCGCGGGCATGGCCCGCTCCTACGGATC
>CAIWDB010000344.1 GCA_903911305.1 uncultured Methylococcaceae bacterium | reverse complement strand
GCCCCATCGCATCGCTAAACAAGGAGGCGAAAACTTCAGGTAACAAGCTTGAGCCGGACATAGCTTTAAAACTTATAGCCACGATGCACAGCAACGACACCTTGGGTGATATTGAAAAATTCACAACGCTCGAAGCCCGCCTCAGCCAACATTTTTTTCAGGGTCTCTTGGTTTGGATGCATTCGGATGGATTCGGCCAGATAGCGGTAACTCTCGGAGTCATTGGCAATCAGCTTGCCTAGGAATGGCAAGATTTTAAATGAGTACACATCATAGCCTTTCTTCAGCAAATCGCCCTGCACTTCGGAAAACTCCAAAATAATGATCCGTCCGCCCGGTTTCAACACCCGATGAATGGACTTCAAAGCCTCTTCTTTGTGGGTGACATTGCGCAAGCCAAAGGCAATACTGACACAATCGAATGAATTATCCGGGAATGGCAGCTTTTCCGCATCAATCTGCGCATATTGGACATTGCCAGCCACGCCTTCATCTATCAATCGGTCACGCCCACGTTGGAGCATGGCAGCGTTGATGTCCGAAAGCACCACTCGCCCCGTCGGCCCGACTCGCTTTTGAAACAAAGCGGTCATGTCACCCGTACCGCCGGCCAAATCCAGCACCTGCTCACCCGCCCTAACATGGCTGAGTTGGATGGCAATGCGCTTCCATATCCGGTGTATGCCCATCGACATCAAGTCGTTCATGATGTCGTACTTGCCCGCCACCGAGTCGAATACGCCCTTAACCAGCTTGGCCTTTTCGTTAACGGGTACGTCTTTGAAGCCGAAATGAGTGGTGTTGTCTGTCATGGTTTTTTTCTCGTTGTGTATCCCGCCCAGAGCAATAGGGCGAAAAAGATGAATGTTTAATAATGTTTATTGGGAAGACTCAGATTGATTTTTCTGTTGAGAGAGAACCTCGACTTCAGCCAACGACAATTGGGTTAGTCTTGCAACCTGAGATTGTGACAACCCCTCGGCCAGCAGATTGGCGGCAATGGCCAAAGCTTGGCGGTGAGCACCAAGTTCCACGCCTTGCTCTACCCCTCTCTTAATGCCTCTCTCAATCCCTTTCTCAATGCCTTTCTCAATCCCTCTTTTCAGTCCCATACGATAAGTAGGCAGTTCCTCGTAATTGATCGTCAACATATTCAACTCCTCTACAGCGTTTTCAACATCAATATAGTTAAATAACAAAACTCATCATTTTACAAAATCCTTAATTAAATCAATAGCATGTTTCACTGATTGATATGGGTCTTTTAGTTACATATATAAATATGAAAACGCTGTAACATCCTACAGCCCTGAATCTTCTTTATTAGCATTAATATTAGGGAAACGTTTAACAATGAACTTTACCATATCACTACCTCCTAATTGGGCTGTGGATGGATTACGCCTTACATAAAACTTTTCATCCTTTCCCACATAACAAGGCTCGTTTGCAGGCATAACGTCGACTCGAAAGATCGGGATAGAATCCACTTTGACTATGGATTCTTGAATGAATGGGTAGAAAGCTGGGCCTATATTTTCTTTCAACACGTTCTGAAAATGAAGTAAAAACTTATCCTGTGACCCTTTATGAAGTTTATCCACTTCTTCTTTAATTCCTATAATATCATTGTTATCCATCACTCCAATCAACAAGATTCCACCTCTCGTATTTAAGAATGCCGCAATTGTTTTGAGTACTCCATCCTCTATATAAGGCATTTTTTTCTGTTCTTTAAGGCATAAAGATAAAGTTTGCTTAAATTCAAGAACATTAGACTCATGTGCGTTTACTAGCCTGTGAGTATCTGATGATATTAAGTCTGTTGTCGGAGAATAATTTTTTAGTAACTCTGAAATTTTTCTGGGAGATGATTCTTTAAGCGATTCGGTTGCTCGTGAAATATCTAAGCTTATACTTGGTTCTAGTTTTTCAAATCGAGTTTTTGTAACTTGAATTGCCTCAATAGAAATATCCCCACCTAGCCATCGTCTCTGTAATTTTTGGGCGATTAATAGCGTAGCCCCAGAACCACAAAATGGATCAATAATTATGTCATGTTCTTTAGTATATGAATCAATAATTCTTTCTATAATCTTTAATGGTTGTTGACTAGGAAATTTTTTTGCAAAAAATGCTTCATCCAAACAAAGCTCAGTATCCCGCCATACAGAACTTGCTTCTGGCTTTTCAGTATATTCATCCAAAAAACGTTTCAATTTTGGTCGTTTACCTTTTTGAACTTCTACATATCCTTGTAAAGCAAGCTCCTCAAGCCTTTCATAACTGTAACGCCATGAACGATCCGGAGGTAGTTGATTTCCGCGCCACTCGTAGTTTTGAGAAGGT
>CAIWDB010000343.1 GCA_903911305.1 uncultured Methylococcaceae bacterium | reverse complement strand
TCAGACATTGAACATTTTCGCCCTAAATCGAATTATCCAAAACGGATGTTCCGTTGGCGCAATTTGCTATTATGTTGCACCGAGTGCGGCAGATTCAAAGGCAGTCAATTTCCTTTGAACGGCAAACGCCCGTTGTTGATTGATCCAAGCAAAGAGTAACCTTGGCGATATTTGGATTTTGACCCAGATACTGGAAATATAACCGCCCGGTTTGATCTGCAAAACAATGCGTATTTCCCCAATGGAGAGAAAACTGTCGAGGTTCTCCAACTTGACCGACGTGAGGCATTGGCTTCTGGTTACAAAAAAACTTACCGCAGACTAAGCAAGAAAATCCAGCGATTCCTAGCGGAACCCAATAGGCCGATTGACAAACTTATCGCCGAGTTACAAGAAGCAGATGATCATGGCTTATTAGGTTGGTGTTTAATTGGCACAGGCCAAAATGAAATGCCATTTAAAGAGTTCAAGCGACAGCATCCCGCACTGTGGCTTGATTGTGTTAAAACGATGGGATATTGATGGCGGCGTAACCCTACTGGAATTGGCGAATTCCGAGATAATCTAAGTACTCTACAGATTTTTCACATACAATTGACCTTAATGCAAAATAATGAGGTTCCAATATGCCACAAACTACCAACCATAATACTCTCGTCAAGGCACGAATCCATCCCGAATCGTTGGCAATCGTTCAACGCGCTGCTGAAATTCAAGGGCGTAGCGTCAGCGAGTTTATGGTTGCAGCCGCGCAAGAAGCCGCAATGAAGACTATTGAAGAACACCAAGTCATTCGTTTGACAATCGAAGAACAAAGACGCTTCGTAGAGCTTCTGCTTGATCCACCGGAACCGACAGAAGCGTTAATACGTGCTCAGGAAGATTATGCTCGCTTGATCGAGAGTTCGCGTTGACCTCGCCGTTCCGTATTGAAACACTAAACTCTGCACATGGGAGGTCTCATTTTATTTGCGGTATCGAAGCCTTGGATCGCTATTTTCGTGAGCAAGCCACCCAAGATATGCGGCGTCGCATTGCTGCTTGTTACGTTGCGGTTGATATTGCGAATTCTAAAGTAGCTGGTTTTTATACCTTAGCCGCTGCGGGAGTACCTTTGGCTGACTTTCCTGGTACAATCGTCAAACGCCTTCCACGCTATCCTTCTGTTCCCGTTGCCAAAATTGGGCGGTTGGCTATTGATCAAAATTATCAGGGGCGAAAACTTGGCAGAACTCTCTTGTGGGATGCCATATTACGAGGAACACGCTCAGAAATCGCAGTATTCGCTTTGCTTGTTGATGCCAAGGATGAACGTGCGGAAGCATTTTATCGTCACCATGGTTTCCATAAGCTTAGCAATGAATCTAGGCAATTAGTATTGCCACTTTCCAAACTAGGTAAATAATTCACTGTATGCCCAAACCCCGCAACCGTAAATCCATACCCACAACCCCCGTCACCGCCAAGATCGAATCCTTTGCACATGATTTGCGCGGGGTCACACATGTCAATAACAAGGCGGTGTTTGTCGATGGCGCATTACCCGGCGAGGAGGTCGAGTTTGTCTACACTGACATTCGCCGTGATTTTGCCGAGGCTCGTATCGAACGGGTCATCACGGCTTCCCAGATAAGGATAGAGCCGCGCTGCCCACATTTTGGGGTCTGCGGTGGTTGCAGCTTGCAACACTTGGACGAATCTGAACAAATCAATATCAAACAAAATTTGCTGATGGAGCAGTTTCGCCGCATTGGCAAGGTGGAGCCAGCAGAAATTTGGCCGCCCTTGACTGGACCGCATTGGGGTTATCGCCACAAAGCTAGGCTAGGCGTGAAATGGGTGGCGAAAAAAGGCAAGGTGTTGGTCGGGTTTAGGGAGAAGGCCAGTTCCTTTCTCGCCGAACTGGAAACCTGCCTAGTCTTACATCCCAAAGTAGGCGAGCGCTTACAAGACCTCTCGGCTTTGATCGAATCCTTGAGCATTCGTGACCAGATTCCGCAAATCGAAGTGGCGGTGGGCGATGATGGCGCTGCGCTAGTGTTCCGGGTGTTGACAGCGCCAAGCCCAGAAGACTTAGAATGGCTTCGCGGCTTTGCCCAGCGTTTCGAATTTGACCTGTACTTGCAGCCCAAAGGGCCGGATTCGATAGTTGCGTTATGGCCTGACAATCCAACATTGTTGTGTTATCAACTATCGGATAACAACGTTGATTTTCGTTTTCAACCCACTGATTTCACTCAGGTCAATGTTGCCATCAACCGCAAAATGGTCAATCGTGTCATGGAAACCCTAGACCCGCAAGCAACGGATGAAATCTTAGATTTGTTTTGTGGCATAGGTAATTTCACCTTGCCTTTGGCACGTAAAGCCGCTCACGTGATTGGAATCGAAGGGGGAACGGAAGCCGTGACACGGGCAAGGCAAAACGCGGTGGACAATGGCTTGGATAATGTCACTTTTCATGTTGCCGATTTGACCCAAGCACAAGATGACACGCTGTGGGCCAATCGAAAATACGACAAAGTGCTGCTGGACCCGTCCCGTGCCGGGGCAATGGAAATCTTGGCTTATGCCAAAAAGTGGAACGCTTCCCGCATTGTCTATGTGTCCTGCAATCCTTCAACCTTGGCCCGCGATGCGGGAATTTTGGTTAACGAACTGGGTTACCGCTTGGTTAAAGCCGGGGTTATGGATATGTTTCCGCATACTACCCATGTTGAATCCATTGCCTTGTTTGAGCGGTAAGCCATGGAAACACCTCAGTTGTATCTACACGTGAGTATTCCCGAGCAGAAACTGTCCCTCATTGAACATGGTGGGATAGTAAAATCTTTTCCCGTTTCAACCGCCAAGAACGGACCGGGTGAACAGATGGGTTCGGGTTGCACACCACGGGGTTGGCATGTCATTCGCGCCAAAATTGGTGCGAATGCGCCCGACAATGCCGTATTCATCGGTAGGCGGCATACTGGCGAGAGTTACAGTGCCGATTTAGCCGCCCGATTTCCTGAGCGTGACTGGATACTGACCCGGATACTCTGGCTAGGAGGATTGGAACCGGGCTTTAATCGTTACCATGAGGTAGACACGGCTTGGCGCTATATTTATATCCACGGTAGCCCGGATCATGGGGTGACAGGCCAGCCGCAATCTCAAGGGTGCATTCGCATGAAAACACCTGATCTGTTGGAATTGTTTGATTTAGTCAAAGTCGGTATGCGGGTAAAGATCGTCGCTTGATACATTCTTCTCGGCAAGAATTTCTTTTGGATATTGAGTTCACTGGGTTCATCTGTTTGTGAAACACCATTGGTATTTGAGCAGGAATTTTACAGCAAGGATGCCTAAAAAAGTGTCCGGTTTTACTTGACCATTTCACATCAGACGAGTTGGTTGTTGATGGCGTAACGGGCGAGTTCCGAGTTGTTCTCCATGCCCATTTTTGTCAAGATGCGCTGGCGCAGGGTGCTGATGGTGTTGGGGCTGCGGTGCAGCTTTTCGGCGATTTGACCGACGGATTTGCCCGATGCCAATTGGCACAACACTTGGTATTCGCGGTCGGATAGCCGTTCGTGGGGCAGCTTTTCGCGTTGCTTGCCGATTTCGAGGGCGAGCAGTTCGCCGAGTGAGGCGCTCACATAGACCCCGCCTGCGGCTAGCTTGCGTAACGCCTTGACCAGTTCCTCGGATGAGCAGTTCTTGCACAGATAACCTTTCGCACCGGCCTGCATGGCGCGCACGGCGAGAATTTCCTCAGGATGCATAGTCAGGAACAAGACAGGCAAATTGGGCTGGCAACGTTGGATATCTTGCAGCAGTTCGAAACCGTTCCGATCCGGTAGGTTGATATCCAATATGGCGATGTCAGGCTGCAAGGTTTTGATGAGTTCCAGCCCGTTCAATGCGCAAGCGGCTTCGCCAACGATCTCCATGTCCGCCTCGCTGTTGACAAGCATCCTGATGCCTTGGCGCACGATGCTGTGGTCATCCACTAGGACTAGTTTTATTTTCATGCAAGTGTCTCTTGATTTACGTTTCGATAACCCGGCTTGTCAGCGCTTTGCCGCTGGTCGACCGGCACGGTCACTCGTACCCGAGTCCCCCGAAGCGTGGGTGGGCCTGTGATGTCGAGTTCGCCGCCGATTTGTTGCACCCGCTCGCGGATGCCCAACAGGCCGAGAGAGTGCGATCCGGGGGTGGTGTTGGCAATGCCGATGCCATCGTCCTGGACTTCCAGCCGACAGTATCCCAAGCCGTCCTGCGCAAACATCAGTTTGACCCGGCTGGCTTGGGCGTGATGGGAGACGTTGTTGAGCAGTTCCTGGCAGATGCGGAAAACATGGGTGGCGACGTCTGGGTTCAAAGCGACGGTTTGCGCCGACAGATCCATGTAGCAGCGGATGCCGGCGCGGCGCTGGAAATCTTTGCCCAGCCATTCGATAGCCGCGGTCAGCCCCAAGGTATCCAGCACTCCCGGACGCAGCGCCCAGGAGATGTCGTGAACCGACTGGATGGCCGAGTCAGTCAATTGTTTCATTTCTGCGAGTTTTTCAATGAACATTGCCGGGCATTCTGGGGGTGCTTGTTTTTCTAGCCAGCCTGTTTGCAATTTCAGGGCGGTCATCATCTGGCCCAAATCGTCGTGGATATCGCGGGCGATGCGGGTGCGTTCTTCCTCGCGCACGGTTTGTAAACGCAAAGCCAAATTCCGCAAATCCTCCATGGCGCGATTGCGTTCCGACACGTCGATAACCACGCCGATGCTGGCGGGCTGGCCTTCAAATTCGATGGCGCGACTGTATACCTCAACATCCACAGGGGTGCCGTCGCGCCTATTCAAGCAGGCGGTGTATTGAAATTTCTGCTTGCTACCCGGCGTGAGGCGGCTGAGCACATCCTTGATTTTTGCCCGATGCTGCTGCCCCACAATCTCAGTGACCGGGATGCGGTCGATCAACTCCTCCTCCGCATAATCGAGCATCTGGCATAGTGCGGCATTGGCATAACGCAGATAGGAATATTGTTGGATGTAGATGCCGACCAGCGACTGTTCCACCAAGGCACGGAACTTGGCTTCGGACTGGCTCAGTTCGGCGGTGCGCACCGACACCAATTCCTCCAACTGCGCACGGTAGCTTTCCAGTTGGCGTTCGGTTTCCGCCCGACAGATGATGTCCTGTTGCAAGCTTTCTTGGGCGGCACGCAGGTCATACTCCAACCGTTGCGAATTCATCATGATTTCGCCCAAGCAGATCGTCACCGACAAGGTGATGGCTAAGGGCAGGTAATAAGCCAAAAACGTATGGGTGCTTAATGAAAGCGTCATCTGCACAGGTGTCGTGAGCATAAAGATGAGGGTTACAAAATCGGTGATGGCCGAAGCGCGGCGGGTTTGTAACCCCGCCGCTAACGTTTTGTGTAGTTGTGGCATCCGACTTGGCACATACCCTCGGACGGGATTACAAATCCCGTCCGGCTTTGT
>CAIWDB010000342.1 GCA_903911305.1 uncultured Methylococcaceae bacterium | reverse complement strand
CCCCTCTCCCTAAAGGGAGAGGGGTGAAAGAGTGGGTTTTATTAAGCCCCTCTCCCCTTGGGGAGAGGGGTTGGGGGGTGAAAGATTGGGTTTTATTAAGCCCCTCTCCCCTTGGGGAGAGGGGTTGGGGTGAGGGGTTATCATTGACACCGACCAAATCATCCACGGCCAGCCCTAGGCGGATGGCATAATCGGCATGATCGACACTGACGGTGATCAGCGGGATTGTTTGGCTTGGGTAAAACTGGTAACGAGGCCCAGCCAAGTCGGTTTCCGCCTCCACCACGGCCCGCACCACGGAGGCGGCAAGGCGCATGCGCAGTTCGTCGTCTTGTTCAATGCAACCACGGCTCGCCAAAAGTGATGCAGCGGCTTCCGCAGCGGTCAATACGCCGCCGGCAGCGTTCAGCACTATCGCCAATTCCTCGCGCACATCCGTCATCATAGGGGATTTCAACCACCTAGCGCGAGCCGCAAGCAAGGCGGAGGTCAGCATGGGGCGCGATATGCCAGCCGCTTGGGCTGCCTCGCCGATAGTGGGCCAGAGCGTGTCAGCGTTGTAGGTTTCCACTCCCAAATAGAAGGCAAGCGCAGTGGCTTCGGGCTTTTCGTCATCGACGTGACGCTGCGTGAGTAGTTGTTTCACCAGTTCGTCGATGCTACGGCTGGGCGGGCTGATTGAATCTGCATCCAATACACTAGGATTTGCCGCAACAAGATCGGGTCGAAGTTGGGCCAGCCGTTTTGCCTTGAGGCGAATTTCCTTGCGAACCTTGTCCCCCACACTTTTCAGGTAGCGAAAACGCACCCGGTCTACGGCAAGAAGTTCGGAAATTTTGTGTATCCCTAAGCGATCCAGCACATTCAGCGCATCCACGCTATACCCCAGTTCGCTAATGGGCGTTTCGCGCCTTGCCTGTTGAGCTATTTGCTCGAAGGAATCGACTGGCAGGGGGCTGGCTTCGGCCCGGTCAAACACGGTGCGCCATGCACGTAGCATGTCTTCGGCATTGTCGTAGCGCTCGCTGAATTCGCGCCGCAATGCTTTGCCAAAAAAGACGGTCAATCCTTCGCGCAGGTTGGGGTCAAACAGGCTTGTATCCAGGGTCGCTTCATCCTCAATCATGGACGGGTCGCTCAGGCCATCCCCCCATGTCGGCAACTTGCCAGTGACCAGCTCGTATAAGGTGGTTGCCACAGCGAAACGCTCGGCATAAATATCCCAACGCGGAGGTTTTCTTAGCGTTAGGAATGGCTCAAGATAGGGTCGGGTGCCTGCGTAGATGTTGTCCACTGACGATTTGGTCAGTGAGAAATCGAACAAAACCAGTTGCAGCTTGCCACCTTGCGATTTCGTAATGCCGATGTTGTCTGGCTTGATGTCACGATGGTAGGTGCCCCTATCCTCTAGGAAGATGGCTATTTGCAGCAGTTCCTCACCAAATCGGCGGATCAAATCCAAGGAAGGCCGGGCTTGGTGATGGATTTGGTGGGCTAGGGTGTTTTCCCCTGCGCTCTTCAACAGCAAGGCCACCCGACCGGAAACTTGCAAGGTATTTAACCATTCGACGATATTGGGATGGCGCAGCTTGGCAAGCACTTCCCCTTCGGCTGTCAGTCGGTCATTGTGCGAGGCATCTATCGCCACTTTCAGTACCAGTTCAGTTTCAGAACCGTCTTTTTTGACGAGCAATACGTCGGAGGACGACCCTTTGCCAAGCCTTCTTACTACGGTGAAGCCGCCTTCCAGACGATCTTTGTTTTTAGCATCACCCGGATCGACGGTTTCTTCCTGTGGTGGCGCGGTCAGTTCGTCTTCCAACCAATCCAAGGATTGTAGGAATTCATCCATGGAGCGAAGACGCCCGGACACATCAGGGCAGGTGCTGAATTGGATAATATCTTGCAACTCCTTGCCTGCGCCATCAAGGCAATCGGAAATCCGCAGCCCATTACCGCTACGAAGCTTGGTTTGTAGTTCAACCGTGTTTGCGGCAGGAACCTTGCCGGTGAATAAGTGCCATGCAATCGCCCCCAACGAAAAAACATCCAAATGAGGCCCGACACTGACATCGTCCCAATGGGATTCAGGGGCAAGATACACTCTTGCCAAGTCTTCAACTTGATCGGCTAAATGCTGAGTGCCAAGAGTGCGGGCGAAAGAACCCGCCGTGCCGCCGTCGCGGGAGGCCAATTGCCAGTTCATGATTTGTAGTCTAGGCTGGGCTTCCGCAGCGTTTCGAACCAAAATTGACTGGGGCGACAAGGCACGATGATAAAGTTTCTTTTGATGGGCGTATTTGAGCGTTTCCGCCAATTGCCTAAGGATGGACAGCCTTTGGCCTACATTGAGGCGGTCACCCTGTTCTCGCAACAGAAAATCCAAGCGTTTGGATTGGGGTTCGTAGTCAAACAATAACGCCGGACCCAATTCGCTTTCCTTGAAATCACGAACCGGTAGGATTCCCGGATGCTCTATGCCTTCGAGTATTTGGAACTCGCGTAGAGCCTGCCGGATCAAGGATTTTCGGGCCTCGGTTGTCGAAGCCAATGCATAGCCGTAAATCCGAACCCTGCGCAACACACCGGCGGAAACATGCCTGCCTTCCCAATCCTGATAGTTGATGCCTTCTGCAATAAGCTTCTCCAGTTTATAGTCGCTAACTTGGCGGTGCTTGTTGGAGCGGCGGATGCCTGCCTCCATGACCGCACGGCAAAACACGCGGGCGAGTTCGTTGGTAATCGGCAGGCCACTGTGACTTAGGCTTCCCACCCCCGATAGGCGAGCGATAATCCCTTGATCCTTCGGGGAGTCTGGATTGCCACGGAGGAATATGCCCGTTCGGGCAAAGCCTGTAAGCTTGCAGGCATCAGGGGCAATCGCAGATAGGAATATCAACGGCTCGATGAATGGAAACTT
>CAIWDB010000341.1 GCA_903911305.1 uncultured Methylococcaceae bacterium | reverse complement strand
GCTTAGCTTGAGCATCTTGGCTATACGCACTGCTGTCAAAGTAAGCTGGAAGGCTAAGGGTGATTGGCTAACCCTATTACTTTATGGGATTCACTCGCACGTTCAGCAAATCCCCATTTTTGTTGGTCAACTCGTTTGGTTTTGGGATCGCAAAAGACATTTGAAGCGCAAATTGATCGAATATAAATAGGCCAGATGATGAAAAAGTTGCTTCTATTTTTGCTTTCTCCCATAGCCCATTTGATCAATGGCTTGGATGCTTGGGATCGGCTATGGTCTCATGCCCGTCTGCGTGCTGCCTTAGGTGGGCGTCTTGACTCTTCGGTAGTGGTGTTGGGTGTGCCCGAATTGCACGGGACTAAGAATTTATGGATGGGCGGGGATATTTTCCTTTACCGAGAGCTTTATTTTGAAACTCAAGACCACGGGCGTATAGAGATTGGCAACAATGTCGTGTTGTCCCGTGGTGTCCACATTGTGTCTTATGACTCGGTGATTTTGGAGGAAGGTGTCATGGTGGGTGAATATACGAGTATCCGCGATGCCAATCACCGTAGGATTCAAGGTTCCTCAGTACGGGACACCGGGCACGTGGCAAAACCTATTCACATTCGGAAGGGGGCGTGGATAGGCAGGGGGGTTGCCATCTTGCCCGGAGTGACCATAGGGGAGGGTGCCATAGTCGGTGCGAATGCGGTTGTCAGCCGGGACGTGCAAGCGGGAGATGTTGTCGCCGGTGTGCCGGTACGGTCAATCCGAGCCCAATCCACTCAATAAAAGATTAGGGATCTAATTTCCAATGTCTCTGATTGGCTTTCTTCCCGCAATTATCGCTTTTCGTTTGGCGATGGCGACATCGGTGAGACAAACGTTCTTTAGTGTCTATCTTCCTACCATGCTATGTTTCCCAGAGTATTACAGAATTATTACTCCGGGATTGCCCGATCCCACATTCGATCAAGGTGTAGCCGTTGCATTGTTGATTGTTGCAATTATTAAACCTGGTAGCTTCAAAGGTTATCGGTTTAGTCATATTGATATGGTGGTCATTGTCTATGCCCTTTGCGTCGCCAATTCCGAATATCAAGCATCTGGTTACTCAGACGCACAGAATTTGGTGTTTGAAATGCTTTTCGCTGTGGTGATGCCTTACTTCATGGCAAAAAGTTTCATTGAACCTCATGGTTTGCGCATTGATTTTGCCAAACGGGTAGTCATTTGTTTGGCAATTGTTTCAATCATTGATATCTATGAGGCAAAATTTGCTGTTAATTTGTTTCAAAAATTTATTGGCCCTTTTTTCCCTGGACAGATTTCAAACTGGGGTATAACTTTCCGATTTGGTATGGCCCGTACTGCGGGTCCGTATGCCCATGCCTTGTTGGCCGGTATCATGATGATGGTGGGATTCCGCATTCAACGCTGGTTGCACTATAGCGGGGCTTGGCCGGATAAAAGTAAATTAATGCCTTGGTTGCCTATAAAATTTCCAGTTTTTATGTCTTTGGTGTTAACTGGGGGATTCTTTATCACCTTTGCAAAAGGGTCTTGGCTGGCGGGTTTTTTGGCAGGTTTTGTCGTGGCTATAGGGCGAGTCAAAAATCGCATGTTGGCATTGTCATTCGTGCTGGGTGCTATCGTTTTCGTGGGTATCCCTGCATTAATTTCATTCATAAGTTATGCCTCTGTAGGACGGGCAAACGCCAAGGACGATAACCAAGAGACCGCTTGCTACCGCTATGAATTGATTTTTTTATACATAGATATAGCCAAGGAAAAAGAATGGTGGGGTTGGGGGTTGACCAAGTGGCCTCAAGTGGATGGTGCGCCATCAATAGACAACCATTATTTGTTGTTGTTTTTGATGCATGGAAAAATCGCCTTTTACTGTTTTCTTTATATTTTGTTTGGAATGATGATCAGGTTGATTGTCTACGCCACGAAAATACCCATGCCACCTCGAAGCGGAGGTTCCTTAGCCTTTAATCTAGCCGGTATCTACCTTGGCTATATTATTGCCATCGCCACTGTTTATATGGGCAAGCAGACTATTCCAATGTTATTTATGTTGACGGGTTGGGCTGAGAGTTTCATGGTTTCGCGTGGGCGAGATCAGTTGACTTTTGGTTCTGAAGAGGACAAACCGAACTCACCCCCCCCGCTTTATCGGTTTAAGCGAATAGTTTAGTGGCTGCATTTAGCCTTATTAATGGCCTGCAAACTACCTTGTATTGCATATGTAATAGCATAAGATGTATATTTTATAAAAAAATTCAGTAAGGACATTATTTTATGACTGAAAATCAGACTGATGCTTGCAATTTGCCAGTGGAATCGACTGAAAGGGCTTCCTTGAAGAACGAAGTGCCGCTTTGCGTCGATTTAGACGGGACTTTGATCCTTTCAGATGTCCTATGGGAGTCCATTGTCAAAATCTGGAGTAAGCCAAGTGTAGGCTTTAGGGCAGTTTGGGCGTTGATGAATGGCAAGGCAGCTATGAAATCAGTGTTAGCTGAAGAAATTACAATCGATCCTTCTGCATTGCCTTATCGTGAAGATCTGCTGGCATATTTGCACTCACAACAAGAAGCCGGTAGGCGCTTGGTGTTGGTGACCGCAACCCACATTTCGATTGCCCAGCACATTGCTGATTATTTGGGGATATTCAGCGATGTGATGGCAACTGATGAACAAGTCAATCTTGGAGGTGAACGGAAGAGGCAAGCCTTAGTGGCGGCTTATGGGGAGAAGGGCTTTGACTATATAGGTGATCACGACAAAGATATTGCCATTTTTTCATCGGCACGGCTTTCATTGTTGGCCGATCCTTCAGATCGGTTGAAGGAAAAAACACAAAAAGTCGGCAAAATCGATATGATATTCGAGCATAAGCGTGGGTGGATTAAAGTTATACCAAGAGCATTGAGAGTCCATCAATGGGCGAAAAACGCATTGCTCGGTGTGCCGATGATTACTGCGCACATGGTATTAGATGTTCATGCATGGATTAACTTGGTTTTTGCATTTTTAAGTTTCAGCCTCCTTGCTTCGGCGACCTACATAGTCAATGATTTGCACGATCTAACTGTTGACAGGAAGCACTCGCGCAAGCGTTCGCGTCCTCTTGCTAGCGGGGATTTGCCAATTCCCATAGGTATCGGTTTATCCATTGGTTTGTCGGTATTCAGTTTTTGGCTTTCGGCAAACTACTTGCCAAAAATGTTTACGATATTTCTGGTAATTTACACCATTCTGACACTCGCATACTCGTTTAACCTTAAGAGTCGCCTAATCGTTGATGCATTGACTTTGGCAATTCTCTATACGATTAGGATCGTTGCCGGGGCAATTGCAATTAATGTAGTTTTGTCTGAATGGCTATTGATGTTCTCGTTGTTTTTCTTTGTTAGTTTGGCATTAATGAAAAGGGCCATTGAGTTGGATGAGGTGCTTGATGGCAAAAAGATTCCGGGTAGAGGATATTTCCCTACCGACCTCGATATTATCCGCTCAATCGGGCCTACTTCAGGATTGATTTCTGTGCTGGTTTTGGGGCTCTACATCAATAGCCCGGCAGTATCCAAATTGTACCAAACGCCCCAGATACTCTGGTTACTGACACCCTTGATGATCTACTGGATTACGCGCATTTGGTTTTTAGCCAACCGAAAGCAGGTAAACCATGACCCAATTGTTTTTGCCATCATGGATTGGCGAAGTTATGTGGTAGCTTGCATAGCAGGGTTCATCATGTTAATGGCTAGTTTAGATATAGCTAAGTGGGTAAACTTATGATGCATTGGCTGCTTTTGCTAGTGACTATTATATTGACAGCGGTTGCGAATATTTCACTAAAGTATGCTGCATTGAATCGGCAATCGGAAGTGAAGGGTATTGTCGCCAATCTCTGGGAAATTTTCACGACCCCAGCGTTGATTTTTGGTATTGGCTGTCTCGGCATAGCCGTAATAGCTTATGCGGTGGCATTGCGTAATATCAACCTGAGTGTTGGCTATCCCGTGATGACTACTTCTGTGGTTGTGTTGGTTGCGCTGTTTTCAGCGTTCTTCTTCGGGGAACCTTTTAACGTAGTCAAAGCTGTCGGTACGGTTATAGTCATTTGCGGGGTCATTCTTTTGTCCCAATCGTGATTAGAATCCCATTTACTAGATTAGTCCACTCTATGGCATGATTCAATTATGTCCGAAAAGCCAAATATAAATGTACTAGCCAAATTTGCAAACTTGCTGTTCGACGCAATCAATCAACAAAAAGCGGGTAGATATGCGGTCTTGGCTGCGTTGTTGCTACGAACAGCGTGGGGGTTATTTGTCCCGGTAGTCCCAATCTCTGACAGCAGCGCTTATGATGTATTTGCACAAAATATTGCTTCAGGTCATGGTTTTTGCTTTGTGCCAGGTCAATTGACTGCTTTTTGGGCGGTGGGAACTGCGGCAATTTATTCAGTGTTTTTCAGTGTATTTGGACATCATTACTTTCCCATTGTCTTGTTTAATATTGCATTAGGTGTCGGTACGGTAGTGATTGCCATGTCTTTGGCTCGCACGTGGTTTGGGGATTTGACGGCAGTATTAACTGGCTGGTTACTTGCCCTATGGCCTTTGTTGATTCAGTTCACTACGATACTAGCCAGTGAAATTTTGTTCAATTTTTGTATGTTGGCGGTATTTTGGCTGGCTAACATGACGGGTTGGAAATACTTGCCTCGTTCATTTTGTACAGGCATTGCCCTTGCTGCTGCCAGTTATATCAGGCCGGTTGGTTTGCTGATTGCGCCATTTGCATTTTTGCGAGAGGCTTTGATCGAAAAGCAGATGTTCAGGGCTATCACTTCTTGCGCCTTGTCTTGCCTCATCATGCTTGCATTGATTTTGCCGTGGTCACTGCGTAATCAAGAGGTTTTCGGCAAGTTCGCTTTAATTTCGACCAATGCAGGGAGCAATTTCTGGATGGGCAATAATCCACAAACCACGGGGGGCTACATGCCTTTGCCCGAGACAGGAATTACAAGCGAAGTCGAAAGAGACCAGTATTTCAACAAGCTGGCATGGGACTATATCCGCCAAGATCCCCTAGCATTTATATTAAGAACCCTAAAAAAAGCTGTTCTTTTGCATGACCGCGAATCGATTGGGGTTGCCTGGAATGAAAAAGGCTTGGCCGAACGTTTTGGTTCTGGGATATTGGTTCCATTGAAATTGGTGAGCACCCCTTACTGGTTGTTGATATTGGCGGGTGGTTTGTATGGCGGGTTTAGTCTCCTGCGTCAGCGCAGTTGGTTGGATGCGCTTACCTTGCCTCCGTTGACCATGTGGGTCTACTTCGTAGCAATTCACAGCATAGTCGTCTACGGGGATCGTTATCACATGCCGTCCATCCCTTTTATAGCCATGTTAGCTGCTTATGGGTTTATTCAAGCACTCACCCCCCACAAACAAACTAACTTAAATCTTATCACACCTAAATGAAACCTACGCATATTACCCATAATATGGTTTTTTTAGGTGCGGCTTGTTTTCTGGCGATTTTGCATATTTGTTCATGGTCAGATTACCCACCCGATGTTGACCCGATTAACTTCACCCTAGCATTGCACACATACTCGCCCTCAATTGATGCACCCCATCCTCCTGGTTATCCATTATTCGTGTTTACGGGTAGACTGGCGGCCTACGTCGTAGGTGATCGGCATGCATATCAATTAGTTAATCTTGGGATGTTGTTTGCTTCAGGATGCTTTCTCTACTTTACATTCCGTCGAGCGGGAAATGTGGAATTAGGAATATTTTCGGCGTTATTGCTGATGTCACACCCGCTAGCTTGGTCGGCTACTGTCGTACCCGAATGCTATATATCGGATACGTTTTTTGCCACCGGCATCTTAGCGTGGGTTTATTGCAATTCGGATAGCCAAAAAAAGTTAGTGGCGGGTATATTTGTTCTGTTTTTCCTGATGGGAATGGTTCGTCCAGTGAGCGGGGTCATGTTGCTCCCGCTTGCTATGGCGGTAGGTTATTATTGCGCGGAGGTAAGGAGTTTTCGCAATGTGGTTTTCGTGGTCATTGCTGGAATTTTAGCTATCATTTTGGCTTATGCTATCACGGCCATACTTTCGGGCGGCTTGACCGCTTATCGTTCGGCGGCCATGCGCGTCATGGGCGGGGCCTTTCACGCTAATTCATTATTAGGAGGAGCAGCTTTTTCAAACCATATGAAAATGCTGGCTCATTTGCTAGGTTGGTTTTTGCTTCTTGTATTGCCGACGGGAGTGCTTATTTTTGTAGCAGCATTAAATAATCGAAATCTTGTTCAAGCAATTGACAATAAAAGCGCAATTATTATTGGTTATGCTTGGTTGCTACCGCCTTTGTTGTTTTATGCGTTAATCTATTATCTGAAACCCACTTATCAATTGATTTACCTGCCTTGCTTGCTTATTCCATGTGCGTGGGTATTAACTTTAAAAGATGGTTTTTTCTCAAAACGTGCTAGAACGTTCGCGTTCCTAGCATTGGTTATGGCCCAATTGGTGTTTTTTTTGGTACCGTTCGGTCATCTTCCACAACCATTATTTCGCATAACGGAATCTTATGTAATACAGCAAGATCAAGCATGGGGAAGTCTTATGGATAATTTATCAAAAATGCCAAAAGAAGATACCTTATTGATATGGGTTAGCCATCCTTCTTTGAGTATGTATGCTGTTCGTCTTATTAATAAGCAGGAACCTATCGCATTAGCAAGTACCGACCGAAGTGAACTCAATTATCTCATCCCGCAAACGATGGAATGGTTGCCATCAAATCTAAGTGATAAAATAATTAATGAAAAATATAAGGGTGCGATTATTATAGAAAATATAAGAGGGCAGGCGACAGTTCGAAATATAAAATTTTCTGATCCACAGTGGCGAGTTGTGAATTATTTGCTAAATAATTACCTATCCAAATATCCTAGATGAATTAGTATGGCTTCACTGACTAGGATTAGATTAATTAACAATAACTAATAATAATGCATATTATACAAGGCTAGATCGAAATGCAAAAGAATGAGACCTATACTCGTGATCCAAGTTTTGATATTTTGCGAGGTATTGGTTTACTTTGCATTATGCTGGCCCATGTCGGGCCACCGACACTGCTTTTTCAGTTACGGAATTTCGATGTTCCTCTAATGGTTTTGATTTCAGGTTCGGTATTTTGCATTTCTTCAGGTAGGAAGGTTGGGTATTTTAGATATATTATTGAAAGATTTGTCAGGTTGGTAATTCCGACGTGGATATTTCTAGCTTTTTTCTTTATTACTTCATTTATTGGTTTTAATCAATCAACGCAACATTACCCATTTTCATTACAACAAATAGAGTTATGTTTTGGGCTTTTATATGATTATGTGTGGGTTATCCGAGTCTTTCTTCTGGTAGCCATCATGGCACCACTTATAATGCAAGCGAAGTCAGTCATAAAAAGTAACTTAGCTTGGTATTTTTTAGTGGTATTTTTCTACGTTATTTACGAAATATTGTTTGTTTTGTCTAGACAAATTGACTCATTTGGATTTATTTACTTATTAGATAATTTTGTTTTCAGTGCAATTCCATACGGTGTGGTTTTTGCCGTTGGGATCACGGCTATTGGAATGAATCGGAAGCAGTTTATCTTTGTTTCATTGGTTTTTCTGTGTTTTTTTGTCATTATGGCGCTATGGAAATATCGTTTCACAGGTAGCTTCATGCAAACCCAATCCTATAAATATCCACCAAGATTTTATTATTTATCTTATGCCTTTGGTGTGTCTTTCTTTTTTTATTCATTGATGACTTATAATGTTATTAAGTTTAGCTTAATTGGGAATCTATTGTCATATCTGGGTAGTAGGACGATGTGGATATATCTTTGGCATATCTATGTTTTATTTTTAATGAAATGGTTGGGGTTCGATTATCACTTCTTGGTAAAACTTGTCATTCTAATCACTACTTCTGTGTCGCTGGCCTTACTTCAAGAAATCATGGTTAGCTTAGCGGCGGAAGGAATCAGCAATACAGTTTACAAGAAGTCAGTGATAAAAGTTTTCACAGGTTGAATACCTTAACAATCTGTAATAAAAACATAAGAACAAGGTGGCTAATACTATTGCTAAGGTGAGTTTATCTTATATAAGTATTAGCGGTTTCATATTGCCAAGCTGTAGGTAAAAGATCATCCATAATAAGCATTATTTGCCGTTATAGGGGAACAAGTTCTTCATTAGTGCAGAGTTAGTGCCGGGATTAGGTTTCCTTTTAGCCGAGTTATGATGTCTCCCAGTTGCTTTAAATGCAGAGATTAATATAGTTATAATTCGTACAGACTATTGAAAACGACTCGTTCAATTAGCCTACCCCAAGCCCATATAAAATGAAACGATTTTTGCATTTCATAGTGAAACAATGAGAGGGTGTTGCTGCATAAATTGTTGGAAAATCTTATACTGTCCGACAATCAGTAATGTGGCAAATGAACATCCCGTTATTTATGCACAAACGCCCCTAGGTGTAACAAGCATCATGAATAAACAATTGCAGAGTTTCCTTGTTTTAGTGGTTGTGCTGCTTCGTTCTGTCAGTAACGGGAACGCCGCCGGATTTGCGCTCATTGAGCAAAGTGCTAGCGGTATTGGCAATGCATTTGCCGGGGCGGCAGCAACCGCGGAAGATGCCAGCACTATCTTTTTCAATCCTGCAGGCATGACCTATTTGCCAGATAATCAATTGGTTTTAGCGGGACATGCCATTCGATCCGATATCGAATTTAACAATTATGCTTCGCATACTTCCCCATTGACAGGGGGAAAGGCTTTGCTAGGAGGAAATGGTGGTGACGCTGGGGATTGGGCTTACATTCCCAATGTGTATTTTAGTAAAGCCGTTCATCCAAAAATTAAACTAGGGATTGGCTTGAATGTCCCATTTGGTCTAAAAACAAATTATGACAATGGTTGGATTGGGCGTTATCAAGCGCTAAAATCGGATTTAAAGACAATTAACATCAATCCATCCATTGCTTACAAGGTCAATGACTGGCTTTCTCTGGGTCTAGGATTCTCGGCGATGTGGATGCAAGCAGAACTGACCAATTCAGTGGATTTTGGCACTTTGCTAGGTGCGTCGCAAAAAAGGGATGGGCAAGCCGAGCTTAAAGGTGAAAATTGGAGTTGGGGCTGGAATCTGGGTGCTATATTTCAAGTGACTCAAGCAACCCGTGTCGGATTGTCTTACCGGTCTCAAATTCACCAAAACTTGGAAGGCAATGTGACTTTTACAGGGGTTCCTAGGCCACTACTGCCATTGTTCTCAACGGGTCCAATCACTGCCCAAATTGCCACCCCCGACAATGTGTCCGCATCTATTTTCCACCAAATGAATGAGGATTGGGACGTGATGGCGGATTTGACTTGGACCCACTGGAGTACATTCAAAGATTTGACTCCCATACGAACTTCGGGCCTAGTGCTTTCCAACACACCTGAACATTGGAATGACGCTTTCCGCGTTTCAATAGGGGCAAGCTACCACCTTAATGAAACAGTAAAATTTCGTTCCGGTTTTGCCTATGACGAAAGCCCTGCGCCAAATGAATATCGAACCCCACGCATTCCAGATGGCGACCGGTACTGGCTCTCCATTGGTGCGAATTACAAGCTTTCTAAAGAAACCAGTTTCGATTTTGGTTATACCCATATTTTTGTGAATAGCAGTTCCATATACAAGACGACGGATGTTTCAGTGCCATCGCTGAGAGATACCGTGTCGGGTAGTTATAGTAACAGCATCGATATATTAAGTGTGCAATATACGCAAAGCTTTTAATCCTGAGCAATTTGGCGCATGAGTATTTCAAGTGCTGGAAAATCTGAACAAATCATCGCCGAACAAGTTCGATTGCTCTATGAAGGTGCCCTAGCATCCATACTTTCCAGTTCGATTCTTGCCATCCTTTTGGTTTTACTTCAAAAGGAAGTGATTGAAGATAATCGAATAAAGCTATGGTCGTGGTTATTTGCATTGACGTTGGTTTTGCGGTTGGCGCTGGTCTTTTTCTACCTCCGCGCTCTAAATCAAAGAGGGCAATTATTGGATAGTAAACGATGGCTATTAGGCTACCGGGTAGGGATATTTGCGGCTGCTATCGTATGGGGTTCGGCAAACATCTTATTGTTTCCAAGCCAAGATCTTCCCCACCAAACATTTCTTGCCTTCACATTGGCTGGATTAGCCTCGGGTGCAATGTCAACCTTGGCTGTCGATAATGTGGCTGCTTCAGTGTTTTTGTTTCTGGTCTTAGTTCCTCTGTCTATCCGCTTGTTCAGTGGAGGACAAGGCATTCCATTAGCGATGGGGGGTATGGTTTTACTCTATCTTGGATTGCTTACCGTAAACGCTAGGCGCATTTGCCGGGATATTGTTGAACGCAAGACCGCTGAAATGGCTTTAGACAGTCGGGATGCTTTATTGAGCAAGTTGTCTGATCGCATTCCTGGCGCACTTTACCAGTTTAGATGTTTCCCTGATGGGAATTTCAGTGTGCCATATGCCAGTAGTGGGTTCCGATCCATCTTTGAACTTTCTCGAGATTCTGTGCGAGAAGATACTTCCAGCGTGTTTTCTCGCATAAAGGTTGAAGACTTTGAAGGTTATATTCACTCAATCCAACTGTCAGGCGATAACCTAACCCCATGGAGCCATGATTTTCGAGTGTCGTTGCCCGAACACGGTGAGCGCTGGCTGAGAGGAAATTCCATGCCAGAACGCCTGGAAGATGGAAGTGTGCTATGGCATGGCTATATTGCCGATGTAACCGAACGCAAAGCTGCCGAAACGGCATTGGAAGATGCCAAGATTCAAGCTGAAAGTGCAAACAAGGCCAAATCGGTTTTTTTATCCAGCATGAGTCACGAACTACGCACTCCGCTGAATGCTGTTTTGGGTTTTGCCCAATTGTTGGAGATGGAAGATTCTCTAAATTTGGAGCAACATGAGTATGTGGAAGAAATCATGCATGCGGGAACCCATTTGTTGGAGCTGATCAATGAGGTACTGGATTTATCAAAAATCGAATCTGGCAAGATTGACTTGTCACTAGAAAAGGTGGATTGCGCCGAGAACTGGTACAAGACTGTTTGCCATTTGTTCACGCTTTGGCAACTAAGTTTGGTGTCAGAATCGAAGTTGAAGAAATTGAAGGTTTGATAGTCAATGCCGACAGAATCAGACTTAAACAGGTTGTGCTCAATCTGGTAACCAACGCTATAAAATATAATCGCCGCGATGGACGGGTAAGGCTTCATGTGTTGCCTGGCCTTGGAGAGCTAAAACGACTGGCTGTTTCAGATACAGGAATGGGGATTGCGGCTGAAAAGCTGCCATTGTTATTTCAGCCCTTCAGCCGTTTGGGTGCCGAAAGTGGAACCATTGAAGGAACTGGCATTGGATTGGTCATCAGCCAGCGCATCATTGAGTTGATGGGTGGAAAAGTGGGTGTGGAGAGTAAAGTAAACGAAGGCAGTACGTTTTGGATAGAACTTCCGCTTGACAGTAGTATCTGAAGATTTCCTATAGGAGATTTCTGTTAATTTTCGAAATTCCAAAAGGTTGCGGATGCTGAGTGAATAAGTTTGAAGCCATGCGGGCAAACAGTGGTTTGCCCGCATGAGGCTTTTTACCGATTTAACGCGGATTGGCGAGTATGTAACGAATCAGGGCATCATATTTTGGGGAGTTTTGTTGTCCCAAATTCTCTAAAGCGCCCCAACTGCCATAACGTCCGTATTGGCCCACACTGGCATAATGCATGAACAAACCGCCACCTGCGTCACGCCAATTTGCAAGCATTGCCTGATACATATCGCCCATGCGTGGGTCGCGATTGGCAGTAACGAACAAATTAGTCACAGTTTGGTCGTTTTGCACCGCACCGACCCCAACCAAGTGTTGACCACCTTCATAGGCCAATAGCATCAAGCCACGGCTTTTTGCCAAGCGCGCGTAATTGGCTGTCCACTGGGCCGACCAAGCCAATGCGCCGCCAGTGGGTCCACCGGTCAGTTGACCGCCCACTCCCAATTCGGCAAACAGGCGATTTAATCCGCCATCAGCGTCTAATGCCCAGCTTGCCACTTCGGAACCTGTTGAAATGTTACCCAAGTAATGACCAAAATAAGGCGCGACAGCCACTGCCTTGATGCCATGTGCTTGACAAGGGGCTTGATCCCATAGGGCGCAAGTAAGGGCCGCATTCGCAGTCCATGTATTGGCTGATTGTGCCGCCAACACACACACTAGCCGATCCTCGTCACCGGCCCATTCTGACCGCCAAATATCGCACATTTCGGCAGATCGTTTGCCATACCAGTTGATCCTTTTGGTATAGGCGGAATCAGGTGAATTCGGCCAAGCTGCCAAGCCTTGTTGCTCTACCCAAGTTCCGGCTGAGAAGGCCGTGTTCCAAATTTCATTGGCATATTCAACATAGACTTTGCGAGTTGGGCTCAAGGTTTGATGAGTCAACCGGGCGAATTGACGGATATAGTCGTCTGACGCACGGTGCGGCATGTTTAGCCAAGGGTCGGCTTTAAGTTGATTGGATAGCGCAACCGCCACCTCAACCGGAATGCCTGCTTGGCTGGTCCAACGGGCTTTATCCAAGGTCGCTCGGTCTGTCCAGTTGACTTGTTGGGGCATGCCACTGGAAATGACATTGGTGTTTTGTGGGGCCATGAAGCGTAAACTACTGTAATAGACTAGGTTTCTGAGGAAAACCGGGTGGAACAAACGGTCGTTTACGGCACTTTCCAAACTGCGGCATGCGCTACGTTCGCAAGATGGATCGTTTCGAGAAAGACAAAAGGCGAGGGGATTGTCATCACATACCTTGCCCGGCGGGACTACCCGAATATTACGGATATAATTTCCCGTGTGGTTTGGGTCAGTGCTGGCAATCGAAATAAAAATACCAGTGGTATTGTTCTTGTCAACATTGATGATATCCCGGCCCATGCTGGAGTGAGAGGCGATTTTGGTGGCAGCGAACCCATAGGTCAAAGTGCCTTCGCCATCATAAAGTACAATATATTCGCCACCAGTTCGTACACCGGCAAAGTCGCTACCAGAAAGCAGCAATGTGCTGACGCTACGATAGCGGACGGAGGTGTCAGTCGATGCGGGCAGCGATCTCACCCAACCATTCTCGTCAAGGTTCAACAGTTGTTGTTCGCCAGTGTCCCACACGCTAGGCGCTTGAGTGATCCAATTACGCGAGGTTTTGAATAAATTGATGAAAGGCTGTTCAGTGGACCAGTCTTTCCATTCATTCAAGTTGCTGCCAAGCGGTGACAATCCGTTGGCACCGATGGGGGTAGGTGGCGCAGTGGATGCCGATGAGGCGACCTGACTCCAGCCTACTTGTAGTGTGGCGCTGCCATACGCCTCGAAATATTCTACAGTGATCTGATGTCTACCGCTTAACCATAGCCATTCCTCATAATGGGTGGCCGCTTGGCTGACCCAAGCATCGGCAATCAGCAATTGGCCGTCTACCCACAAGCGGACACCATCGTCCGAATTTGCGGTGAAAGAATAGGTGCCGGGGGCGAAATCGAATTCACCTTGCCAGCGACCAGAAAAATTATCGACTGTGATGGAGGGGGAGGGGCTACCCTGACCCCATGGATGATTAATCTCCGATTCATAGGCAATGACTTTAGGGTTTCCGGTGAGCTTTCGGTTGTCGAAATAAGCCGCGCAAAACTGACCCACTGGAACATTGCAAAGGCGCACAGGTTCCCAATTGGCAGACAAACGCGCCGCCCCCCATGCCTCATAGTATTCAATTTCCACTAAATGCTCGCCGGCGGCAACGGGGATGGTTGCAGTATAGGCGGTAGTTTGGTTTTTCCAGCCGTCAATGATGAGTTGGCCATCTATATATAAGCGAGCGCCATCGTCCGCCAACACCTGAAAGATGACATCGCCGCCGTCAAAATTGAAACGCCCACGCCATCGACCTGAGAAATTATCAATCGGGACGCTAGTGCTTGGGCTACCGCTGACCCAATTGTGATCCACTCTATTTTCCACCGCAGAAAAAATCACCGGGCCTGACAGTGTTCGTCCACTGAAATAATCGACGCAGAAACTTGCCTGTGGTGCATCACAAGCGTGGGCATCGACTGAAATCAGGGACATTATGCCTAGAAATGTCGATAAGCATTTTGCGAATAGACTTCTATTCCTTGAGTGACAGCCATTCCATTGGGCTAAGAAATCATTGTGTAAAGTCATGGTCAAGTACCTCATGTGTATCAAAAACATCTGCTCAAGTGGCAAATGCCTTCCTTCGGTTAGTGTGTTGCCAGGCTGATACATAACGTCTTTAGTGTTCAACTGTTTGGTGAATTGACCAACAAAAATGAATCGGCAGCTTCATAGGTAGTCATTATAGTGAAATAATCAACAAATTTTGCTAGATTGTAACTGAATTGATATATCTTCTGGCATACTTTTGCGTTACTAGCGGATCGTTCCCGCTAAATCCAGCTGAGTGTCATACCGGCGAAGATCGTCGGAATGTTGCTGTCAAGGGGATCAGTGCTTTGATTTATTGCGGCAATCTGAATGCCAAATTTCCCACACGGTACGATAAAGTGGATTTATATTTAGGTGCTTTTTAGAGAACCCTAGCGTACCTTCACTGCCATTAAGTAAAGATACGAACACCCAAAAACCGTTTGTAGTCCCGGCTTTAGCCGGTTCTTTTGCCGCCTAAAGGCGGGACTACGAAGGAAATTAAAGATGGATTATTTCAGAGCGTAACAATCAATCGCTGGCATCGGGTAATGCCAGCTTAAACAATTCTTCTAGATTGTCTAGGCTCTGCTTGGCATTGATGCAATGGCATGGAGATCATTTATTACCACCACTTGGAGTATTTCATGATTAAATTTGATAAAGAACTTCTTGTAATGATTTGGCGCAGCAGTCCTGGAAAAATTGGCCCAAAAACTGGTCGAACAGGTCATGCGGCAGGTTGTATTCGCTTGTTGGAGGACACGAATATCAACTCAAGATATCAATCTGTGTATATAAGCTGGTGGCCTGCCGAAAATAATTTTAATAAACACTTTATTAAAAGTCATATTCCAAACATTGAGAAAACAACAGCCCGTCCTAATAAAGCTCCTTTAAATGATAAGATGAATGAGACATCTGATAGAGCTAGGGAGAGATATCGTGTAGGTACTAATTGGGTGCAGTTTTGTGATACCGCAGAAGCAGAATATATCAATATATTTAACAAAATTGATGTAAAGATAAATTCCTTACGAAGAAATGGATCTGAATATCATGAAGCTTTTGAGAATGTTACAAAATTAGTTATGTCAGAACATGAGATTTGTCAAAATAATAAATTTCATGTTTATGCTGATTTTTTATTGGCTCCTGCCGACAGTTTACATTGGTTGGAAATATTGACAACGTACAACGATTATAGAACGGGCAGAACTCAAAACAATGTCTTACAATTATCTAGGCAAGTACCCGATGAGTACACATTCAACGATAGAGAGCATCAAAAACCTAAAACTTTTGGGCATACAATTGAAAAGTACAAAAATACACCAGAATCAGTAGTGCAGATAACAGAGTTAGTGACCGACCCTGATGTAAAATTCAACATACCTTGCATACAGTCTAAGGTATGTTATGTTCACACGAAGAAGCAGGCAGTCTTGAATAAACCGATTGATGAGATAGATAAAATTATTATTGATGCTTTTCAATTTATAAACGGTACAGAGATAACATGGGGGCTAGACTTATTGTCAATCAATGACTGGTGGAACGGCTATCTGAAAGACCAAAGACATGGTTACAAGTTTATTAGCAAAGAATCAAATTGTTCTGGTGTAATGATGAGTGCGCTTATTGCGGGTGGACTTGATGCTTATGTTCCAATAAAAAAATCTCTTCTATATTGTACACCGAGTGACATTGAGCGAACAGCTAAAGATTTGGTTGATACATTGAACAGCTTTAATAAGCGTACTCATGTCGGCGCGGAGTAATTCAGCTTGCATGCCAAGTTTTAAAAGTAATTAAACTTAAGTTTACCTATAATAATCTGGACACGCATCTTCAAGCAACCAATGATACGCATAATCGTAGAATAGATTATTTGCATAGTTTAGATGCTGATATCGCAACAAGAAAAGCACAGAAACAACCAATAGACATTCCATAGTTTGTTGTTGATATACAGCCTTATAAATCAACTAAACCCACCTCGGTTATTTCTAGGGTTCGAATAGTAAGAGGGTTAGCCGTTCAAGGGGTCAATACTACCAATCCCCAAGGCGGAATAGTCAACTTGAGTGGGGGTTTGCCAGTCATTTTCTGATCGCTGATTTTGACTTCCTCGGCATTTTCATTGGAAGAGGAGGGAAAAGCGGCATCCAATTTGAGTAAGCGGGTGGGGGAGGGGGATGAAGCTGGGAATTTGATGGTGACATCTTGAGGTTGCGGGGAGGCTGAAACGACTGCCAGCGCCCAGCCGTCTTTGCGTTGGATCGCTGCGGCAGTCAGTGTGTCGGTGTTGGAACCGCTTATCTTCAGGGCGTGGACATCACCCGGCAAGGCAGAATTCAACATCGTCATAGCCAAGCCTGTCGGTCGCATTCTTTGGGTTGCCCCCAAATCGCGCATAACTCCCCAAAGTTTGACCAAGTTACGGTCTGGCAGGGAAAAGTCGAATTGGGCCAAGTTATAGACGCATTGTTGATGTACCCCAACGTTTAGGGCTTCCAGCAAGCGTTTTGCCAAGCCGCTGCCCGAGGCAGCCCCGGTGACGATTTGCTCTCGCATCGCAGGATCAAGATTGCCTCCTGTGGTGTGGTAATTGACTTCGTAAACCCCGAGTTCTTTTCCGCGTTTACGCACATTTTGGGCATAAACAGGGAGATTGGGATCGGTTTGGAACATCAAAGGCCAAGGGGTGTCAGTGAAATCGCTGCGATTGATGTTGTGCAGTATGTAAGGGGCCACCGCCAGCATGTCAGCGTTCGGCGTGGAATCCAACATTTTCAACGCATTGTCCACGCTGACATGCTGCCCATTCACGGCCAACCGAATCGGGACCGCAGGGCCAGTGCCTTTTTTAAAATGGGTGAATGCGCGTTGTGCCACTTCACCGTGAATATGCGGATTGGGGAAACCGCCAGAGCGGAAGATGGAGTTCCAGTTTTCATTGCCGAATTCCACCACGGCCTCAGTAAAGCCGTCTTGTTTGATCCTATTCGCTAGATAATGTCCATAGGCTTCATATTCGTCATCACTGAACGTGGTGGGCAAAATCAGCCAGGGATTGGCGCCGATTTTTTTGCATAAGTCGAGAAATTCTTCCAAGCCATAGCCAAAACGATCCTCCGGTCCGGGGCGGTAACGATCCGACCTTCGCGCGAAAGGCGGTGCGACCAAATTCTCCCACGTGTCGCCCAGTTGACCTTGCCAATCGCGTAAATAGCCGGGTTTGAGTTTTTCCAGTGCGGTGATCACTTCGCGTCTGAATGCACCGCTGTTGTCGCCCATTTGCTCAAGGCTGGTATCGTCCAACCATACCTTGTCTTCTTCAGCGGCCAACTCAAGTGACAATACCCCTTGTGGCCCTTGGTCAGACCCGTCAAATTGAAATTCGACCAATTTCCAATCGCGAGGCACTTTGACGGTTTCGCGGAGGAAGGGTTTTGACCCCTGGCGTTGAAATGTGATTCTCAATTCACCCAATCCCTTTTCGGATTTAGCCCAAATGGAGAATTTCCAACGTCCTTCAATCGGCAAGAGCTTTCCGGCGCGATAGCCGATTGAGTCAAAGTAGGCGGTCACCCTAGCCGGTGGGGCGAATCGTTTGGCGACACCGGGGACTGGCATGAGTGCCAAGGAGCGTATTCCGGGGCTACCGGGGCGTTTTTCATTGACATCAGGGGCAACCTGGCCTGCTGGTGTGTCATTCGGGACATTCCATGTTGTTGGCAAATTCTGGTCGTTTATGCGGGTCAGAATGACTGCGTCCCCAGCCGACAAGGGCGGGGCAGGTTCTTTAGTGGTGAACGTTGGAAGCCCATTTTCACCGCGTTTCGAAGAACCGGATAGTGTCCCGGTCAGTCCGGCAGCCTTGCCACTGCGCACATCGAACTTTGCCCCACTCCAAAACCCATCCGGTCGTCCGCTCCAGCTCATGTCATCGTCAAACTCGTTCTTTGTCGCGTGTGCCACGATTACCACGGTACGGTCAATCTGACCCTCAAATCCAGGGTTGGCAAAAATGTTACGCATCAGTTGGGCTCCACCAAACACACTCCTTTCTCCTAGATTCAAGCCAATGCGAGGAGCATTGGCGGTTAGAATCTCGGGGAGAACTTCAATACTAGTTGTTTCCGATGCAGTGGCTGATAAAACGCACAGTATTGAAATGCAGGAGAAAAGGTGCTGGAGACATATTATTTTCATTGTTATTGTTTTTTATAGTATTAGTCACTTACAGCGTTTTCAATCTCAATTGATTACTTTATTTAAGCCGTAGGAGTGGGCCGTGCCCGCGATTGATTGGGCCAAATCTTCAAAAATAGGCTATTCATCGCGGGCATGGCCCACTACTGCATGTTGCATATATTCATTATTAAGTAACTATTTTGTATTGAAAATGCTGTAACTGGTGAAAACTCTAGATATTCGTCTGTTAGGTATATTTTATCATGGTAAGATGATTAATCCCTTGCTCTGTATGGTAACTCACTTCATCCATTAATGATTTGATGATTTTAAGCCCCATTCCCCCTTCTTGAGGGTTTTCAGGGTCAATTTGAAAGGTCGTGGAAGTGGACTCAAGAATCTTGGGATTCATGGCTAAGCCGGAATCAGATATATCCAGTATGAGTCGGTTTTCATTTATGTCAAAGCTAATATAAACATCATGCCCACGTGAACCCTTGTAACTGTGTCTGATGCAATTGGTGACTGCCTCGTAGACGCAAACATTTATCTGGTTGCATTGCTGGTCTTCAAAAAGCCGAGAAGAAAGAGATTCGATGCAGGTTCCAATCAAATCGATGTTCTCGTAACAACTATCGATTACTAGTTTGATTTTACTCATTCTGGGTTATTCCATATTAAAGAATAGTGTTAGACGATTTTCGCAATCAATAAGAAAAGGGTTTATGGGTATTTATTTCCCCGTTTGGCCTATAAATGATGTGCAACACTGTGAATTTATGCATCTGCTTTGGCTATTTCAATGGCTAACATTGAAATATCATCCTCAAATTGATTGTTGCCTTTCCATTTTTCCAGTTGCCTTATTAAAACATTTCCCACATCACCTAAATCATGATGCAGGGTCTCATATAGCAATTCCTTTAAGCGCTCAGTACCAAATTCTTCGCCGTCTTTATTAGTACACTCGGCAATTCCATCCGAGTGAAGAAATATCCGGTCTCCCTTGGTAAATTTAAAGATTGTTGATTCGTAGTCAGATTCCGGCAATATTCCAACAGGAAAACCGCTAGCCCCAATTAATTCCGGCTTGCATCCAAAGGGTATGTAAATCGGCTTTTGGTGTCCAGCGAGGCAAATGTCTATTTTCTCTTCACGCAAGTCAATCAAGCCATATGCCATCGTGAAGTAATCCAAACTGTCTGCGCCACTCTGAAATCGCTTGTTCAGTTCAGTCACAATTTGGGCTGAAGTAATGGGTAAGGCAAACGGGGTTTTATTATCCGTTGAATATTTTACGGGAACTTCAGTCGTGAAGTCGGGTGAAAGTATCTTGCTAAGGCTGAAGGAATGTAATGCGGAGGCAACGCCATGTCCGGCTACGTCCAGTTGGTAAAACGCGATTTGAAAGTCGTTAATTCTGAAGTAATTGAGGGTGTCCCCCCCGATAAATGTGGAAGGCAAAAACAACCAATTAAACCGCACATCATTAATTATGGTATCTTGGGCTGGAAGCAGGCCAATTTGTGTTTTGGCCGCCAATTCAAGGTCACGCTTGATATAGGAATAGGCTTTATCCAAGCGTTCGTTTACTTCCTTTAGATACAGGTTTTTTGCCTCAAGTTCGGCTGTCAACTGGATGATTCTCCCAGCAGAGCGTATACGTGCTTTTAATACCTCTATATCGCTGGTTTTAGCAAGATAATCATCCGCGCCAATGTCCAAACCTTGGATTAGCGAATTTTCATCGTCCCTAGCGGTGAGCAGTAGGACGAAAATGTAAGGTAAATCCGGTGCCGACTTTACTCTCTGGCAAAGTTCAAGT
>CAIWDB010000340.1 GCA_903911305.1 uncultured Methylococcaceae bacterium | reverse complement strand
TAGGCGAGCGATAATCCCTTGATCCTTCGGGGAGTCTGGATTGCCACGGAGGAATATGCCCGTTCGGGCAAAGCCTGTAAGCTTGCAGGCATCAGGGGCAATCGCAGATAGGAATATCAACGGCTCGATGAATGGAAACTTATTTTTAGCCTTAATCACCGAGCTTTGCCTTCGCAATAGGCTGGCAAGACGTTTCGCCTTGCGATTGGCAAGAATCAATGGGTTATCGTGGGTGTGGCATCTTCCTTCGGATTGCCAAGTCCACGTGTGGGCATCCCCACTTATGGTGCCTTGACGGCTTTTTATTTCGACCAGATAAATTCCCAAGGGACTGACAATGAGAGCATCAACCTCGTTAACCTTCCCTTCATCGTCAATAAACTCAAAGTTTGACCAGACATGCCAAGGGTCGCGGTCAGGTAGATGCAAACGCAACCAGTCGAGCGCCTCCTTTTCCCAGGCAAAGTTAGACTCTGATACCGCTGTCCAGCGAGATTCTTTCATTAAGGTAAGAAAACCTGATGTGGTGGTATGTTTTCGTTGCGAGCTATTTTAACAATATTATTTTCATTCATTCTAAACAATGAACCTCGATCACTCTAGGATCAAAAGTCCAGAGTTATTTCCAATCCAGAAATGAGTCTGGAAGAGATCGTGTGAATAGCGAAGAGAATTTTATGGTGTTGGCGCTCGATCCTGCTAGCCCCAGACGGTGTGGGATTGTCGAATCGTAGCGGATGGTAAAGTTTCGGTTATCAATGGGTATCGATTCCTGTGTGCAGTATTCATAGAATCGTTTCACAGATGCTTTGAGAAGGCGGATTCCGCCGTAGTAGCCGTAGTTGTGAACATCCTCGATAAGCTGACCAATCGAGGCAAATACGAGCTTATCCCTGTTGTTGGGAATAATCTCTAGGGTGGGCGATTCCCTAATGGTGACTTCATCTCGTAAGCTGCTGAATATAAGCTCAATTCATCATCGGATATTGCCGTGAGTTCGTGCAAGAATTCCCGCAACGGCCTTCCGATCTCGGGATGTTCTAGTCCGAACAACAAGTTCGCCTTCAGAAAATCAAGTTTATTGCCTATGTCGTGACGGTATCCTTCAAGTAACATCCCGTGCATCGGTAATTGCCCCAGCAGGGTTTGCAGGGCGTGGGTCAACTGGGTTTCCCCCTTTTGGTCGGGAGTAGCCCGTTCCAGGCACTGGAATATTTCCGCTGTCAGCACATACCGTCCTGCTATCGCCAAATTAGAGGGGGCGTTGTCCACTGTAGGCTTCTCCACCAAACCTTCAAGCCGATAAACCCCATCCCCAAGCCAGTCCCCTTTGATGATGCCATAGCGTGAAACTTTGTCTTGTGGCACTGCTTCCAAGCCAATGACGCATCCCCCGTGTTTCGCATGCACATCCATGAGTTGCCGTGTTGCGGGAATTCTGGATTGAATGATCGTGTCCCCCAAAAGCAAGGCAAATGGTTCGTCTCCGATATGATTGCGGGCAAGCTTGACCGCATCGCCGAGGCCATTCATTTCCTTTTGCCAGACAAATTCAATATTTGCCAAACCGGATATTTGGCGAATTTGCTCCAACTCCTGTTGTTGGCCTTTGCGCTCCAACAGCCTTTCCAATTCAGGGTTCCGGTCAAAATGTTCCTCGACGCTGCGCTTGCCACGGCTGATTATCATCAGTATGTCACGTATTCCAGAGGCAACGGCTTCTTCAACGACATACTGAATAGTGGGCTTATCCAAGACAGGAAACATTTCCTTGGGGATAGCCTTGGAAGCAGGGAGAAAACGAGTTCCAAAACCTGCAACAGGAATGACTGCTTTTTTAATCATAATGATTTATTGAATACTACTTGCATTAGACTTCGATAATTTTTTGCCGGGAGGATTTTTCATACAATAATTCCAACCCGTCCCAAAGATTAAGGCTAACGCCATTGGGAGCCGGGCATGAATCGGGATAACCGTCCAACAAGCGCGAATGGCACAATCCAGCCGGTCTTGGGTTCGCCTCCAAAAATACCGGCATGATATTGCCGTCCAAATCCACATCCAGCAATACATCAATACCGACTAGCATAAGTCCGCGAAACAGGCTTGCGGCCCGAATAGCCTGATCGCAAATGCGCATCCAGTCTTGGCCCTCTATACTGAAAATTGGACAGGCCGGATCAGTGCGTGAAACCAAGTTATCAAGGATTTCCAACGGGGAAACGATACGCCCACCTTGGCTGCTTGCAGCAGGATGTTTCGTATCTTTGGCTAACTGTGCATAGCCACTATCAACCCGATAGCGATTACCATCAAAGGATAGGTTTAATCGTAAAACTAGGTTATGTTGCTTACCGGACGGGATATCCCTGAAGATCAAGCCGTCGCGACGTTGTTGGATGACCGCATCGCCTTGTTCCCAACAGGCTTCGAGGTGATTGGCAAATTCTGTCTTGAAACTCTTCTGCCCGACTTTAAAGTAAGCAACCCTGTCTCCCTCAGTGGATTTGTTGGGTTTGACCACGATTTCCCGGTAGGCATCCACGAACCGCCACGCACTTTCGAAATCGCCCTCGGCAAGTTTCACAAAAGCGGGAATCTCCACCCCCATGTTTTCCCAAGCCATCAATGTGGCGGCCTTGTCATCCGCCAGTGATGATTGGGCATAAGGATTGACTTGGGGGCAGGAAAACGTCGCAGACCACTGCTGATGGAGTTTCTGTTCATTTTTCCCCAGACTGTGGAACTGAACGCTATCGGGGAAAAGTGGAAATGCTAGGTCCACTTCGCGTAAACAGTTATATTCCACATCTAAAAACACTATCCGCTTGAGCATTCCGCCCGGGGAAATCCAATCGACATGCACACCCAACACATTGGTTCGTGGGGCATCTAAACCCTGTGAATCGCGCACATAGGCATCCACCGCCAAGGGATAGAATTCGTGATGGAACAGCATCGCATCGGCGAAGATTATGGCGTGGTTGCGGCAACCCTGAAGGGTAGTTTTCAAATTTCTTGGTAACCATGCTTCAGATTCCAAACAAAGTTCCGGTGCCAGGTTTTCGCTAAACAATGAAGCCAGCGCAAGATCAATCAGGCGTTGTTGGTAAACCTTGGAGGAATGGATGGCCTGCCATGCTTGCTGGGTATCAACCCCCAAATTCCCAATGAAATCATTTTCCAAACGTAGTGCGAAACGCAATGCGGCCAACCTAAACTGCAATTGATCCCTAAGTTGCGATAAAGTTTGTTTGCTGCCAAATAAAGTATCGTCGTTTTTCAGCCCCTGAAGCAACAGGTGCTTTAAAAAGACACTGATCTGATAATCACTTGCCGGGGCATCCTGTGCGAGATTCAAGGCATCCTGCGTCGCATGCCAGGCACGAACTGCCTGAGCTTGGTTAGGAAAGGGAGTCATGGCACATTCCAAGCGATTGTAGATATTCTTCACCTGCACGGTGCAGGTCTTTGATAACGATACGGGCATTCTCGCCTACGCAGTCCCAATTTGGCATCCTTTCTTCGGCCTTAGCCAGTTCAAGCTCCTCGAATTCTTCCCGCAAGGCAACTCTGTCCCATAGACCCACGCCGATATTGGGCTCGATGAGCACCACACGCCAATCGATCACTTGCCCTGGAAACCGATGAGAGCCATCTTGCAAAATAAAAATTGTGCGGGTTTGGGTATTCTCCGAGTCCATTTCCGTCCGCACTTCGACGAGGCTACCGGTTTCGGCAAAAACCGGCGTGACGAGGAAATCCAACATCATGTAACGCGGATTTCCGTAGGAAACACTCAGCAAATCCGTACCGATTTCACAACCCGTTTCTTGTTCGTACATGTTACCTGCCTTGGTTTCATAGGTGCTTAGGGTTTGCATGACTTTCCGTCCGGCATCGGCGAGTTTTGATAAGATGGCATCGCGATGTTCGGGGCGAATAATCCCCGGGCGCAACAAATCCAGGGTTCCTCCCCTGCCTATGTTGGTGATCAATTGTTTGCTGTTTAGGGTAATCCAATGGGAAACGTGCCATTTCCCGGAACTATCGGATTCATTGGGAGAGTCTGTGGACATGATGATGCGGTGTGAACCGAAAATAGGCGTTTTCGGTTCCCTTCGGCGATTGACCGGGCTACCCCATTCAACGATTTGACGATGCGTAAAGTTACGCATGAAAGCCTCTGTGGCCCAGTGTTCCGGCGAACTCTGCACCACTTCTTGGATGGCGACATTGTGCCTAAGGGAAAGCTGATAAATAAAATCTGTTGCACGGGCAAGCTGAATTGAATCTGGCCGGCCTTCTTGGCTAAACAATTGGAAGGCTTGCGCACCGCGCCCACCGGATTCGGCTGCATCTTTGACCATGACTAGCGGGTGGCGACCTGCAAAACTCATCAAACCTTGATAAGCCGTGCCAGCCAAACCGTCGCAAATAGACTGCTTGCAGAGTGTTTCATTTCCAATCTGCGCCGTGTAGCTTGCCAGCCAATCCATCTCGGCTGGCATGTCAACCCCAGTATTCTTGAATATGTCTGGATACTTGGCTTTGTCATAAGTCGTCCAAGTATGGAACCTTGACTGTACCGTATATGGCAGTCCACAGGCTTCCAATTGACCAGACTCATAAACGGCATCCCCATGGAAGGGATAAACCAAGGCCGCCAGCACGGGCCGGGTAAAACAGGCGGCTATCCGCACCCCCTTGGGGTGAGTATTCGCGGTCAATTGATCAGCGGTTTCTGGCGCATATCCTTTGCCCAAGACCAATGCAGACCGGTAAGTGGTTTGGTCTAAGTATAAATGACCGCTATGAATATGAATGATTGGGTGCGGATATTCCGGGCCGTCATAAACCCAGACTTTGCGTGTGATGATCAGATTGACACCTAAACGCCCTTCCTTTTCCAATTGCCTGGTTAGTGTAGGTCCTTCGCGCAAAACTCTCGAAAAATGGGTACGGCCCACGGGGGCGGCAATAATGTGGTTGACTCGTTGCCCGGCTTTAATCCAGTCGGGGTCAAAATCTGAGAAAACTTCCGGGAGCGGGAAACCGTCATTGCGGATGAAAGCCAGTTCGCGCAGTTGTCCGTAACATCTCCAAAGCATTTCAGCCCTGCCTTCCGCCTCTCCACCGATCGCTTCCACCGAAAACCCATCTAGGCAGTTACCCAGCAAAAGATTTTGCTCATCTAAGCCGAGTTCCATTACTTCGGTGAAATGGGTGACTACAAACCGCAGATAGCGATAAAGCCATTGATGATGTTCAGTTGCCAGATCATAGAGGGACTCACTTTTGAATGAACTAAAACCGGTGCCGCGGGAATAGACCCATGGACGGTACTCGTAAGCGTGATCGTTGATGGTTTTCGCGAAAAAATCGGCCAAACTACGCCACAAGGAAAGCGGTTCATTGGACTCGGGATTCTGGGCAGTGAATGGAAGTGTGCTTTCAACACTTAAGATAATATAGAAAAGTTCTGCCCCCCGTGCGATGCGGCGCAGTTGCCCGGCTTGGTATTCCCGGTCTAGGCTTGCAAGCTCGGCCTCACCGGTCACATACTGCGCAAGTCGCCCAAATTCGCCAATATCCTCATACCCGCCTGCGATTGTGTCCCATGCTGTCAGGTCAGTCTTACGCCCGTCAATCAGTTGATCGACCAAGCCTAAGACCCTGGCTTGATCTTGATAGTTTGCCTGTTCCAATACTAGCTGCCGTAAGGCATTCCGGGCATGACCAAGGAATGCGCCGAACACAGATTCATTGATTGGCCTGTCATCGAATTTGATGGATTCCATTGCCTTGCGGTAGTTTTCCTCGAAGTCGCCGACATCCGGTTCGACCGTTAAAAACGCAGCTTTTCTTTCGTTAAGCGAACGGGCTTGGGCAATCCGCTTGGCTAGCCGTTGCCGGGTTTGCAGGGCGGCGACGGCGTTATCCTCCGTGGCTTTGTTGGAGCTTTCAAAGCCTTGCCCCTGCCGAAACTCACTGGCAACAATTTCCACGTCCGCTTCCAGTAGCCTCGTATAGGCATGATCGTCACGCAAGGGAGTTCCACCCAGGCATTCCATGCCTTTCCAGTAGGTCTCAACGGCTGCATCAATCCCATCAGGTTTGGCACCGTTGAGATAAAAGATTCCACCTAGGCTTAAAAACTCATCAAATGTCAGTTCACTGAGCCGTAACCCGCAACTTATGCGGGCAAGGCAGCGGCTGATGATCAGATCGCGTTCGCGATGACGGCCCATGCGCCTTAACTTGTCAAATTCGGCTAGGGCCACATGGGCTTCCTGATTCTTGCGCACATCTTCAACAATATCTTTATAGAGACTGTTCGCCCGGTTGGCATCTTGGTCTGACAAGGCTTGAAAAAGTCGGTCAGCCCGGTCTCTCTGCCTATTCATCGCTGTACGCCAACTTTCCACGGTTTCTGCACCCAAGCCAATGCCGAGGTAAACCGACTGCCGCCCAACCGACAGGCCAGCGGCAAACCACAACATCACGTCCAAGCGATTCATGGCCCTGTGCCTGGCTCCCGACGCACCATCGACAATGACCAGCGCGCTATGTGGATTGCCTTCCAGCATCAGACGGCATAATCGTGCAGGACTGCCGCTCAACTTGAGCAGTTCGCGGTGGGGGATGCCAGTATCCAATGCGTCGGCCCCGCGCAGGGCGTTATCGTAACTGCGTTCCGGGCCTGTCACTTGCAGAGCCAAAGCGTGCAAGCCACCAGCAAGACGCTTGTTGAGCATGGCCCGTTCGGTTGGGTTTAGCTTTATCCGAAGACTCCAGTCGGTCAGCCTTGGGCCCCAGCTAAGCAGATTGGCATCAATTTCCTTGCCGTTCATCCCCAAGGATTCCAGTTCAATGCGAGTTTGATTGGCAATCTGTTCGAGGCGGGTGTCGCTGGTGTAATTCAGCATATCTTGGGCAACGAGCCCGGTTGTCGAGACTAGGCGAATTTCAGCCGGGGTAGGATAGCCGGGAAACAGGTTTTTAAGTTTTTCACGGTGGGGTTTTTCGTTGGCGTCGGTATCCAGCCATGCCAACAGATTGCCTTGCCGCCCTAGGGCTTCCAACCCGGCAAAACCGCCTGCCATTAACCATGCCAAATCCTGCCCATCCATGTCCAAAGACTGTTTCAGGAAGTCACCCGTACCGGCCAGTATTTCAAATTTACGCATGCCAACGGCAAACCGGCCATCTTGGGTATCCGGCTTGTATTCAGCCGTCAGCACAACGACAGAACTTTCAAGCGCTATGGAGGCGTCTGAATTTCTGCGGGCCGATTCGATGATTCCCTGTCGGATTAGCCAGACTTTGTAAAAAGGCATGAAGCGGTTGACCTGTTCGCCACCCGTCACCATTTTATGCAATCCCCACCGGGCGGCCAGGCTGCACATCAGCCGGTAAGGGTCACGCAACTCAGGCTGCCCGAAGCTATCCAGCACTTGGGCAACACGGGTGGATTGGAATACTTGCAATCCTGCGGGTTGAGATGCGTCCAAACCGATGCCTTCCTGCAACTCCAACTGGCTGGCCGCCCATTGCTGCCATTCCACGCCAGTGTCAAATTGATGACGGCCATCCAATAGGCTATGGGCATGCTCGGACAATGACCCATGCAAAGCATCGGGAATGCCAATTTGTCTCAACTTTTCCCCACGGCTTAAACTCAGCACGAACTCTAGGAACAAACCATCTTTGGGAACGCAATACCCACCGTAACCTTCGCCAGCCGGATGAACAAGCCGGTCCCGCCGGCTATTCATATTGTCGCTCATGGTTTCAAAATCCCCATGCTGGGCGGCTGAAACCATCAGTGACAAAGAATTGGAGAAACCAAAGTGGGCGGTCATGGAGGCGTTTTCACCCGTTTTTAGTATTTCCGGCTCGGTCAGGCTCTCAAATACGCGGACATCTTTGTTAATCAGGCTAAAAAGCTCCCGGCCTACTCTTGCCGCCGCCGCATCCGCCCCGCCAACCCATTGGGACCAGCTTTCCACCGATTCCCGTTCGCGCTGTCCCAGATCGACCCGGCTGGGCGTATACAGCAAGTGATATCGCTTGCTGCCACCTGTGGCTTGAACATAATAAAATGGATGGAGGCTAAGATGGTTCAGCTTCCGCTCTGCTATGATTTGTTTGCGCGCCGTGGTTTTTGCTAGGCTTTGGAACCGTCGTAAATAGGTTTTCCCTAGTTCCTTTAAAAACAAGTGCGGGCATTCGGCATCCAGCCTTGATAATTCCTGGCGGCGTGCCGCGAAGCGAGTATAAGTGGCAAAATCTTCATGGTAGGCTAGATCTGCCAAAATGCTTTCGCGCATAGCCTCCAATTGCCCAGCCGACTCGGATGTTAAAACCGAACCGGACTCGACCAAAGCATTCAAGGCATCGGCATTGCGTAGTCGCACCTGTTCCAATGCCCACTCCTGATGGACAGCGTCAAGAGACTGCCAAGAAACATGCAAAGGCATTGGCTCGGCGAATGAATCGTCCAAATGTTGGCCAGTCGTCAGTTCCACATATTCGAACAATACGCCTAAAACCGACAACTCGTCTTGGACAGCCTTGTTTTGGCGGATGACCTGACGGAGTGCTGCTGTTTCGGAAAACCGGCCACTGATGCGCAACTCCTCCACTTCCACCCAAATTCCCAGTTCCCTGATGATTCTCTCACCCAAATAAAACAGGCGCTTGGCGAATAAGGCTTGGCGTTGGGCGACTGCTTCGTGCAAGCCCAAATCGTCGATGATATTGAACAGCGCCATGGATTCTTCCAGCCATGTCCTGATATACCCGTCAGTCATGCCAGCCGACTGTGTCGTTAGAACATGCAAAGCCGGCAATGGACGACGAGGTTTCAATGCGTTTAATTGGTAACGATCCAGTTCCTGACCAAAATCCCGCAGACAAGCGGCATTTAACAGCACCCTTCTTGATGCGACAAGCCAAGAATCGTGGTTTTGCACATGCCCCAAGGCTTGTTGATAGAGTTCGGAATCCAGCAAAATCCGTTTTAGTGCATCGAAAGGCGGTAGGTTTTCATGTTCAACGAGACGATGGATGTCGCCCACCTTCCGGCGATAAATTTCACCAAACAAAACGCCAAGGGCGGCAACATCGCTGACATTGGCAGACTCACCCAAGCGTTGACTAAGACCATCCCCACCATTTTCTCCAAATAGCGGGTTGCCGGTGCATTCCCTTGCCAGGGACAGAAACTCGCTTTCCAGTACATTACGAATGTTTCTTGCCCAATAGTCGGCCATTTCCTCACGGAAGGATTCTTCCATCGCGGCAATGTCAACGAAGGTCTTGGTACTCTCAACCCCGTTTTCCAGCGACACCTGCTCCTTGATGAACAAAGGAATGGCCTCGATCCAATGGTCAGCCATTTCCAACCATCCATAATCGGGGCTGCTGTACATGCGATCACCAGACAGGCGAGCGAGTTTCAACAGATTTTCCGATTTCCCCAGATAGGGTTCCTGCAATTCATTTATTTTAATGAGTAGATGGGAACCGGTGGGCGATGGCCTTTGGCTAATCACCACAAATGCGGCTGACCGTGTTTCAGCGGATGGCAGGGATTTGCGAATCCGCCCGACCAATCGAAGCCTTTGCAGGGTTAGAGCCATAATTGCCTCCTTGTCCACATCTGACGAAGGCGACGGGTTACCTCCGCCGCATTCCCTCCCTTCGCTAAGCCCTGCCAAAAGCAAGCGTTTCTGCTCTTCCACCACGGCATCTTCGAGGCGTTCGCAAACCCCTTCCAATTGGGTCAGCGGAATTTCCACCGTGCTGGTTAGAAGCAACTGCAAGTCACCCGCAAAGGTCTGCAAGCTCGGGCTGGCATCCACCCATAGCGATAGCTCATCTGCTATCGTCCGCCATTCCGGCAATGGAATTACCAGCTTCGAGTCTGCAAAAAGACTTGCCTGATTGTGGAAAGCCCGCGACATGCGCCCGAATACCAACTGCTGCCGGGCATTGTGGGCCTCGTTGGCAAGCCGGGTGATATTGCCACTTTCCACCGTGCGGTCATAACCCCGCAACAATTCATAAAGCTTGATTCGCTTCGTGTCCGTGTCAATATCGTCTGCCAGAATTGCCTGTGCTTTTTGGCGGCTATAAGGCAGGTCGATTTTTTCTTGTCCGAGCAGCCAGGTGATTTGCAAATCCACCCAATGCTTGGCAGATTCACCTTGCTGATTGTAAAAAGCTTGGTCACTGGCTCGCTGTAGGAAAAGCGAAAAAAGATTGCCACTGTCGGCATATGGACTTGTTAATACCAAATGGATGCCATCTTGCTCCGCTTTGGTCAATGACCGGTATAGCTGGACTGTCTCATGAAGAGCTTGTCGAGTGGTTTGGCCCGATAGGACATTCAATATGAAAAAGTGTCCCAAGGCCAATATTAGTTCGAAACCTAGCAGTGTGTCGAAATGTGCTGCGCATTGCCCTGCTTGCAAACCGGCTGGTCTTAAACCTAATGAATCGATGACATCGCTGGAAATTAAAAACCCAGGCTTGTCACGATCAAATTCAAGCAAATATTCATGGTTTTCCAGAAAATAAACGGGAAACCCGGAGATAAACCTGTCCCTATAGGGAAGGCTAGTTTGAGTATTGTTGTTGAAATAACTCAATGCCCGCCGAAGAGCAGACTGAGCTATCGCAGCAGTGGATAAAATATTTGGGGGGGAATTGGCAGGGACGATAAGCTGTGCTTCGTCGGAGATGCTTGTATCGAAGCGATAAGCTCCTTCAGCAAGGACAATGCCATAGCCACGCCGACTGATTGAAACATCGGATACCTTGTCAACATTTTGAATGAGCCGGACGGGAAAACAGATTCTATCCAAGACTAACTCGATTTTTTAATATTTTATAGTGATATTTCAGAAAATTCACTGGCGTGTTACCAATAAATAACTAAAATTGTGCTTTATTAATCCTACTAACCGCGCATGATAGCTTGCCTTTATTACCATTTGAATACAGCTTCGTTACAATTATCTGAATACATGTAGAGTTTCTGGATTGCTGCGTCCGTGCTAATATGCGCCAGATGGTGAAAACGACCACCAGAGTATCCGCCCAGATAGTGTTCAAACTGAAATGAAATGTCAGGGCGGTTTTACGAAAGGCTAAAAAGCGAGAGTTTCAATGTGCGCATCAAAAGCTATCCAGCCGTATTCTGTGGATTTTCAAGGAATCAGCGAATGGTTTGAAGCAAGCCACCCGCCTTACGACTTCCAAGACATTTATAGATTCAATTCCTTATATCGCCGTGCTTACCCTGTGCTGTCCCGAGAAGAAAAACGCCGCATAGAGGAATTCGTTGACGCGATTATCGAAGGCGTCGAAGAAAGAAAATTAGTCCCAGAGATATTTGGTGTAGTGTGATGCTATTGTCCAACCATACCGAAATTAGGCTGCTTCTAGTCATGTCATAAAACCGTCACAATAGATATCTATTGTTTACACAGTGAATATTTCAGTGCTAAATTAAGGTTTGACTTATTAGGTCCATGAAGACCGAGGCAGTGCTTTCCAATAGGTCGTCGCAAGAGCAGCATGAGTCGCTGGACTATTTACAAGAACACATAGCCGAATTCTCACAGCCAACAGCAAAAACACTGGGTCGCTACATCGAACCTGTATTTATGCACGATAATAGCTTGGAAGTCCTGCAACGTTTCCTCATAGAGGAAAGTCTTAATGCGGTTGCAGTCGTGGATGAAGGCGGAATGCCTGTTGGAATGATTGATCGCGGCAGTCTCATCGAAATCTTCGTTCGCCCGTTCGCCAAAGATTTGCACCACAAATCGCCCATCAATCAGTTCATGGACAAGCAACCTGTCATCGTCGACATCCACACAGGACTTGATGACCTTGCACAGATTATCCTTGATACCGGCATGCGGCATATGGTCAGCGGCTTCATTCTCGTTCAAAACGAGATTTATGCAGGCGTGGGCACAGGCCATGATTTGTTGCAGGAAATCACCCGTCAAACTCGCCAAAAGCAGCAGCATCTTTTCCGCCTCGCCCATTACGACCAATTGACCTGCCTCCCCAACCGATTGCTGTTTCGTAATCACCTTGAACAGGCATGCGAGTGTGCCAAACGCAAAAAAGATAGCGTCGGACTGATATTTGCCGACTTGGACAAGTTTAAATACATCAACGATACGATGGGCCATACCTTCGGCGATAAATTGTTGAAGGTCGTCGCCAAGCTATTTCTGGGCTGTGTCAGGGCTTGCGATACCGTGGCTCGACTGGGTGGCGACGAGTTTGTTTTTGTCATCACCGAAGTCGGCGAGATCGGCGATGCCGAGAAAGTCTGTAAGAAGATCATTGCGGCACTAGACTTGCCAATAAATATCGACGGAAAGGACATCCAGGCAACCGCAAGCTTGGGCTTCGCCCTGTATCCGCAACATGATGCCACGCTTGATGGCCTAATCAGCAAAGCCGACACGGCAATGTACGCGGCCAAGCAGCAGGGGCGGAATGCTTATCAGGTTTTCTCACCCGCGTTGAGTCATATCATGCTGGAACGGATGTCCATTGAAACGAAAGCTCAAAACTGCGATGGAAAATGGAGAGTTGTCTCTCTTCTACCAACCTCAGATTGACCTGTCCGGCAATGGGGTTGCGGGAGTCGAGGCACTGGTGCGCTGGCATCATCCAGACTTAGGCTGGATTAGGCCGGGACGATTCATTCCTCAAGCGGAAAATCCTGGGCCATATCCTGAGTGTGATGCCGGGGTTCCTCGCCTTCTAGCTGGAAAACCACCAATTCTGCGATGCGCTGGGCATGGCCGCCGATGCGTTCGAGCGCCTTCATCATCATCACTTGGCTGACCGCGTTGCTTACATTGGCTTTCTCCGCTTGCAGAAAACCCATCAAATGATGCAGTCCATGCTGAAACTGTTGATCCAAGGTCCGGTGAAATTCGATCACCCGCCGTGCCTGTTCGCCATCTAATCGCTCAAAAGCATCCAAAGACAACTGAGCAATTTCGCTGGAAGCACCGCCTAGCCGAAGAATGTCGTCCAGCGGGAAGTTGCTGGCATCACCGTCTTCATGGGAGTGCATGTAATTCACGAAATTGGCCAGTTTCGCGGCCTCATCGCCGATCCGTTCCAGATTGTTGACGATCTTGGAGGTAGACAACACGGTGCGCAGATCGCTTCCTTTAGGGGAGCGTTTGGCTAGGATGGCGCAAACCGCAGTGTCGGCGGAGACCTCCATTTCGTTGACCACTCGTTCGCGGTCGATGATTCTGCGGGCCAGCGTCAAATCTTTGTTTTTGACCGATTCCAAGGCGAGGCATAACTGGTTTAACACGAGTTCTCCCATTTCCAAGACCTGGAAATAGAGTGCCTGTAACTCCTCGTCGAAACGGTGGATGGTATGGCGGTCGAATGAATTTGTCATAATGTATTACCCGAAAGTTCCGGTGATGTAGCGTTCGGTCAACTCTTCCCTTGGCCGGACAAAAATTTGTTCGGTCTCACCAACCTCAATGATCTTTCCCAGATGGAAAAAGGCGGTGCGTTGCGAGACTCGTGCCGCCTGCTGCATGGAATGGGTGACGATGACGATGGAGTACTGCCTGCGCAATTCGTCAATCAACTGTTCGATTTTCGCCGTTGCGATAGGGTCCAAGGCTGAACAGGGTTCGTCCATCAGAATCACTTCCGGGTTGACGGCGATGGTACGGGCAATGCAAAGCCTCTGCTGCTGCCCTCCTGACAAGCTGGTACCCGACTGTTTTAAATTGTCCTTCACCTCATGCCACAATCCTGCCCGACGCAACGAATTCTCGACAATGGCATCCATTTCTGCTTTGCTACTGACCAGTCCGTGAAGCCTGGGTGCCATGGCGATATTGTCGTAAATGTTCTTCGGGAAAGGGTTGGGTTTCTGGAACACCATGCCGACACGGACGCGCAACGGCACAACTTCAGTATCGCTGGCGTAAATGTCCTCATCGTCCAAGGTGATCTTGCCACTTACCCGGCAACCAGGGATAGTGTCGTTCATGCGGTTCAGGCAGCGCAACAGGGTCGATTTGCCGCACCCGGAGGGACCGATTAAGGCGAGGACTTCGTTGGGCATGATGTTCAGGCTGGCATCCGAAACGGCGAGCTTTTCTCCGTAATGAACGCTGACCTTGGAGCACTTCATACGCGGGAGTCCAATGGCGGCATAATCGGTTGCTTGAGGATGGGCAAAGCCAAAGTTGAAGAGAGATTTTTGAGGGGGGTTGAGATCAATGGCTGACATGTTGATTTGCTCGCTGCCGGGGGTTTTGGTGAAATCTGCACTCATAAGGTTGACCTGACGGAATTAGTAGATGAAGCATTGGTCAGGCCATTAAAAACGGCCATTCGACTATGCGGAATGCGGAATGCGGAATGCGGAATGCGGAATGCGGAATGCGGAATGCGGTGCTGACGATTCGGTGGGCCTGAGCTTTGGCGTGAATTGATACCTTAGAGGTAAGTACAAGATTTATTATCGTGATCATCTGTGTCGAGCCATGGCTACGATGAAATTTTATTAACTCCGCTATATTATAGTACAGCCTAATAATTTTGGACACTCTGGCCCATCATTTGGAAGCAAAAAGTTTTTTGCCATAATATAATGCCTCTGTCATGATATTGTAATATTTATCTGGATTTTTATTATTCATAATAAACAAACCGTTATGAGACAATAACTATTTCTGGTAAAGTTTTAACTAGTGGTATATTAGTGTCTAGCGTGCTGCGGAGAAATTCTAAAGGAACGCGCCATTACGTCTGGGCAAACCAAATTAAACATTTATTAAAATATTTTATGCCGAAATGAGAAAACTTATCGCACCCATCCTTACCCTTTTGCTTGTGCTTGGCTTGGGCGCCGGCATTTATGTTTCGGTCAACGAGCAACTCTCAAAACAAAGCATCGTGACCGTGCGCGGATTGATCGGCTCGGAAAAAGAGGATTTCTTCCGCGACCCACTGGTCGTCGCTGCCTTGGCAAAGCAAGGCTTGACGGTGGAATTTGAAAAAGCCGGTTCCCGCCAGATTGCCACTCAGTATAAGCTGAAAGACTACGACTTTGCCTTTCCATCGGGTGCGCCGGCAGCGGAGAAGATCAAGCGGGAAGCGAGTGTCAACAAAGCCTATGAAGTGTTTTTTACCCCCATGGCGGTCGCTTCTTGGAAAATGATTGCCGGCATCTTGGAAGCCAATGGCCTTGTCAAGCAACGCGAAGGCATCTACTACATTATCGACATGACGCGGTTGTTGCAATTGATCGCTGCTGAGAAACGGTGGAGTGACTTGGCGAAAAACGACGCTTACAACGTCAAGAAAAGCCTGTTGATGGGCACCACCGACGTGCGACAGTCCAATAGTGCGGCGATGTACCTTTCTTTGGCCAGCTATATCCTCAACAATAACAACATCGTCGATTCGGCAGCGCAAATCGGGCCGATCATCCAACCGTTGGAATCGCTGTTCCTTCGCCAAGGCTTCGTGGAAAATTCCAGTGCCGGCCCGTTCAAAGATTACTTGGTCATGGGCCCGGGCAAAGCGCCTTTGGTGATGATTTATGAAGCCCAGTATTTGGAAGAAGCGTCCCGCGCCAACAGCGGGCTTAACGACGCGATGGCCTTGCTATACCCTGAACCGACGATTTTCACCAAACACATTCTGATTCCATTCAATGACAAAGGGGAACGCTTGGGCGTGGCACTGGCTGATGATCCTGAACTGCAAAAACTGGCTCTCGAACATGGTTTTCGCAATCGTGATGCCGCAGGCTTCCGCAACTTTCTGAAAAGCCACAATCTGGCAGTGCCAGACACTTTGGTGAATGTCGTCGAACCGCCTACCTTCGAGATATTGGAGCAAATGATTACAATGATCGAACAACGCTACAAGGGGAACTGAGCGATGAAAACCCCATTAAGATTCATCTTGTTTGTCTTCGCGGTGCTTACTTTATCTGGCTGCGATGGGCAAAAAATCGCAAGTGAAAGTCTCACGGTCTTGGCCGGTTCAGAATTGAAAGACATGGAGCCTTTGCTTGACGACATCGAAAGCAAAACCGGCATTAAGCTGCAAATGAGCTATTCCGGCACATTGGATGGCGCGGAAAAGCTCATTGCAGGCGGACCAACAGACTTGGCTTGGTTTTCCCACGGCAAATACATCAGCCTCGTGCAAGGCGACAACAACCGGATACTGGCCCAGGAAAAGATCATGCTGTCGCCAGTCGTGCTGGGGGTCAAAGAAAGCGTGGCCAAGGCGTGGGGCTGGGTAGGAAACCCTAACGTGACATGGCGGGACATCGCAACGAAAGCCGCCAACGGCGAACTGCGCTATGCGATGGCCGACCCCGCTTCGTCCAACTCAGGCTTCACCGCCTTGGTGGGGGTTGCCACGGCCTTGTCCGGCAGCAGCGATGCGCTGAGCGTCAAAGACATAGACAAGGCCCAACTCGGCGGCTTCTTCAAAGGCCAGCAACTCAGCGCCGGCAGTTCGGGCTGGCTGGTGGACGCTTTTGTTAAGGAACAAAGCCGACTCAACGGGATCATCAACTATGAATCCGTGCTGATGGCACTGAACCGTGACAAACGGCTGGAGGATAGTCTGGTGTTGATTTATCCCAAAGAGGGCATCATCACTGCCGATTACCCCTTGATGCTCATCAACGGCGAAAAGCGCGAAGCTTACAATAAGCTGGTGGCCTACTTGACTTCGCCCGAATTCCAGCAAAAGATCATGGAGCAGACCTTGCGCCGCCCCGTCATCCCGCAGGTGAAGCTCAGTGCGGATTTTGCATCCAACTTATTGGTGGAATTGTCGTTCCCCAACGACCTCGCCGCCATCGACAAGCTGCTGTTTGCCTATCAAGACAAGCATCGGCGTTCCTCACATGCCTATTTTGTTTTGGATGTCAGCGGTTCCATGAAAGGAGAGCGGTTGCAAGAATTGCAGACGGCGTTGAAAAACCTGACCGGACAAGATCTAACGCTCAGTGGGCGCTTCAACCGTTTCCGCAGCAGGGAGACCTTGACCTTCATTCCCTTCGACAACCAAGTTTATCCTGCAAAAACCTTCACCATCAACGATCCCGACAGCCAAAGCGCTGACATGCAAGCCGTGCGGAACTACATCGACTCGCTGCAACCTCAAGGTGTGACCGGCATTTACCAAGCCTTGCAAGCTGCCTATCGCATGGCTCTGGAGGCGAGACACAAGGAGCCAGATCGATTTTACTCGATTGTGCTGATGACCGACGGGGAAAACAACGCGGGAATTTCCGAGGAAGGCTTCGCACAGTACATTGCCTCGCTACCCGCCCAAGATCAAGGCATCAAGACGTTCACCATCCAGTTTGGCGAAGCCAAGCAAGAGGCCATGAAGCAATTGGCGGATATCACCGACGGACAGTTGTTTGACGGAAGGCAATCACTGAACAAAGCCTTTAAAACGATTCGGGGATATCAGTAGTGGATTTCAATCGGCGCTTTTACCTGTTTCTTTACAGTCCGGCCAATATCTTCGGCTGTTTTCTCGGGCTTATCGGCTTGGGGCTGTTCTTCGCAGGCTTGATTAAAATCTACTGGTTTGCCATCGTGGCCGGCCTCTATGTATTAGGTTATGTACTGGCTCCCGCCAACCGCCGCCTCGATTTGAAAATCGATGCGCAATTGGGGATGGCTGACATTCTGGAGGCATTGGAGAGTCTGGCGAAAACCGTTCGTAAAAAGAAAGCGGCCAAGGAAGTTGTTTTGTTGGTTGATAGCATTAAAGAGTCCATCGTGGAAATACTGCCGTCACTCACCAAACAACAAGGCGCTCTTTACGATGCCCATGTCATTCGGCAAACCGCATTGGAATACCTGCCCGACATGCTGGAAACCTACTTAGCCTTGCCGCCAGCATTCGCCCGTTTGCATCCACTGAAAGGAGGCAAAACCGCCACACAGATATTCATTGGGCAATTGGAATTATTAGATAAGGAAATGAAAAAATTGGCGGAAGACATACTCAAAAACGATACTGAGGCGTTGATAGTTCACGGGAATTTTCTAAGGGAAAAATTCAAAGATTCTAGTCAAGATTGGTTGGGTTGAAGATGAATCAAAGGGGTTTGCCAAAACGGGAATTGCTGAGAGCAATACCTGATAGTTTACAATTGGCGATTTTAATACATGTAGAGAAACTTAATGTTTTATTATCCAACAAACCCCTTATTTCGCCATCCAAGTGATGAGCGTTCTTGCTGAACGGTTGCGTCGAAGCGATGTGAGGCATGGGGTAAGTAAAATTTGGTAAGTGTTAATAGTCAAAAATGATATACACCAAAACCTTCAAAGGTCGAAGTTACCAATTCAAAAATCTCAAGACCCTGCTGGCTAAATCCTCTCCTTTGCGGTCGGCGGATGAACTGGCCGGGATTGCCGCCGCCTCTGAAGAAGAGAGGGCCGTCGCCCAATGGGTGTTGGCTGACCTGCCTTTGACGGAGTTTCTGTCTGAACCTTTGATTCCGCCAGAGGAGGACGAAGTCAGTCGGCTGATTGCTGAATCCCATGACAAGACCGCGTTCACTCCTATATCGTCTTTGACTGTTGGCGGATTCCGTGAATGGCTACTTTCAGATAGCAAGGCGGATGAAGATATTGCGGCGATACGCTGGGGCGTGACCCCAGAAATGACGGCAGCGGTTTCCAAAATCATGCGCAACCAAGATTTGATCGCGGTGGCGAAACGCTGCGCGGTAACCACCCGGTTCCGCAACACTATCGGATTGCCAGGCCGAATCAGTACGCGATTGCAACCCAACCACCCCACCGACGATCCCAAAGGCATCGCCGCCAGTGTGTTGGACGGCCTACTGTACGGTAATGGTGATGCGGTCATCGGCATCAACCCGGCGACGGATAGCTTGAAGAATGTGGAAAACCTGCTTCATCTACTGGATGAGATTATCCATCGTCATGAAATCCCCACCCAGTCTTGC
>CAIWDB010000339.1 GCA_903911305.1 uncultured Methylococcaceae bacterium | reverse complement strand
TCCCTTTCTATTTGTATAGTCCGCTGTTCGCGCAGATAGTTTTGCCGCGCTTGGTAGGCGTGGTAGTCGCGTTCTTTATCGGAAAACAGTTTAAGGGTTTTCATGGCTTGCCTCATTTCGTCAGTGTTCATCCAGTCCGGTAATGCCGTCTCGTCCAGTTTTTCGCCTTCTTTGAAGAATTGTAACCAGCGTTGTTCCTCGGTTTCGATCCGTTCAGCCGTGACAATTTCAATTCCAACAGATGGATGCCGCCCAAATCCGCCAAAGTGCGGCCTTGGCGGTTTTGCAGTTTATATTCGTGGGCATAGTCGGTTTCACCGGGCAGCAGATTTTCCGCCAATAGCCACCACTATAAACCGGCATTAGAAGAGGTAATCTTTGCCGCTTTGTTTGTGCTGGCTGATGATGTCGCACCATGTATAGACCATCCTCTCCGGCAAATGCCGATAGGTCAATAACTGGATTTCAATCTGGTAAAGCCGTCCTTCGCTGTCCTTGGCTTTGACATCCACCACGCTGAGTTTATCGTCCAGAAATTCCTTGTCGTTGTAGGGATTGAGAATCTCCGCTAGCGTTTAATATAGAGTATGTAGAATCAGTGAGGACACATTACGCTAAATTGCTCGAGCCCTATGATTGCGACTTACCGCAGTTAATTCCAATCCACTAATTCAAACGGCAAACCACCCCATAGCCTGAACACCGAAAAATCGGTTTTATCCACGGTTAGAATACGTCGCTCTTTCTGCGAATCCGCAAGCCAGATTAAGGCTGCATCGGTGAAGTCTAAATCTTGATCGGCATATTTATCAAGGTATCCGGCGATACCGGGATATTCACTGGTCGGAATTTCGATGACTTTCATTCCGCCTCGGCTAACCCACTTGAGAAATTCCTGCTTGCCCTTCGCATCAAGGAAATAACAAGTTTCTGTAATGACTGGTGCGACTGTCAATAAAGCTGCGCGATTGTTGCGCAAAAAACGGATGGCTTGCGGGTGCAAGGCATCGCGGCGAATATATAAGGCGACCAGAAAGCCTGTGTCAACCAGCAGATTCGCCACGGAATTTCTGCCTAAGTAATTGTTTGCTGTTGCGGGCAATGTCCCCGGCATGGGTTTCATCTGCACCGAACCCCGCTTTACCCAATTCATAGGCATTGGGCATCTGATCTTGTGCGGATAAAAATTGTTCCAGTGCCTGTGCTATAGCTTGGTCTTGGGAAATCGCATGATTCGCACAATAGCTATTGAGTGCTTGCTCCATTGGTTGCGGCAGATGAATGGAAAGAGTCATCGTTGTTTCCTTAGTCTAAAGCATTTTTTGGTCATTACTTGATTGCAGATGGTCGGCGCGATATGCAGACTTTGCTGGCAAGGCGTCTTCTCGATTGAAATCAATCGTGTTCGTAAGGCTTCATCGACTTCCACCGCATTGCTGCTGCATCGGCTGTGGCTCCCACAATGCGGAACTGGTTAGGCAGCAGCCAGCCGAAATAGGTTAACGGGAGTATTATGAATAGCGTAATCACACATGCATCGAATACTTCACCCATCCAATCCGGACCCAGATTAACGAAACTTTTAAAAGCATAAGCACTAGATGAATTCGGTAAAAACCAGACGCATGCCGCACCGACCAGCCATGCGGGAATCCCACGGAAACGATTCGGCAATTGGTAATAAGGATAAATGGCAAGAATCTTGTAGTCGAAGCCGCCTTGTAACCTACCTCTCAGCTTGCCCGATAACCAGGTTCCCCACAGCCATACAATGGAATAACAAATCCATTGACCTTGCGTCCAATCGCTCATTGATGTTTTCTACCCAGTTAAGTTGATTTACTTGTTTTATAGCCGATTTGCAGCCACCCTTCAACTGTGGCTGCCAAATGAACGCATTCAGCCATCACTTCTTGCTGTCGGAAGGCAACACATTTTCGCGAACAGAACCCCCAAGGTCTTTTAAATTGTCTTCAGCCATATGGCGTAATGTGCCTAGCTTATTCTTAAACTCCCCTCCTTCTTTCATCAACGCCCCCTCCAAATTAGTGGCATTTGTTCCCCGTACACCGCCTTTTTCGTTGTAACGATCCATGGCATTTTGACCCAAGTTTTTATTATCGATGTCCTTTTTCACAGCATCAGCCGTTGGCACAGGCGGCGGGACAGGTGCGATAGGCATTTTCCCGACATTGTTCTTGAGGATATCACCCCAACTGGATGGGGCATGGTTGGAATGGCCCGAGGCATTGCCTGCCGTCGCGCGGTCAAGGGGGATTCCCCTGTTGTCCGCCACCTTTTCCATTTGCGCCCAAATGTCAGGCTTCCCATGCGTCGATGTCCGGCGCTCCGCATTGGACGAATCGCCATCCGCACCGGATGCGTGAGTTTGCGGGACACTCCTGTCGTGTGCTG
>CAIWDB010000338.1 GCA_903911305.1 uncultured Methylococcaceae bacterium | reverse complement strand
CCTATGTCAGTCTGATATTCACCTTTTGACAGTATCTCGTCATTTGGATAAATCATCACATTCTCCCGCACTTCAGGGCTTAATCGCTTAATCGCTTCAAGATTAGGTGTGGCGGAACCGACTTTCTCGCTGACTAATTGGGCAATTTCGGGGCGCAGTAAAAAATCAATCAAGCGATGAGCCAATTCTACATGAGGGGCATTTTTGGGGATGATAAGGCTATCCATCCAAATAATAACGCCTTCCTTGGGATAAACATAGTGAAATGACGGTTCTTCCCGGTGGATTCGGTTTGCCGCCCCGTTCCAAACCACGCCGGCATCCGCCTCGCCGGTCATGAACAGCACATCCGCCGCATCGGAATTGAACAAACGAATATTAGGCAGGAGTTTTTTCAGTAATTCGTAGGCTTGCCGAATGTGTTCCGGGTTGGTGTCATTGCCAGAATAACCCAACACAATCAAAGCGACATGGAACACTTCGCGTATGTCATTCGGTAGCAATAGCCGGTCGGCAAACATTGGCTTCCATAAATCTGCCCATGCTTGCAGGTCTTGAGGTTTGAATTTGGCGGTATCCAATCCTATGCCGGTGGTTCCCCAAAGGTAAGGGATACTATATTGGTTACCGGGGTCAAATGGTTTGTCCAGTTGGCGCGGGTCTAGATTTTTATAATGGGGTAGTTTGGTTTTGTCGATACTATGTAACATGCCCTCTTTGCGCATTTTATCGACAAAATAAGTCGAAGGCATTGCCAAATCATAGCCGCCGCTATTGAGTAGCTTAAGCTTGGCATACATGGATTCGTTGCTCTCATAACTGGTAAAACGGACGCTAATACCGGTTTCTCGGGTGAACTGGTCTAATATTTCTGGCATCAGATAATCCGACCAGCCAAACAAACGAATTTCCCGGTCTTCCCCCCGTGCGATTAAACTAACAAGGCATAGCAATAAGCCACTGATTAACTTCAAAATAGATTGTCGGGGCAAATTCATTGGGGTTTTCGTTGTAATAAGTATTGCGCGCCGCTGACTACGGCGAGTGAAACCGCAAACAACAAGGTCGCCAAGGCATTCACCTCCGGTTTAACTCCCAATCGTACCATGGAGAAAATTTTCAATGGCAGCACTTCAAACTCCGGGCCGGTTACAAAGAAACTGACGACTACATCATCCAACGACAGGGTAAAACTTAACAACCAACCCGCCATGATGGCCGGCATTGCCAAGGGCAAGACGATGTGGCGAATCGCTTGCCATTCGCCCGCGCCCAAATCCGATGCCGCTTCGATCAAATGCTTGTCGAAACCTTGCAAACGTGACAACACAGTGACGGTCACGAAAGGTAGGCAAAATGTCGTATGCGATAACAATAAGGTCCAAAAACCAAGTTGAAGCTGCAAAGCGATAAACAATACCAACAGTGAAACCGCCATGACGATGTCGGGCGACATCAACGTGACGAATAGCAAACCCTGTAGCGCGTTTCGGCCTTTGAAGCGGTAACGGTACAACCCGACCGCGCCCAAGGTTCCCATTGCACAAGCCACGCTGGCGGCCAAGCAAGCCACTAGCAGGGAATTCATGGCAGCGTCCACCAGCGTTGCATCGGTAGTGAGGCTGCGATACCAATCCAAACTGAAAGCCTCCCAGCGGATACTGTATTTGGACGAATTAAACGAATACAGCACCAGCACTGCCATCGGTAGATAGAGGAATCCAAAAATCAAGGCCATGTAGCTAGTTTTTAGTTTATCCATTTAAGGTTTCTCCTCCGCCGTAAACTGTTTCAGACTATACGCATAAGCGGATAAAAACAGCAACAGCAAGCCAATCAACACGACACTGGCGGCAGCGCCAAACGGCCAATCACGGGCATCAAGAAACTGGTCTTTGAGAAAATTGCCCACCAGCAAATCACGAGAACCGCCCAGTACATCGGCGATGAAAAACAAACCCAAGGCGGGCATGAACACCAATAAACATCCTGCAATAATACCCGGCAGGGTCAACGGCAAGGTCACATGCCAAAACCGCCTCCACCGACCCGCGCCCAAATCGGCGGCGGCTTCCACCAAACGGCGGTCCAATTTTTCGATGGCGCTGAACAAGGGTAAAATCATGAACGGCAATAAAATATACACCATGCCAATCAACACGGCGGAACCGGTGTATAGCAAGCGGATCGGCTCGTCAATCAAGCCAAGCGCTATCAGCGTATTGTTCATCAAACCCTTGGCAGCCAATAGCGAACGAATTGCGTAGGTGCGTATCAGCGAATTAGTCCAAAACGGGACTATCACCAATGTCAACAATACTGGGCGCACACTAGGGCGACACTGCGCCAAGAAATACGCGAAGGGATAGCCCATCCCTAGGCAAACTAAGGTTGTCAGCAAAGCCAGCCCTAATGAATGGGCGAATACCCGCACATAAATAGGATCGAGCAAACGTAGATAATTGTCGAAACTAGGTGAAAACTGGATGAAACCACTTTCATCACGGCCTAAGAAACTGGCGACCAGCACTAGCACATTGGGAACCAACACAAAAACCACCAGCCAGACTGATAACAGCAGGATGATGGAGGTTTTGAAGACATTAGCTCGCATATAAACCCTTCTCAAAAACCCATTGTTGATGCCATTTCTTTTGTTTGATGCGCTTTTGTACAAGCACACGATAACTTTCAGGCACAGGTGGTTTTTTTCTCTTGTGCCGACGCTGATTGCAAATCTTGCAGGCAGCGACAATATTGGATTTAGAGTTTCCTCCCCCGTCCTTGCGGGCTTGCAGATGTTCGGCAGTGCATTGCAAAAGCTCGGCCTGCTTTTGTGTTACGCCATATTTTGAGGAAATTTCTTGGGGATTATTTGTCCACATCGGCATGTTGCAATAGAAGCAAAGGCCAGCTTGGTGGGAATAAGCGGTAGAACGAAATGTTTTTATGTTGCCAGTCATGAGAAGCTCCAAAATAGTCGGAAGGAACCCACTCACAAAAGTTTTTGTGTGATAGTGGGAACCAGCCGAGTGTCCTCAAGCTGGCAAACAACCGATCGGAATGACTTCTCATGCCCGGTATTCCTTGTTACGTGTCATTTGGGTTCCCCATTGTATTAGGTAACCTACGGCCCAGTTCGCCTTATTAAGTCGATAACTGGAGTCAACTTCCAATGTGGTTGACAGTAACAAATTTATACATCATTTAAATCGAAATATGCAAGCAGAATTTGGCCTAACCATTATTTTTCAACACCCTCTCTCTTCCTCCAATCCAACTCACCCCCACCCGCTGACCGACTTGGAAATCCCTTGCATGTTCTTCTTGATCGAAAAACTCGCTGGCGAATAAGCGCTTGCCACTGTCCAACTCGACGACACAATCCAAAGTCATTCCTTTGTAAATTTGCTCGACCAGTTGCCCGCTTAGCCTTGCGGACGGGTCGGATGGGTCAACCAAGTGCAAGTCTTCGGGGCGTAGCAACACATTGAAACGGTCACCCATGTGGTAGGATTTGGCAAGCCGCAACACGCAATCCAGCCCTTCCACCTTGGCCGCAAGCGAACTCCCGTCAAGCCGTGCGGTGACAATGCCTTCTAGCAAGTTGCTTTCACCGACAAACTGGGCGACAAACAGGTTGGCTGGTTTCTCGTAAATTTCGCGCGGCCCACCGATTTGCTCGATTACCCCGTTACGCATCACGACTACCCGGTCGGACATGGATAGTGCTTCCTCTTGGTCGTGAGTCACAAACACAAAGGTAATGCCCAACTGCCGTTGTAAAGCCTTTAGTTCAACTTGCATTGCCTTACGAAGCTTGGAATCCAAGGCGCTGAGTGGTTCGTCCAAAAGCAGGACACGGGGTCGGTTGACCAAGGCCCGAGCCAAGGCCACCCGCTGCTGTTGTCCGCCAGATAATTGACGGGGTTTGCGTGTGCCAAACTCAGGCAAATCCACCGCCGCCAGCGCTTGTTCAACCCGTTCCTGTAGTTCCATGCTTGGGATTTTTTTCATCCGCAAACTAAATGCGACATTGTCGAACACGCTTAAATGGGGGAATAGCGCATAACTTTGGAAAACGGTGTTTACGTTGCGACGGTCGGGCGGTAGCGCATTGACCCGCGCTCCATCCAGCAAGATGTCGCCAGAATCTGGCAGTTCAAAGCCCGCCAGTAAGCGCAGCAAAGTCGTTTTGCCGCAGCCGGAAGGTCCGAGCAAGGTTAGAAATTCACCTTCAACAATCGTCAAATTCAAGCTACGCAAGACGGTATTCGCACCAAAGGATTTGGAGATGGACTGAAATTGTACGACGGGCTTCATGATGAGTTTCTATGGGCTTGGAACTGCGATTATAAGCCAGTATGGAAATTTTTCAGTATTAACTGATATTCTAGGATTGGAGCGTCAAAGCTTGCTTTGACAAGGGCATTGGAAATGCGAAGCTTGCTTCGCCTGTCAAAGCAAGCCCTTCGGTTTTGCTCAGGACAGGCTTTGACGCTCCCGTCATGCCGGAAAATAAGCATCTATTGCATCCGCGCGTAACATCAGCTATTTACATGTACCTGATTGATTACCTCAACGAGAATGCCCAGCCCTAGGTTAAAATATCCTCATCTTGTTGGCCCACCCATATCAATTTGACTCCAGGGTGCGCCACTTTACCCCGTTTTCATTTTTACCGGATCGTCCCATGCGCACGAAAACAATAAACCTATTGCTGGCTATGTTGGGCATTTTGCTTCTGGCTTCCTCAAACACCATTGCTGAACCCAATGCTTTGGAGCAAGCAAACAAGCTTAATGATGAATGGGAGGTCATCTTCTACTCTCTGCCGAGCAACCAACAAGCGGAGCGTTTCAAAGCGCTGTTGCCGCGTATTCGAGAGTTACAAACAAAATATCCCAACCGCGCCGAACCGCTAATTATTGAAGCTGTCACCCTCTGCACCTTGGTGGCTGCCGAATGGAGTTTTGGTGCCTTAAGCGATATTGAAAAATCAAAGGAATTGCTGATAAAAGCCATTGCCCTAGACCCAAATGCCATGGAAGGGGCGGCCTATATCGCTTTAGGCAACCTGTACTACCGGTTGCCAGGCTGGCCGATTTCGTTCGGCGATGACGATTTGGCTAGGCAAAATTTAGAAACCGCAGTCAAACTTTTTCCCAACGAAGTGGACACCAATTACTTTATGGGGGATTATTGGCTAGGCGAAGACGAATACGAAAAGGCATTGCCCTATCTGGAAAAGGCGGAAAAATCCGAGATTCGTTCGCACCATTCCTTGTCTGACCATCACACCAAAGCCGAAACCCAGAAGGCACTGGAAGCGGCAAGAAAACGGGAAAGCAGCAGGAGCAGCTTCTTTTCTGATATTGTTCCATCATTTTTCAAGCAATAGAACCCTACCATTGTGAGCTACGACCTCCACACTCATTCCACTGCCTCCGATGGCGTGTACACCCCTGCCCAATTGGTAAGCTGCGCCCATGAGTCGGGAGTCACGCATCTCGCCTTGACCGACCATGATTGCACTGATGGCTTGTTTGAGGCTCAAGCCGAAGCCTCCCGGTGCGGCTTGAAGCTAATCCCTGCCGTAGAGATTTCCACCACTTGGCATGGCAAATCTGTCCATATTGTCGGCTTGAGGATAGACCCGGATAGCCCGGAATTAAAATCTGGCTTGGCTCGTTTACAATCTCAACGGTTGACAAGGGCCGAGGAAATGGGCCGCAATCTGGCAAAAAAGGGAATCATGGGTAGCTTTGAGGCGGCTAGGGAGTTGGCGGGGTTGGGCATGATTACCCGCACTCACTTTGCCAAGTTTCTTGCCAATCAAGGTTTGGCGGCATCGGTGAGGGCCGTGTTTGACCATTATCTGGTTCAAGGCAAACCGGGCTATGTGCATACGGAGTGGGCCGGGTTGGAGGAAGCCGTCGGTTGGATCAAAGGAGCAGGCGGCGTGGCCGTGCTTGCCCATCCCCAGCGCTATAAACTCACCGGCAGTTGGTTGCGTCGCTTGCTCACCGAATTCAAATACGGGGGAGGCGAAGCACTGGAAGTGGTTGCCGGATCTGCCAATATCGGCGATATACAAGCGTCTGCATTTGCCGCACGCCGCCATGGGCTAATGGCTTCGGTGGGTTCAGATTTTCATAGCCCCGACCATGCATGGTTGAAATTAGGCCGCTTGCCAGAATTGCCCGATGACTTGAACCCCGTTTGGAGTCTGTGGGATGAATGAAGCCATCATTCGTTGTGCTTGGTCTTGCCGGACGGATGAAGAAAGGGATTATCACGATTTGGAATGGGGGGTTCCACTGCATGACGACCAGAAGCTATTTGAATTTATCGTATTGGAAGGCGCACAAGCCGGGCTTAGCTGGATTACCATTTTAAGAAAACGTGATGCCTACCGTGCTGCGTTTGGCAATTTTGTACCCAAAACCGTCGCGGCCTATACTCGGGCAAACGTCATCGAACTGCTGGGAAACCCTGGCATCGTGCGCAACCGCTTGAAGATCGAGTCTGCCATTACCAATGCACGGGCACTTCTATCCGTACAGGATGAATTTGGCAGCTTCGCTGCCTATATGTGGAGGTTTGTCGATGGTACACCCATCCAAAATGCTTGGCGGGATTATAGTGAGGCTCCCCCGCAAACCAGGGAATCGGAAGCAATGAGCAAAGATTTAAGAAAACGCGGTTTCAAATTTGTCGGGCCGACGATCTGCCACGCCCATATGCAGGCAGTGGGCATGGTCAACGATCACGCAATCGACTGTTTTCGCTGGCGGGAGTTGGGTGGAGGCAAATAGGGCAGCAGCATCAACGCTTGCTTTGACTGGCGATGCGCTTTGACACCACTTTAAATCAGCCCGGCTAACTGAGAATAGATTTAGCTATGCAAGGAATGGAGAAATCTCTTACAATCATCCATAAAAGCAACGGTAAACATTCTGTTCAGTGATCTTAATTCTTCAATATCAAACACCCGTGTGATTAGTTAAACCAAATAAGCCACTGTGCATGAACCGGAAAATACCCTTACTATTTGCCTCACTCTTATTAGCAAGTATGCCGATTGCAGCCGTGCAGATAGACCCGGAACCTATAGGCATACGCCAGATGGGCATGATCTACGAGCATGGCCGAGGCGTGAAGCAAGACATGAAGTTAGCCTATCGCCTGTATTGCAAGTCAGCCATGATGGGCGATGCGATATCCGCCTATAACAT
>CAIWDB010000337.1 GCA_903911305.1 uncultured Methylococcaceae bacterium | reverse complement strand
GATCCGTAGGAGCGGGCCATGCCCGCGATTGTTTGGGCCAAGTCTTCAAAAATAGGCTATTTATCGCGGGCGTGGCCCGCTCCTACATGTTGCATATATTCATTATTAAGTAACTATTTGGTATTGAAAACGCTGTAACTGGAGAAAAAAGTTATGTCAGTCACTATCGCCCAACCCTTTGAACCCATACAAGGAATTTCGGGAGATCTAACATTCAGATCTGATCAGATCGATTTAATCCGAAATGTTGCTGCCGGACGAGATACATCCTTTTCACGGATTCAAGCACTTGAACTCTTACAAGTTTCTAACTTTTCTGACAAGGTTTGTGACTTCCAACTTTTACTGGAAAATGGACAAGAATCCTCTGAAATTAGGCATCTAGCAGCTAGAGGATTATATAAAGTCAATACTCCCGAAGCCGTAAATATTCTTATCGAAAATAGTCAGGTTCAAGATGAGCGTATTCTTACTACCGTCATGAAAGGGCTTGGACGTATTGGCAGTGAAAATGCCCTGGAAGCTATTGCTAGGGTAAGGGATCGCGCACCAGGAGTCGCAGCTTTTCAGGCTGAATTCGCTGCGGCATTAATTTCTCAACGATTTGGTCTATCAGGTAACGATCTGCGCGTGCCTGATAACAGTGAATATTTGCAACCTACCAATGATACAAATCGTTCATTTCATGTCACCAGACCTAGTGAGCATGAAGCGCAAGTTTGTTTACAATCTCTTGCTGATCAGCCGTTTGGAATTCAGTATTCAGGGAACAACTTGTACAATATTAAGTGCGGACGGAATAATTGGATGCTTGTTCTGAATCAGGAGTTTGCCAATCTGGATGCTGTTCAAATACTGCAATCACGAAAAGCATTTCCGGGTGTGATTGCAGCAAAATATGAAGAAACTGGTTTGTACTCTACTGCATTTCTGCTGTTCACGTCTCCTACCGATCAACCCAACATTCTAAATCTTCTGGTTCATCGTTCTACAGGTGAGCAGGTTTTTGGTGGTACAGCACAAGTTGAAGGTAGCAAGGCTAATTTCTCGATTCGTTCTATTTCTCGCCCTGGTGGATTTCCAGTTAATGTTGAGGGATCTTTTGAAGGTGGCAACCTGAATTTTGAAACTACCTTGTCTGGAACACAAGCTCAAGAGCGTCGTCATCCTGCTAGAGTAATCCAATCTCTGAGTTGAGCATAATGAACAACTTCGATGTTTCCGAAAACTAGATAAGATGAAAATGCGAACGCAGCATAACAATCCCAATGCACAGCGACCGTCAAGAGGTTATCGTTTAGGAGGGCCGGGCACAATAAGCGGCTTGCCGCTCATTGCGCCGAATGGATACAAAGGCAAAGAGCAAAAGCCGAGAACCCCCGGCCTTGTCTCCCTGCCTAACCCGCCGTTCCAGCCGTTCCAGCCGACCCGCGTGGACGTGTGCCGTGTTTTTTCTGGCTCCTTCCGCGCGGGCGACTAACGGGGTCGTTAGGTCAAACAATTTGCTTTTTACTAATATAGGAGTCCGTCATGCTTATTCATACCGGATCAAGCCTTGATCGATCAGTAATCTTTGCCGGTTTGGCTATTATCTGCATGAGTTTGTTTTTCCCGGCATGGGCCGAGGAAGCCGGACCCATAGCTTACATCGGTCATGGAGCATTTTTTGACCAGGAAGGCAGGCAGATTGTGGTGACGCAGGCGTTTGTGGCAAAAGCCCAGGATTGGTATCGGGCAAAATTATTGTCCGGTTTAAAAGAAGACAAGAAAGCGGAATTCAACAAGTTGGAAAATCAATTTGCCAAAGGCATGGAAGCCCAAGGGCAAACCCGCCTCGTGGCCCAGCAACGTTTGCTGGACTGGCTTTCGATGAATGGCAGCAAGGTTGACCCTGAAACCCTTGGAAAGCTGAAGGCCTTGGATTCGGCTTTGCGTTGGAAACTTCCCGACAAACCTGACTTTGAGGAAAGACAACCCCGTGAGATCTTCAAGATCGATCCTGCCTTGGAAGAAACGCTCAAACTGCCGGCCTTGATGCCCGGAACGGGTGTTGTTTTCGCCGTCACCACCAATCGTGGCCAGGCTTATATTGACGAATGCCGTGCGGCAGGCGTGCCCATCCCGCCGCCCATCGGGTGCATAGATCCCGCCGGACCCACCCCGCCACCCAGCCAATGCAGGGGACTCGGATTATGGGAAAGCCAGGGCTTTATTCCGATGAACCAGCAATTTATCACCGGTGCCCCATCCGGTAACCCAACCAGTCCCGCCGAAGTCCGCACCTTCAAGAGCACCTCCCCGCCAGGCATGTGCATCGCCCTGCCCAGATATTCCGATACCAGCTTAACCACGGTGGAGCTGGATGGGGTGATTTGCTTAGGCCAGACAAGCTCAAAAAATTGCTACTGGGATAATCAAATGAATAGGACGACTTTTAATTTCCCCGCCGGGACGCTGATTCCCATAGGCGTCCCTAACTTGGCCATCAATCCGGCAGGGCAGTATCAGGCGGGGGGAGCGGAGCTAGAAAGTGGTCAAGGCGGAGTGTGCACAAATTGCCATGCCGGCCAAAACCCTTACATCGTCCATCCCAATGCAAACTTGGGTGGCGGCAAATTGATGGGCGATCTTGGCGATCCCCCGGTTAACCTGCCCATGTTCTCGGCAGCGCGGTACGATCCTCTCGTACCTGCCTCTTGGTCGCAAAACCAGCGATCTCATTCCATTGCCTTGGTTCCGTCACGGTGCAGCGGCTGCCACGATGTCGGCGGCAGCGGTGGCACGTTTCCCCATTTGTCGTCGGAACTTAATAGCTATTGCGGCACCATCCTACGTGCTGCCTTGGGTGTCAAGCCGCTGGATTCACGGATTATTCCTCCACCCACCATGCCTCCCAGCGCGCCGGGGAGTTTAAGGTGTACGCCGAATTTGCCAGCAACGGACCCCCGCTTTGCAGCCTGCACACCCGCAATGACGGCATCATGCAGCAGTCTGCCTGCATCGGCACCTCTTTATATAGCCTGCACCCCCGAAATCAACCAGTTCCTGAATTGGTGCAACAGCCCCGCCAGTTCTGGCCCGTCCAACCGGGGCGACCCGCACCTGATTACCGCCGACGGTACGCCTTATGACTTCCAAAGCGTCGGAGAGTTTGTCGCATTGCGCGATAGCGATGGACTGGAAATCCAAACCCGCCAGACTCCCGTTTCGACCGCAGCCATTATCGGTCCTAACTCCCACACGGGGCTGACAAGCTGCGTCAGTGTCAATACCGCTGTCGCGGCGCGTGTGGCCGGACACCGGGTAACCTACCAGCCGGACCAAGGCGGCGAATTCAACTCCAAATCTCTGCAATTGCGTGTGGATGGCAGCCCGACATCGTTGGGGGTGGACGGCATTAGACTGGGTTCCGGCGGGCGCATTAGCAAGACTTCCGCTGACGGGGGATTTGCCATTGACTTTCCCGATCAAACCCGCATGACAGTCACGCCAGGTTTTTGGGGGGCACCAAACAATGTGTGGTATTTGAACGTCGAAGTCGCCAACACGCCGGCCCGCGAAGGCATTATGGGGGCGATCCCCAAAGGCGACTGGTTGCCTTTGCTGCCCAACGGCAAATCTTTGGGAGCGATTCCTGCGTCCCTTCACCAACGTTATCTTGAACTGTACAGGATCTTTGCCGATTCCTGGCGGGTGACCGACGCTACCAGCCTGTTCGACTATAATCCTGTCACCTCGACGGCCAGCTTCACGCTGAACAACTGGCCCCCGGAAAACCCACCCTGCACGATACCCGAATCGAAAGTCCCGCCAGCCCAGCCTTTGGACAAGCGCGTCGCTGAGAAACTTTGCGGGCGGATAGCCGATACTAACATGCGAGCGGAATGCGTGTTCGATGTTACTCTCACGGGGGAGACCGGTTTCGCAGGCACTTATCTGCGCACCCAGCAAGCGCGGTCCGGTGCAACCGAAACCACCCTACAAGACGACAAAGACCCTAGTAAGGTCGGCGACAGCGTGTCCTTCACCGCGACCGTAGTTTCTGTCTCAAACGGTGGCAAACCGACCGGAACCATACAGTTCAGCCTTGACGGAGCGAAGCTAGGAAACCCTGCAAATCTGGACGCTACGGGCCGGGCAACCGTGTCCTCGGGTGCCTTGGGACTCGGCTTGCACCAAATTTCGGCCAAATACATGCCCGACGATCCCGGTAGCGATTTCAAAGCCAGTATCAGCGAGGACGAAAGCCACAGGGTGATCGAAGCCTTCGATTTTAATTTCTGGCTTATCGTCCTGTTGCTGGCCGTTCTCTTGATTTTGTTGATATGGGGGTATTTGCGTAGTAAATCGGCTACCAGCCCATAGGGCCGTAGGTTTGGATGAGGAACGAACCCCAACGCGATAATCGGGGTCAGATACGAATTACGAATTAAATGATCGGGGTCAGGGCCGGGCGCAATAGCGACTCCGCCGCGTATTGCGCCGAATGGACAAAAAGAGCAAAATCCATGAATGTCCGGCATTGTCTCATTGCCCACCCGCCTCTCAAGAAGCAAATGCAAGTCATTGATATTTTATGACCATATTTCAGGCATGCTTCTTGGCAACGTCTTCCGCCGGGGCGGTCACTCCGCTAACAACTCGATCCAGCGCACCCGCGCCACGAAGCGCGACGGGGTTTGTAACCCAGTCGCTAATGTTTTTTGAGAAGTCACGGCATTCGATTAGGCTTATTGTTAGTGAGTACAAGCTGTAACACTTTGGAGAATAGACAATGACTATCGAAACCTTTGATAGCGCCAGAATTACCTATAATGTGACGATCTATCCCGCCCCGACTGACGGTAAAAAATACCCTGTGGTTTTCCTGCTGCATGGGAATGCCGGACTGGTCGCCCCTTACGGAGATCAAATTCGGGATTTTGCAAAGAATCTTGCCTCCTTGGGGTATCTGACTGTTGTACCCCAGTATTATCCCGACAATCATTCCCACTTATTGGATACAACACCCCGTGACCAGATACTCGCTGATGCCATCAAGACCATTACCGCTCGTGGGGATGCTGATTCTACCCGGATTGGATTAATTGGTTTTTCGCTCGGTGCGGCGAAGGTGATGACTTACATCGCGTCCAACTCGTCTGGAGAAATACAGGTGCTCGCTGATTTCTACGGGTTTCTGACACCTACGATTGAAGTAGGGATAGCAAATTTTCCTCCAACGATTATTTTCCATAATAAAAATGACGTGATCGTGCCTTTTGTTGAAAATTCAAAGAAATTAGACAAGCTTTTTCCTAGTACGATTGCTC
>CAIWDB010000336.1 GCA_903911305.1 uncultured Methylococcaceae bacterium | reverse complement strand
CCAGTGAAAACCTTGCGTTTCTTCTCGCTCACAACAACCCCCGTTTTCCCGAAGGCTACCATCTTAAATGATTGTCCGAAAATTGGGGTCCACTATAGGAACCCTGCTTGGCCTTGCCAAAACCTATGGCTACAAGCGCAGCAAAAACGCCGCCCCGCTTTCGGCTGAACAACTAGCACAGAGAGAACGCGACAAGGCCAAACGCCAAGCCGAGGCAAAACGGAAGGCCGAGCAACAAGCCGAGGATGAAACCCACGCCCAACAACGCGCCGCCGACCTATGGCGAACTATGGCAGACGCGCCAGCCGATCACGGCTATTTGCTGAAAAAGGGTATCCAATCCCACGGCCTTAAACTGTTCAAAGGAAATCTGACAATAGCAGGAATGCAAGTGGAAGGCTGTTTGATGGTTCCCGCCACAGACATAAACGGAGAGATAAAAAGCCTTCAATTTATCCATCCTGAAATACCCGGAAAAGACGGCAAGAAGAACCTATACAAAGGCGTAGTAAAAGGCAATTTCTGGAAATTGGGCAAGTTTTCCGACATTGGCCCGATCTACCTAGCAGAAGGCCCAGCCACCGCCGCCAGCATCCACGAATCAAGCGCGGCCTGTACCCTTTGCACATTTAGCGCGGGCAATTTCTCAACTGTTGCGCAATTAGTCAGGGAGCATTACCCGCAAGCCAATATCATCCTATGCGCCGACAATGACCCCACCGGCAAATTAAACGCCATCCAAGCAGCCCAAACCATAAACGGCTCCATAGTTCTCCCCAATTTGGCCGGCGCAAATGGGAAAGATTTTAACGATCAACACGCGGCCCACGGCCTAGAGTCTGTACGCGCCACCCTTGCCGAGTTACGCAAACCCGAAACACTCACCCTGCAATTTCTGCGAGACCCCGCCACATCGGACAAGACGCGCCAGAAGCTAACCGAAATCGCCAACGCCAACCGCATGGCCACACCCGCCGAGCCAGCCAGAGAAGCAACCGGCGAACCCCAAACCGACCGCGACCAACCCGCCGACGATAGCAAAAAATCACCCGCCCCCGGCGATGGTAAAGCGATTATTCGATGGCTTGCCCGTTTGGATAAGCTTCAATTCTTGCAAATCTACAAAAGCTATGCCGAAAGCCTAGGCATTACCCCCGGCGAACTCAAGCAATTGGTTAATGAGGAACGCGCAAAACTGGCAGAAGCAAACCAAGAAGCCCAAGGCAGCAAGCTTGAGTTATACCAGCCGGAACCGTGGCCCGTGGAAGTGAATGGCGAAGAGGTTTTAAATCTTATCTATTCTGCCATCAAGCGACACATGGCAATCCGAGATGAATACGCCATCATTGTGGCTTTATGGTGCGTCCACGCCCATATTTTTGACGCTTTCACCCATACCCCCCGGCTTGTCATTACCGCCCCTAATGCCGAGTGTGGAAAATCTGTTTTGCTATATCACCTTATCGGCAACCTAGTCCCCCGCCCCTTATCCGCCGAAGATTTAACCCCACCTGTATTTTACCGAGTCATAGAAAGCCATTGCCCGGTATTATTGATTGACGAATGCGACACCTTTTTCAAGCAGGATAACGGCATGATTGGAGGCATCAATAATGGATGGGAACCCCAAGGCGGCGCGTTGCGGTGTGTCACCGTGAACGATAATATCGTAGTAATGTTATTTTCCAATTATTGCGTTTTAGCAATGGCGGGAATAAAACTGCCTAAAATATTACCACCCTCCACCCTTAGCCGCTCGTTTGTGATAATCCTTGAAAGGGCGCTTGAAAGCGAAATTGCCGAATATTATGACCGCGAGAAACACCAGCAAAGCTTACTCGACATAGGCCGCAAGCTGGCTAGATGGGGAGTAGACCACAAGGAAACCTTGTGCCATTTAAGGCCAACCCTTCCCCCCAATGCCAGAAACCGCAAGGCCGACAAGTGGCGACCACTATTCGCCATTGCCGAAACCGCAGGGGGTGACTGGCCCAAGCATGTACTAAGGGCTTACCTATCGGAAGAACAAGAAGAAACCACCAAACTAGACACCGCTTTGCAATTGTTGGCGGATATTAAGGAGGTATTGAAACCCGCTGAAAATGTAATCGCCACTGATGAACTTATCAACCGCCTTTGTGGTTTGGATGATTCGCAATGGTTGGAATACAACTTTAAAGAGCGTGACGCAGAACGCCGCAAACTGCAAGCGCGGCAAGTTTCCAAACTTTTGAAAGATTACCGAGTAAAACCGGACACGGTGAGACCAAAGGGCAGCACACCAGCAAAAGGTTACAAACGCATAGAATTGGAAATTGCTTGGAATCGCTACCTTTCCAGCCTTCCCCCCGGCATCACGCCCGCCGTATCCGTAACACCGTTACAAACCAGCAACGGCGCGGCATCCAGCGAAAACCTATCCGTTACAAAAAATCCAAATGTAACGGATACAGAAACGCCACATCCCACGAATGGCGCGGGTTGTAACGGTGTTACGGATAAATTTTCTGATTCTGATGATTCGATGGAGTTTTGACCATGCCCGATCTACTCGATCAACTCCAAAACCAAGGCTTGACGTTCAGCCTCGATCAAGGCCGCTTGCTTGTGTCCCCTAGGGGCGCAATTACGCCGACCCTTGCTGAACTGATCCGTGAACACAAAACCGTTCTTGTCGCAGCCTTACAGGGCCGACAATCGGTATCCGGCCCCGATCTGGACAACATGCGCGAGTTTTACGAAGAACACGCAGCCAATTTAGAGCATGACGACGAATTGACAAGGAAAGAAGCCCACGCCTTGCCTGCTTGTGTGCGATTCAATTTGTACCAGGGGGAAGGCGGCGGCTATGTCGTGGCACCCGGCAAAACCATTGCCGAAGTGATTAACGGACTAAAGGCCCGGTATGGCAACCGGCTTGCTGAAACCTTCCCCACCAGTGAGGAAACCGAATAATGAAATTACCCCCGGAAATCATCGAAACCGCCCGATATGTGGCGGAAACACTCACAGCAGAACAACAAGCCCATGGCTTAAGGCGACAAGGCAAGGCGCATTGTGGAAGCTGTTTATATTGGCGGATGAATGCCGAAGCATGGGAAAGGCAAACGCGACAAGGCGACCGCTTACCCTATCCCGGCGACTGGGGCGGAATATGCCAACAATCGCCCAAGCAAGGCGTATCGAAGCTAGAGCGGGAATGGTGCGGAGAGTTTCGCCCGTTTGCCCACCATGCCAACGCACCCGCTCAAACCTTGCAACAGGCTTTGATGACCAAGCGACTCGCTAGAGCGTTAATTCAGCAAGGCAAAGCTAAATGCAAAGATTGCCTATTTTTTGAACTGACCTGTCCATTTTCATTTAATTATGGACACTGCCACCGCTTGCCCAAAACCGTTTATATACGGTCAGAATATTATTATTGTGGTGAGTTTATGCCGAGACAGATTAAACCCAAAACCGCACCAGAAGAAAACCAATAATGAATGAAGATACCAAGAACATAGCCAGTAATTGCAAATGCTGCAAACATTGGGAAGAGGTTAATATACCTTATCCTGCATTATGGCAACCCTTATCACTAGAAAAATCTGAAGAATTTGATAACCTACGATTAAAAACTGGTATAGGCAAATGCCACAATAAAGACAATAAACTAAGCTGTCCATTACCAGTGATAATGATATTAGGAAATGATTGCTGTAAAAACTTTGAACAAAACCCAAACGCTACAAATTACCTAAAAGATTGAACATTTTTTTAACCTAAGCCAGTCAAATACTGTTGCATTCAATGAAAGTAATTTAACAAGAGTAATGCTGATTTTTCTTGGTATTATTTTGAGTGCCAATACAATTTTGCATTAAATTATATTCACTATTGTTGCACTCAATGAAACCCTACAGACTAAAATAAAATATTGCTTGCATTCTGCATTGATTCTATTAAAAATAATTCGTGTATTGGTTGAGCAATAAAAGATTATTTATTACCTAAATAATCCACTGACTATTATTTGAATGACACAATGAGGAAGCTATCATGAGATTAGGTTTAACATGCAGAAAATGCGGACATGATCCAATAACCGGGCAAGATTATCCTATGTTTGAAAACTTAGACGAAATCTATGCAGGAGTTCACGCAGTTAGGTTATTAGTACAAGATAATGAATACATGGAAATAAAAGAGCAAAAAGATTTTGTTGTTTGTATGCTTGATTTATTGGAGCATTCTATTGTTTACCAGAGCATAATTAACCCGGAAGATAAAACAAGTTTAGAAGTTAATGACAATCAAGTATAAATAATATAACTTCGCTGGATATACAAAAATGATATTTTCAAATTTTTCAAAATTTTCCGCATGGAGGTGTAGAGAGGGGGGAGGGATGGCGCGAGGGGGGAGGGGGGTGTTCAAGGTTTCAAAGGTCGGAACTATTGCCGGTTGTTCTGTGGTGAAAGGCAAGATAGTGCGTACCGGCAT
>CAIWDB010000335.1 GCA_903911305.1 uncultured Methylococcaceae bacterium | reverse complement strand
CGGTTTGCACGGGCTTATCGGTTGCGAAGGGCTGAAAGGTTTCCAGATGGATCAACTGCAAGGCCAACCAGACCTGTGCATCTTGAATGTTTTCATAGACCCTGCCTTTAGGAATGCGCGTGGCGCGGAGATAGGCAAAATTGCCGCCTAATCCTGCCACCATTTCGCCCTTTTTATTTTCATGGCCGTTTATCACGCGCCGCATTCGCTCGGCACACACATCGCGACAGAGATTCTTGTCTGGCTCGTCGTTTGTGGCTTCGGTGCTGGAAACCAAGATAAAGCGCCGGTTGCCGCCGTCTTCCTTATTGAGCTTTTGCACCGCGTGAGCAGTCGTGCCGGAACCGGCGAAGAAATCCAGCACAAGATCATTAGGTTTTGTGGCGATGCGGAGGATGAGTTCAATCAGTCGGATAGGTTTTGGGGTACTAAACACATCCTCAGTTCTTTCATATAGGAAGATATTATGAATTTCATTTTTTGCGTCAGCAGTATGCCCCACTTCTTCATGCCGCCATAAAGTTTGCGGAACTACACCCTGCTTTACTTCAGAAAGAAAACGTTTAAGTCGTGGAACACCTTCCTTATTTTTGCCCCACCAAATACGATTGTCTATATCTAGTTCATCAAACTTTTCTTTGGAAAATCGCCAGTAGCTTCCGGTTGGAGGCCCTTGAATTATTCGTCCAGAAGGACAGGTAATTGAATATCTACCCGCATTGTTGAAATTACGTGCTTGAATTGGCCCAGAAGTCCAATCACCCCTAGGGTCATTATCTGGATTAGAGAAAGTACTATCATGTCCTGCGTTACGCGGTAACTGATTTGGTCGCCATAAGTCCTTGTTTAAAGCAAAACAAATAATATACTCATGGTCGCTTGAAAAGTGTAAGGCTGCATTTTTCGGTGCGTAGGACTTTTGCCAAATTATCGTTGCAATAAAATTCTTTTCACTAAATACCCGATTCATCAACGGACCTAGGCTGAACACTTCGTTATCATCAATAGATATAAAAATAACCCCATCCTCAGCCAATAGTTCTTTCGCCACAACCAATCGCCGGTACATGAATTCCAACCACTTTGAATGCTTATAAGCATCGTCCTTGTCAATGAAGCGGTCGTTGTAGATGAAATCCCGGTTGCCAGTGTTGTAAGGTGGGTCGATGTAGATGCACTTCACCTTGCCCGCATGGGTCATGCGCAGAAAACGCAAGGCATCAAAGTTGTCGCCCTCGATGATGAGATTGTGAAATGGCGCATCGCCGCAGGATAGGGCAGGGTCGAAATCCAACGCGACAAAATCGTCGTTGACGGCTCTATCGTGTTCAATTTCATCGCGCTCCCACACTAGCCCAAATCTGGGCTTGCGGTCGCGCTCCCGCAATAGGCGGACAAGTTCGTCGTGAGTGTAAGTTTCGTAATTGTCGGCCATGAGAAGCTTTTGGCGTGTCCTTGGAAGTTGGCTGAAAGCAAAAAAACAGAGGGGTTCCCGCTAATCATACCCGATTCACCACCCGGATTTCATTGCCTTAAGTTTGCGAGTCTTCATCTTGCGGTTCGGCAAGCATGAAACT
>CAIWDB010000334.1 GCA_903911305.1 uncultured Methylococcaceae bacterium | reverse complement strand
TGGGCATAGAGTTCCAATGGATCAAGCACGAGATACTCAGCCACACCTGAGCGTTCATACAGGGCTTTTTTCTCGCGTAGGTCTTTGCGGGACGTGGAGGGCGAAAGGATTTCGGCGACAAAATCCGGGGCGCCTTGGATGTTTTTAGAGGTGATTTTAGCAGGGTCGCAAACGACGAAAATATCGGGCTGCACCACGTCTAGCTCGGATAACACCACGTCAGTGGCGGCGATGAAGGGTCTACAAGGTTTGCCCCTTAATTTATTATGTAATAGGCTACCTAAGTTTAATGCGATATCTTGATGTCGAGTGGCGGGTGCGGGCGACATGTTGTAGGCCACACCATCAATCAATTCCCATCGCTCCCCGTCATTCCAACTCATATAGTTTTCTAGGGTGTAGCGTTCAGTTTTCGTCTTTAATACAGAGTTCATGGCTTTAACCTCTTCAATGCATAGTGGGCAGTTTACGTTAACCCGGTATCACTAACAATTCCTTCGTCGGGCCATCCTCGGCTATTCGCCCGTCTTTGATACGAATCAAACGTTGTGAATACAAGGCGATGTCTGGTTCATGGGTCACTAACACCACGGTAATGTTTCGCTCGACATTCAAATCACGAAACAATGTCATGATTTCCCCGCTCGTTTGGCTGTCTAGGTTGCCAGTGGGTTCGTCGGCCAAGATCAATTTGGGGTTGGTGACCAAGGCGCGGGCGATTGCCACACGCTGCTGCTGCCCACCGGACAATTGGCTGGGCAAACGGTCGCCATAGCCGTCCAACCCCACTTGCACCAACATCGCCCCCGCTCGTTTGCGCCGTTCGGCACGGCTGGCATCGGCATACAGTAATGGCAAAGCCACGTTGTCGCGAATGGATATGCGCGGCAACAGGTTAAAACCTTGGAACACGAAACCGATGACCCGGTTGCGCAATTCCGCCAAGCGATTAGATGACAGGGTCGCGGTGTCCTTCCCGGTCAGATAATAATGGCCTCGGGTTGGGGTGTCCAAGCAACCCAATACATTCATCAAGGTGGATTTGCCCGAACCCGAATGCCCCATGATAGCGACAAATTCGCCCGTGTTGATGGCGAAATTGATGTTTTTCAGCACTGGAACGACTGTTTCGCCTACCGACGGATATTCCTTTTCCAGATTGACGGCGCGGATGAGTTCCTCCGCCATCAAAATGCCTTGAGTTTGAAACTGCTGGCCGATTGCTTGGATTTATCTTCCTTTTTTGGAGACATTTCTTCCAAAACGATAGGATCGCCTTCCTTCAAGCCTTCGCTGCTGATTTCGATGGATTTACCATCAGAAATACCCGTTTGTATGGTCAATGCCACTGGCTTCCCGTCAACCAGCCGGAAGAGAGTCTTCCCCGGCGATTTAGCCGCACCTTCGGGTTTGCCATCTGGCTTGCCAGTCTCTTCTGGTTTGAAGCGCAACGCGGCAAGGGGGACTTTCAAAATATTATGGCGTTCCTCGACCACAATGCCAACAAAAGCGGTCATGCTTGGCAATAAAATGCCATCTGGGTTTTCAACATCAATCACAACATTATAGGTGACGACATTCTGCAAGGATTTGGCATCAAGGCGAATTTGTTTGACCGAACCGTTGAATACCCGGTCAGGAAAAGCATCCACAGTGAAATGAACTGGCTGACCGACGCGGATACCGCCCACGTCGGCCTCCGCCACCGTGGTGTAAATCTGCATTTGTTTAAGGTCTTGGGCAATAGTGAACAAGGTTGGTGTTTGGAAACTTGCCGCCACCGTCTGCCCCACGTCTATGTTGCGGGACACCACAACGCCGGACACCGGGGAGGTGATGACGGTGTAACCCAAATTGGTCCGGTCGCGGTTGACCAGTGCCTCGCCAACCGCCACTTGCGCTTTGGCCGCCGAAACATTCTGTATGGTTTGGTCCAAATCGAATTGCGAGGCGTAATGGCGTTCTATCAGTGCGCGTGTCCGCCGCTCATTATTTTCGGCCAATTGCAAAGCGGCCTTGAAATTTTCCAAATTCGCCATGCTTTGCTGTAGTTGAGCTTTGATGATTGAAGGGTCCAGTTCAGCCAACACTTGGCCTTTTTCAACTTTTTGGTTGAAATCCGCCTTGAGTTTGATGATAACGCCGGAGACCTGAGTGCCGACCATCGCCAACACGACTGGGTTCAATGTGCCATTGGCCGAAACGGTCTTGACGATGTCCCCACGTTCAACCGGGACGGTGCGATAGCGATTTGCCTCGGGTTTGCCCATGGGGCTGAAATGCCAAGCCAAGTAACCAGCGGCGACTAGGATAACTAAAATGATCAATAACTTGATTCGCACGATATTTCCCTAAATAAACTCTTCACAAGGCTAACTTTACCACGAAAGAATATCCTCTTTACCTAGGCCGTCCATTCGTTATAAATGGGGGATGGGGCTTTCTATCCGCCATCATTTTCAGATGCCAATAAATTTCGCAGCTTGTCCTTGTCAAGAATATGAATCGATTTGGCATTGACAGTGACTAGCCCCATGGACTCTAGTGATTTCAAAATGCGGCTAACGGTTTCTAGAGTCAAGCCTAGGTATTTGCCTATGTCATGACGGGAGAACGTGAGTTTGATTTCAACGCCAGACAACCCTCTTTGACTGAGCCTATCGGAAAGATCAAGCAGAAAACCCGCCACCCGCTCTTCCGCTCCGCGCTGGCTGAGCATGAAATGGTCCGTCTCTGTTGTCAGCGTCCTGCCCACATGACGGAACAACTCACGCAACAAGTTGGGAACCTCCAGGCAAAGCGTGTCGATTTGTTCGGCGGGAATTTCACAATAAGTCAGGGTTTCCAAGGCCAGTGCGGAACAGGCGTGGCGTTCGTTGGCAAGTCCATCAAAGCCAAGCAACTCACCGGGCAAAAAATAACCCGTGATGTACTCATTGCCATCTAAATCCAAGGCCAACAACTTGGCAGTACCCGCTTTGATAGCCAAAATGCCTCGAAATTGGTCGCCTTGCCGATAGAGAAAGTCACCCTTTTGCAGGATTTTCTTGCGAGTGACAAGGTTGCTGATACGTTCCACATCCTTATGGCTAAGGCCGCGCGGGATGCACACATCACTTAAATTGCAATTTTGGCAAGTGACTTGTAGTTTAGTTTTAATTTCGCGGTTAGCAGGAGGTGTCATATCAAACAAGTAAGTTTTATGAGTGTTATTTTACCCCGACTGTGGTAGATTTTTTATAAATCAATTTATTTTTATTTGTCGTGCCGTCTCTATAGCATCCTTGTAACTGATGTTACCCATTGGCCTAGGGTTGGAGCGTCATGCATGGAAATAAGCAGCTTTCGCGTCCGTGCGTAACATCAGCTTGTAAGACAAACCTTGCACCCCTCAAGTCGCTTTTAGTCGCGCGATTTCGCAAGCCACCCCGATTAAACCGGGGTTTGGTGTATAATTTTATAATATCCAACCAAAATCTCGCCCGGTGTTAACAATGACTAGCAATGATCAACACCCCCGTGCCTAAGCCTTCGCCCATCATCGTCCACGCTGAAAACCTGTCCAAACATTACGGCAAACTATGTGTAGTTGACGGAATTTCATTCCAAATCAACCAAGGGGAATTTTGCGGAATACTGGGTCCGAATGGTGCGGGTAAAACCACCACCTTGAAAATGTTAGTGGGCAACACGCCTTCGACCAGCGGCAAACTGACTGTATTAGGGCTGCCCATTCCACAACAGGCCCGTGAAATGCGGGGGCGCATCGGCGTTGTGCCGCAAGCAGACAATTTAGACCCGGACTTTACGGTAGTGGAAAATCTGCGTGTCTATGGCCGTTATTTTGGACTGAAACGGACCGAAGTCGAAAAGCGCATCACCGAACTATTGGGTTTCGTCGCGCTTGAGGAAAAAGCCGATGCCTGCATCAACCAATTGTCAGGAGGCATGAAGCGCAGGCTTTCCATTGCCCGTGCCTTGATTAACCGGCCTGAATTGTTGATTCTTGACGAACCAAGCACTGGCTTGGACCCGCAAATTCGACAAAACATTTGGCAATTGTTGCGCCAGTTGCAGAGGGAAGGCCTCACCATCATCCTAACCACGCATTATATGGACGAGGCTGAACGCTTGTGCGGGCGCATCATCCTGATGGACCACGGACACATACTGGCCGACCGCACACCGGAAGAACTGGTGCGCGAACGCATAGAGCCTCATGTGCTGGAAGTCTTCGGAACCAGTGTTAAGGCATGGAAAATGGCCAACCCATTGACTGGACCCATCCGTTGCGAACAAGTGGGCGAAACCTGTTTTTATTATGGCGCAGATTTGACCTCATTGGTTAAAACTTTGGATGGCTGGCCCGGTTTGCGATATGACTACCGGCCCGCCAATTTGGAGGATGTCTTCCTCAAAATGACAGGGCGGGAATTGCGGGATGGCTAATCACCTCCTTCGCTGGCTGGCAGTTTGGTTTCGTAATGCCTTAGCTTGGCGAAAATCGATCAAAACCGCCTTGCTTGGAGGATTGGCGGAGCCTTTGTTCAACCTGTTCGCGTTGGGCTATGGCTTAGGCCACTTTGTCGGCGAGGTGGATGGCATTACCTACATAGCCTTTTTGACGGCGGGAATCATCTCCTTGAGTTCGATGAATGCCGCCACTTTCGAGGGCTTATACTTGGCTTACACCCGCATGGCGGTGTTGAAAACCTGGGAAGGCATGATGGCCGCGCCCTTGAGCATAGGTGACATCGTTATGGGGGAACTGCTATGGATGGCTTCAAAAAGCTTGATCAGTGCCAGCTTGATTTTGCTGGTGGCTTCTGGCTTTGGCTTGACCGCCGACTGGCATGTACTGTGGGTGCTACCGATTGCCGCCCTTTCTGGATTTTGCTTCGGCAGCATGGCTTTGGTGATGACTTCTTATGCGCAAAGCTACGATTTTTTTGTTTACTACATCACCTTGGGGGTCACGCCGATGATCCTGCTCGGCGGCGTGTTCTTCCCACCCGATGCCTTGCCTGGCATCATTCGCCAAGGCAGTGCCTGCCTGCCTTTGTATCATATAGTGGAGATGATACGCCCATTGGTTTCAGGTCGCTTCGCTTGGACCCTGTTGACGCATCTGATCGTACCCTTGGCCTTCACGTTGATTTCGACAATGTTTGCAATTTGGCGATTTAAACGGAGATTGCTGCGATAATCCCAATACGCGAAATAGGGTGTCGATGTAACCGACAGTAAGGACAGTTTTTTGTTCATGGGTTAAATAATCAGAGGGTAATCAATGAATATAGGCACTAACATAATCGAAATACATCAACTATTGTCCTTTGTTATCCCTTGCTACAACGAGGAAGAAGTCATCATGGAAACGGTGAAGCGATTGAAAGGGTTTTGCTTGGAACTACAGAACCTGAATGTAGAGCTGATCTTTGTGGACGACGGCAGTCATGACCGAACACGCGAAATTTTGAAAACCTTTGCCGCAGATGATCATAGAATCAGGATCATAGGTTTTGCTCGCAACTTCGGCCATCAAATTGCAGTGACCGCCGGTATCGATGCTGCTAACGGGGACGCGGTTGTACTCATAGACGCTGACCTTCAGGACCCACCTGAAGTCGTCCACCAGATGATCGAAAAATGGCGGGAGGGATTTGATGTGGTTTATGGAACCCGTACCGAACGACTTGGCGAATCAGCCTTCAAATTGGCGACCGCCCGCAGTTTCTACCGTTTGCTTACTAGGCTTTCTGACGTTCCTATTCCATTAGATTCAGGTGACTTTCGCCTGATCAGTCGCCATGTTGTGGATATTCTCAGAGCAATGCCCGAGTGCGATCGTTTTGTTCGCGGGATGGTAAGTTGGGCAGGCTTCAGACAAATATCACTGCCATACACTCGCGCAGAACGCTTTGCTGGAAAGAGTAAATATCCTTTGACAAAGATGCTGCGTTTTGCGGTTGATGGCATCATTTCCTTCTCTACCAAGCCATTGCAAATGGCTGTAGCCATGGGGATGTCTTGCGCTTTTCTTGCTGTTCTTGGCATTTTCTATGCCTTGTATCTTCGCCTGTTCACCAATATCTGGGTGGAGGGATGGACTGCACTTATGATTGCTATTTTGTTCATTGGTGGCGTTCAACTTATCAGTGTGGGAATCCTCGGAGAATATATTGGAAGGATTTACATCGAGTCAAAAAACAGGCCACTTTACATCGTTCAAGAATATTTCGGCTATGGGGAAATTGGTCCGGCGATGTCTCGCAGCCCTGATGTTTTTAGAAAATCATGAAAAAGTTTATAAAGCTGGCACTTGGCATTGTACTGACAACCCTATTTTTATGGCTGGTTTTTAGACGCATTAGCTTGGCTGAAATTAAAGCCGCTTTCAGTAATACAAAACCATTATTGTTGGTAGCGGCAGTATTTTTCTTCTATATTGGATACTCATGCAGAATAGAACGTTGGCGCCTAATGTTGAATCGGGACAACCCGAAACTCGGATGGAGAAATTGCGCAGGCCCTCTGATGGCGAGTGTGGCTACTAATAATTTACTACCTTTTAGAACTGGGGACTTATTGCGTGCCTTTGGATTTAATCGGAGATTAGGAATCAGCGCGGCGACCTCGGCAACGACCTTGGTAGTAGAGCGCTTGCTAGATTTGCTAATGGTTGCAACGTTCTTGGGCATTGCACTGGCCTATTTTGGGATGGAGTCATCCAGTTTTATCGGCGTTGGAGGAACATTTATAATTGCTGGCGTAATCATAGTCTTGTTCTTACTGTTATTTTCGAGCTTATTCAAACCCATCTCATTATGGTCGGGGCGTTATGTTGCTAAGTTATCACCAAAATTGAGTGAAAAGTTACTCAGTGAAATTCACAAGGTGTTTTCGGCAATGGAGCATATGACAAGAGGGTACACAATGTTGAAGCTGATCTCGTGGTCCATGTTGGCTTGGTTGTCAGAGGGTTTTGTGTTTTGGTTATCCGCCCTTGCTTTACCTTCAATTCATTATCCACTTGCAGCTTGGATGGCACTTCCAATTGGCACACTGGTCACTGTTATCCCAAGTACGCCGGGATATGTTGGCACGTTTGATTTTTTTACTGCACATGCGATGATAATACTTGGAAATACGCCAACTGCTGCTACAGCATACGCGCTATTAGTCCATGTTTTGCTTTGGCTTCCACCGACTATTATTGGCGGGCTATATTTGCTACTTTATCCGGTAAAACAACAAAATAAATTAAAGGCTATATCATCGTGAGTCTGAATCATAAAACCCAAGTGACAATCGTAGGCGGCGGATTCACTGGCCTGACAGCCGCCTATGAACTGGTAAAAAAAAATATCAACGTAACGGTTCTTGAAGCTGATGCCGAAATTGGCGGTTTGGCGGCCGCGTTCGATGTTGGAGGCGAGAAGCTTGATCGCTTTTACCACCACTGGTTCACCAATGATCTGTCGGTCATGAGGCTTATTGATGAGCTTGGCCTATCTGATCATATAGAAATTAATCCAACCAATACGGGCTTGTACTACGCTAACAATTTCTTCAAGCTTTCCACCCCATGGGATCTACTTAATTTCACGCCCCTTCGGTTGTTTGATCGAATCCGTTTAGGGCTACTCACTCTACGCGCACGTCGAATCAAGGATTGGAAGTCTCTTGAAAACAAGACTGCGCATGACTGGTTGCGTGGACTCGGAGGGGAAGATGCCTTTCGGGTTGTGTGGCAACCTTTGCTGAAAGGCAAATTTGGCCCATATGCTGATGAAGTTTCAGCAGTTTGGTTCTGGAACAAACTCAAGCTACGCGGTGGAAGCCGGGGCAAAGCGGGGGAGGAGCGCCTCGCCTACTTCAAAGGCGGGTTTGTTGCTTTGATCGAGGAGTTGGCAAAGACGATAAAGGAACTAGGTGGACGTATCGAACTCAATGCGCCAGTGACGAAGATAGAATCGAAAAATGGGGCGTGGATCGCAACTACATCGCATGGGGCGGTTTCTTCTGATAGGGTGATCGTAACCACCGCCCTACCTATTGTCGCCGACATGATCAGAAGCTGGTCCACCGAATCCTACGTAAAGACCCTTGAAAGAATTCAATATATTGGAAACGTATGCTTGGTTTTGGAACTGGATCGGTCACTATCCAAGACTTACTGGCTAAATGTCAATGATCCGAGCTTTCCTTTTGTAGGGGTAATTGAGCACACCAATTTTGAGCGGCCTGAGACATATGGTGGTCGGCATATTGTCTATCTGTCGAAATATCTTCCCCACACAGATCGTCTGTATACAATGAACTCAAATGAATTCCTCGATTACGCGTTACCTTTTCTGAAAAAAATGTTCCCTGCATTAGAACGGAGTTGGATACTAGCACACCATCTTTGGCGCGCCCGTTGGTCACAACCCATAGTGGAAAAGCAATACAGTAAGTTAATTCCATCTGAAGACGGACCAGAAGAAGGTTTCCATATCTGCTCAATGGCGCAGATTTATCCAGAAGACCGTGGAACTAACTATGCCATCCGCAAGGGCAGGAATATTGGCGAACGAATTGGGATATTGATCGAGGGTAGTAAAAATGTGTAAAGTCAAATATTTTAATTGGCTCGCCTCTTTATTTATATTTTACATAGGACTCAACACTTTTTTTGTGAGCTATGTTCAACCCATCGGATTTGACGACGCGTTTAATCTTCAAATTGCCAAATCGCTCTCAGAATATTTTATTTATCAATCGACTTATTACCCTAGATTTATTTATAACCATCAGGTTACAACAAATGGTTTAATTCAATATCTCGCCGCATTTGACATTAAATTGTTTGGTGACAGGTTTGGATTGGCTTTAACATTGTCCTTGATTTCCATTTTTACATTGGGTGCACTTTTAAAGTATTCATGGAAAACATTTGTTGCCGTTGTAGCTTTATTGGTTTCATATCCGTTCATCAATCTTCTCATGACTGCTTTTAAAGGAGAGATATCAGCCTTGGGATTTATGTTTCTCGGAGCATATTATACTAAACGTCATATATCAAAATCAGAAGAGTCTGGCTTGATAAGGCACAGTTTATTGATGTCATCGGTCTGCTATGGGCTGGCAATATCTACGAAACTCATATCAGGTGTTGTATTGCCATTTTTTGTTTTTGGCCTGTATTATAGTTCAACTAATTTTGATAAGCGCAAATCGATTAACGCATTTAAAAATACCTCAATAGCCTATGTTTTATCGCTTGTAATATTTGCTTTAATATTTTATTTTTCAACTCTACACTCTCAACTCTTTTTAATTTTGTATGAGAATACAAATTCTGATATACCTGTCTCAAACCTTGGTCTTATTAAATTTATCCAAGATCATTTTTTTCAGCAAAGCAGTGTCACTGACTTTATGTTAAAAACGGATGCTTTTAGTGTGAATTGGTTACTTCCATTAATTTTTTCAAGCCTACTCTTATTGGTGGTATCATCTTGCGGATGGATTCCATTTGCGATCATTGTCACTTTAATTATCGCAGTAGGCAATTTGAATGAGCGCAGGCTTTTTTTATTTTTTGCCCCGGCTATTCTAATCGCATCTTGTTACATTTTTAGTGAACTAAAAAGTTATTTAGAAGAGAGGAGAAATTACTCTTGTTACGCTAATTTAGTTTCAAGTTTTGTTGTTATTTCTATTTGGATGTATGCTTTGGTTGTTGGTTTTCAAAAAATGCCTCTATCGTTTGCAGAATCTCCTAATAATAATAGATGCCCACTATTCTCATATTTCAGCCTTGCTTGGCCTAATCTCAGCTACGCAAAAAAATCAATTTCCTGCACTGGAAGTCATTGTAATAATTTCGTCGTGGGTGACCCCGGTGAAAAAGTTATAGAAGCAATCAGGAATGAAAAATCCCCTGTAATTGTTAGCGGCTGGTGGCAATACCCCGAGCTTCAACTGAGTTCTAAAATTTCATTCTATAACCGAATAGAGAGCAGCGGTATTGCAAAAAAGCTTCAAGGAGCTAGTCCTTTGCTTTTATTTAACCCCAGCATAAAATCATGGCCCGAAACTTCGATAAAGATGTGTTCTCGAGTCATTATAGAATTACCTGATGTCGTCCTTTGTTACTACGACATCAGTCTTCCATTGAACCAGAGATGGGGAGTTAAATAAGTAGAAGTGGATTTACACTTCGAAATCGTTTTTTTAATTGGCTTGTTGCCTATCACGATGGTGGAAACATTCGTCAAAAATGGCAAATCTTTATCATCCTCATAATCTGCTTTTAGGTTAAGATGTTCTTATATTTCTTATGAGTGAATGTCCCATGAACTATCCTGAAGATATCACCACCCATCTCGCCACGTTACGTGATTACGTCCGGTGGGGTGCCAGCCGCTTCCAACAGGCCGGATTGTTTTTCGGCCACGGCACGGCCAACGCCATTGACGAAGCCGTCGCATTGACGCTTCATGCCCTGCACCTGCCTCACAACCTTCCGGGAGGTTATTTCAATTGTGTGCTGACCCCTAACGAACGATTGGAAGTCGTCGGACTGCTTGAACGCCGCATTGCAGAGCGCAAACCGGCGGCCTACCTGACCCATGAGGCTTGGTTCTGTGGCCTGCCGTTCTATGTGGATGAACGGGTATTGGTACCACGTTCTCCGATAGCAGAATTGATTGAAAAACAGTTCAGCCCTTGGATCGAACAGCCTGATGAAATCACCGACATTCTTGACCTCTGCACCGGGTCGGGGTGCATTGCCATTGCCTGTGCCGTCGCTTTTCCTGATGCGGATGTCGATGCAGTGGATATTTCCCCCCAAGCCTTGGAAGTGGCAAAGAAGAACATTGCCACTCACGAGGTCGAAGACCAAGTGACAGCCGTATGTTGTGATTTGTTCAGTGGTTTGGAAGGCAATCAATACGATATCATCATTAGCAACCCTCCTTACGTCGGCACCGATGAATGGCGCAATTTGCCGCAGGAATATCACGCCGAACCCCGCTTGGGTTTGGAGTCGGGTGAATCCGGCTTGGATTGTGTCCGCCGCATTCTCAAACAAGCCCATGCCTATCTGAAACCGGACGGTTTGTTGATCGTCGAAGTGGGCAACAGCGCCGAGGCATTGGAATATGCCTTTCCCGAAGTACCCTTCTGCTGGCTGGAATTCGAACGTGGCGGCGACGGAGTTTTTCTGCTAACGGCTAACCAACTTGCCGAATATCGTGACCAGTTTGTTTAATGATGAGAGCTTTGCTTTTATTGATCTTTGCATTGGCCGGTTGCGGGCCTAGCGTCCCTAAACTTACCCCTTTGCCACAAGATGCAGTCATCTTGGCATTTGGCGACAGCCTGACCTATGGAACGGGCGCGGCTGCTGAAGAAAGCTATCCGGCAGTGCTGCAAACCCTAGTGGGAAGAATGGTAATCCGCTCGGGTGTGCCGGGGGAAGTCACGACAGAAAGCTTGCAGCGTCTGCCAGACACGCTGGATGAGACGGCTCCAAAGCTGATGATTTTGTGCATAGGCGGGAATGATTTTCTAAGGCAGTTGGGGGAAAAGCAAGCCGCCGACAACATCCGCAGCATGATCCAGCTTGCCAAGGATAGAGGTGTCGAAGTCGTGTTAGTGGGAGTGCCAAAATTTGGGCTGATGCTCACACCGCCGAAATTTTATGCTCAACTCGCCGAGGAATTTAATATTCCTTATGAAGACGACATTATGCACAAGATTCTGTTAAGAAAAAGCTTAAAATCCGATGAGATTCACCCTAACGCCAAAGGATACCGTTTATTTGCTGAATCGGTGGCAGATTTGCTAAAGAAAGCCGGGGCAATTTGATGGACGAAAACACCAAACGCTTGCTCTTTGTAATTATCTTTTTGGTAGGCTTATTAATTTCTGGAATACAACCCAAAGATTATTTCACTTGGTTTCTTGAAGTCCTGCCCGCCTTAATTACATTTGTTGCGTTGGTGTTGACCTATAGTCGATTTCGATTCACCGACATGGTTTACCTGTTACTTTTGATGGAATGCTACATTCTCTTTATCGGAGGGCATTACACTTATGCCGAAGTGCCATTATTCAATTGGATAAGGGATTACTTTGGGCATGGTCGTAACAACTATGACAAACTCGCACACTTCACCCAGGGCTTCATACCTGCCATGGTGGTTCGTGAACTATTAATACGCTTTGCAGTGATTGCCCGCAAAAACTGCTTGGGGTTTGTGACGGTTTGCATTTGCGTGACAATTAGTGCGGTGTACGAATTTTTTGAATGGTTTGTCGCCGTGGCTACCGGAGAAGCTGCCGAGGCTTTTCTTGCCACACAAGGTTATATGTGGGATACTCAGTCGGATATGTTAATGGCAATGATAGGCGCAACCGTAGCCATGCTGAGTTTATCGAGGTGGCAGGATAGGCAGATTGAAGCGCTTGTCAAATAAATTAAGCACAGTTTATTAGGTTGTTTGTAGTCCCGGCTTTAGTCGGTTCATCACATCAGTTTTCCGCAGGAAGGCGGGGCTACGAACACTTTACAATCTCGCCCTTACAATCTCGGCTATTTCTTCATCGGTCAGTAACACTGGATTGGTCAACATGCTATTGCCTCGGGCATTGGCAACAATCCTATCCACATGGGAGGGCAACACACCGTAGTCCCCCAAGCGTTTTAAGCCTAGGGCTTCGGTCCATTCCCGCAGCAAAGCCACCAACGCAGGCAGTTGTTTGATCTGTCCGTGACCAAACAATAGGGCGGGTAAGCGACTGATCGAAAATGCGGGGATAAGCATCGTTTAACTGCCTCCGTTGGAGGCCCGCGCCATTTTGCGCTTATGCAGCCAAATATAAATGCCCACTAACAAAACGCTGAAGGCAATCACATCAACTACCGCCTGATGAGAATATTTCATGATGAGATCTTGGTTCTCACCGATGAAGTAACCTATCCAAGACAACACCGACACCCACAGGGCGGCACCCAGCAGAGTGTATGCAGTGAACTTGAAATGGTTCATGCCTGCCAAGCCCGCCGGCAAGGAAATTAAATGCCTTATGACCGGCAACAAGCGACCGATGAAAGTCGAAATTTCGCCGTGGTCATTAAAATATTTCTCCACTTTATTGAAATGCTCTTCAGTGATCCACACATATTTGCCATATTTCAACAACAATGGGCGACCGAGGTAGCGGGCGGCAAAGTAGTTGGCATACGCACCGACCAAACTGCCGAAAGTGCCGCTCAATATCACCCATAGCATGTCCATCTTGCCCTGTTGCACCAAATAACCGGCAGGAGGCATGACGACTTCACTAGGGATGGGTATGACTGAGCTTTCCATTGCCATCAGCAAAAATATTCCGGTGTAGCCCATGGACCCGATGGTGGAAACCAACCAATTGATTGCTTCATGTATCACGTAAAAGTTCCTTGTAAGAGGGTATGTATAAGCGTGGGCAATCAAGATGATGCCCGGCAAGTTGAGAAAATCGACGATTATGCCTAAATTTTCAATCTATCGCTCAATTAGTCAAGAAACAAAGAATAAAATCTTTATTGCCAAGCCATTATTGATTCGGTTCAATCGTAGACCATCCTACACAATCCAGAGTGCATTTTGGAACTATCAATCTACATTGCTGTCAAAGATTAACGCTGATTGCAAGCAAAACAAAGCCTTCCCGCACATCGCCGTACTATTGCGTTGCAACATCTCCCAACGTATACTTTATGGCGAGCTTAGCAAAAGCGAAAATCCATTAACAACCACTTCTGGAGGTAGACGACATGAAATGGGAAACACCTAGCTACACCGATCTGCGTTTTGGCTTCGAAGTCACGATGTACATCTACAACCGTTGATTCGGTGTTGATTTTGGGAAGCGGGGTCCACAGTTGGTTGTGAGACCCCGTTTTTCTTTTAAAGCGGGTTCAAATCCTGCAACAACACCCACTAATTGCCCACCAAATTCAATACATCTATGAAAATAAGAATCTTGGGCGCCGGTGCCGGCGGAGGATTTCCGCAATGGAACTGTAATTGCCACAATTGCAAGCGGGTTCGCTCTGGTGAAATGCGCGCCAAGCGACGTTCTCAATCATCCATTGCAGTCAGCAGCGATGGCGGTCATTGGCTACTGTTCAATGCTTCGCCGGACATTCGCTCGCAACTGGAAGCTTTCCCAGACATCCATCCCAAACATGGGATTCGAGACAGCGGCATTAAAGCCATCCTGCTAATCGACAGCCAGATTGACCACACGACCGGCTTGTTGATGTTAAGGGAATCAACGATTCCATTGGAAATATATTGCACCGAAATGGTCAAGCAGGACCTATCGACAGGCTTCCCGCTGTTCAACATGCTCGAACATTATTGCAAGGTCAATCATCACCCTGTCCCGCTTGATGGGAGCGGTTTTTCCATTCCCCTGATTGACGATCTGCGCATCCGCACCCATGCACTGAAAAGTAAGGCACCGCCTTATTCGCCGCACCGCCACGATCCGCATCCCGGCGATAACATCGGCGTGGTAATTGAACAGATTTCCACCGGGCAAAAACTGTATTATGCACCGGGTTTGGGCGAAATTGAGCCACATGTTGCCCAAGCTGCCCATGATGCCGACTGCATTTTGGTTGATGGCACATTCTGGCAGCACGATGAAATGTCACGGGCAGGCATTTGCGAGAAACTGGCCCTAGAAATGGGGCATTTACCCCAATCGGGTCGGGGAGGCATGATAGAATTCTTGGGCAAAACTCAAGCAAAGCGGAAAATTTTGATCCACATCAACAATACCAACCCGATCTTGGACGAAGATTCGCCCGAGCGGAAAACCCTGGAAGAAGCCGGTATCGAGGTATCCTTCGACGGCATGGAAATCAACCTGTGAGAGAAAAAACATGACAACCGAAAATCAAGCATGGAGCCGGATAGAGTTTGAAGCCCAGTTGCGGGCCAAAGAAAAGTTTTACCATATTCAACACCCCTACCACTTATTGATGGCCGAAGGTAAACTCGACCAAGCGCAAATCCAAGGCTGGGTGGCTAACCGATTTTATTATCAAATCAAAATCCCCGTCAAAGATGCCAACATCCTTGCCAATACCCCTGACCGGGACACCCGCCGCATTTGGATACAACGCATCCATGACCATGACGGCTGGGGTGAGGACGCTGGCGGCATTGAGGCATGGACTCGCCTAGGAGAAGCAGTCGGCATTCCTCGCGAAGAATTATGGTCGCTTCAACATGTGTTGCCCGGGGTGAAATTTGCTGTCGATGCCTATGTCAATTTTGCCCGCAATGCCCCATGGCAAGAAGCTGCCTGTTCGTCTTTGACCGAAATGTTTGCCCCCAAGATACACAAACAACGCTTGGCTGGCTGGCCGGACCAATACCCTTGGATTGAGGCTGAAGGGTTGGCCTATTTCCGCAAGCGCGTCAGTCAAGCCAGTCGCGATGTCGAACATGGGTTAGCCATTACGCTGGAACATTTCAACACACGGCAACAGCAAGAACGGGCGTTGGAAATCCTGCAATTCAAATTGGACATTTTATGGACTATGCTAGACGCCATGTGGCTGGCTTACATAGACCACAAGCCTCCTTACTTCAATGTGTAGCCACACAATATGAAAATACAATATGAGAGTGTCAACATGGCTCTTGATCCTACCAAAAAGTTAACTTTTTCATCAACTCTCCGATTGCAATGGGAAGAAACCCAAAAAAAACATGTGATCCTCTACCCCGAAGGAATCGTTGAGTTGAATGTGCCTTCCACTGAAATTTT
>CAIWDB010000333.1 GCA_903911305.1 uncultured Methylococcaceae bacterium | reverse complement strand
GATGTCGATACGCCCATTGTAAATTGGCTAGTTCATTTTCGGGCAAATCTATCATTATTCCCATCTCTCAAGTGTAAGGTTTTCAAAGCATCAGTCTTAATTGGTATTTGTATCAGAAAATGCTTGAAAGGGAAGCATCAATATCACTTTTGCATTCCTTTCCCGATGGAATATTACATGATGTGTCAAGGTTTAATCAGTGGAAGCGAGGGTATGTCCGGTAGGAAAAAACAAAACAGTGCAATTAATGCATAGACACTGAGTAATTGAACCCCTTTGAACCAATTCGACTTGCCATCGGCGGCGATCATGGAAAAAATCATCACAGGAAACAAAACTATCATAATGCCGGCATTGCCTACGACCAAATTTAGCGGCTTCGGGGCGATAAAGTAACTGCTCAACATCAAGACTGGGGCGACGAATAAAGCAATTTGAATACTGCTACCCACAGCAATTCCCAAGGTCAAGTCAAGTTTGTTTTTTCGGGCCATAGACACGGCTGCCACGGCCTCCGGAGCGCCGCCGATCAGTGCGATGATGATCAAGCCAATAAAAGACTTCGACATTCCGAGGTTTTTTGCGGTTTCTTCAACCGAACCGACCAGTATCTCGCTAAAAATGGCAAGCCCCACCGAGGTTGCCAACAAGACCGTGATTGATATGGTTAAAGGCCATGGGCTATTTTCTTGGTCGAGGTTTCCCTGCGACTTTTTTGGGACAAAATAATGCGGATGGGTTTTCAGCATGAACACTAGGTTGAAGCCATAGGTGACTAACAAGACCAAGGCTACGCAGAAATTCAACGCCGTTTCATGCTGGTACATATCGGGCGAGACAAAGTTGTCAAATACACTGGGAAGAACGATGCTGATCGCGGCAATCATCAACAAGGAACGTTCAACCCGCACACCTCGGCGATTGAACTTTTGGCCCTTGTAATAAAGCCCTCCGACTAGGAAAGACAAACCAAGCACAAATAACAGGTTGGCGAGGATGACACCGATAATCGACGCCTTTACCAGATCAAACAAACCGGCTTGCAGGGCGACTAGGGCGATGATCAATTCCGGGGCATTGCCAAACGTTGCATTAAGCAAACCGCCAACTGTTTCGCCAGACAAATCGGAAATTTGCTCGGTGGATTCTGCCAACAGGGCGGACAATGGAATCAACGCCAGTGCCGCGCAACCAAATTTGACATCTGCCGATGCCAGTCCGCTTGAATGTTGCAGAAATAGGGCAATTGGAATGAAGGGAGCAAGCCAGTAGATTGGATTGCCAAATAAGCGTCTAAGCACCAATGCGGAAGGCATCGCCAAAATGTCCGAATCAGCATTGATAAAATAAGTGACAAACTTCTTTATTTTAATAAACTGCATTTGTCCATCCTCTCCCAAGGCAAATCCAATTGTGCATTGGCAAAATGACCGTGGGCAGGCAATCTTCCATAGAAGCCAGTGGCATGATCCAAAGGCAAATAGCGCAGTTTAAAATCCCGAATAATCGCCCCAACGCGAAAGTCGAAGTTGCTTTCAATCCGATGCTTGATGTCAGTGTCGGAGATAATGCCAGTGCCAAAAGTCTGCACTTGGATACTAACCGGGGCGGCATGGCCGATGGAATAACTGAGTTGAACTTCACATTCTTCCGCCAACCCGGCGGCAACGATGTTTTTGGCGGCATATCGGGCGGCGTAAACGCCGATGCGATCAATTCTTGATGGGTCCTTGCCGCTCAAGGCGGCGCCATTATGCCGGGCATATCCGCCGTAGGTGTCGCCGGCGGATTTCCTGCCAGTCATGCCAGAATGGTAAGCCGGCCCACTTTTAGGGAAGATGCCTTGAGGATTGATAAAGACTTCGGTTCCCTCATCAATGCCCAGCGGCCCGGCGGACAACACTGGATTGATGACATGATGGAACAAGTCTTCCCTCAGGATAACCGGGTCAACTTTTACCCGAAACTGGAAACCAGCGACGATAGTAATGCTGTGAATGCGCACTGGCTTGGCATTTTCGTAGACGATGCCAACTTGAACCGTGCAATCCGGCGACAAGTAGTTAATTTCTTTACGTCGGGCCAAGCTCAGCTTGCGCACCAAACGATTGGCCAAAACGATGGGGAGTGGCATGAACTCCGGTGTTTGATTGCAGGCAAAGCCGAAGATGGTGGCTTGGTGAGAGGCCGGGAAATGTTCGATTTCGTTATCTGTCATTTCCAACTCGTTGGCCTTGGCGCGATGCTCGGGCGGCATGGTGATGAGGCTGGTGACTACCGTGCAGTCAGTCGCGTTGAAATCTTCAGGTCGATAACCGACAGGCCCGATCACCGACCGTGCCACATCGGGTAAATCGACATTGGCGGTGGAAGCGAACCGCGCTGCCATAAACACCACGCCTTTGGACAGAGCGCATTCGGTGACAATGCGCGAATAGGGGTCTTGGCGCAAAAAACGGTCTACGACCGTATCGCTGATAATATCGCAGAGCCGGTCAGGATGACCCTCGGCAACCGCTTCGGAAGTAAATAAAAAATTTTGTTTCATGGGTTTGAGTCTCCACTCTTGCGCGTTTGTTGGGTGATGCGCTTAGTCGATTCATTAAGTACAAAGGGAATGCTAGCGCCCGCCAAGATAAGCGGGATATCCACCAAGCCTAAGGGTGTCAGGCGCAGCAAGCTTCGAAGTTGCGGAACGAAGGTCGCCAACGCTTGGATGGCCAAGGTGCCGGCCAAGGCGGTGACCATATGTGGATTGGCTGGACGATCTCGGTCAAGAACGGTGGTGTCTTCAGAACGGCAACTGAGGGCATGTAGAAATTTCGCCAAAGTAAAGGCGAGAAACGTATTGGAACTGGCTTGCAAGCCAGGCCCGTAGCGCAACCGGCTCAGCGTATAAACACCAAGGGAGCCGCCGGTGATAAATAGGGATTCACGCAACAGGCGGCGGAAGTCTGAACCGTTAATAATGGCACGTTCCGGGTCACGGGGTGGTTGTTTTAGCACATCCTGTTCAGGTGGTTCCAAGGCCAAAGCCATCGCCGGGGCAATGTCGGCCACCATATTAATCCATAACAATTGAAGGGGGTTGAGCGCTTCACCCATGCCAAGCGCCATGGTGAGAATTGCCAATTCAATTTCGCTGAGGTTGGTTGATAATAGAAAACGCAAGCTTTTACGAATGTTGCTATAAATGGTGCGACCTTGACGAATGGCAATGATCATCGTGTGAAGGTTGTCGTCTTCCAGCACCACATCAGCGACCGAGCGAGCCACATCCGTGCCTTGATCGCCCATTGCCACACCAATGTCCGCCGCCTTTAATGCGGGCCCATCATTGACACCATCACCTGTCATCGCCACCACATGTCCGGCATCCTGCAATGCCTGCACAATTTTCAATTTATGAGCGGGGCTGACGCGGGCAAATACAGAGGTATTTTTGATCACGCCTTTGAGAATTTCGGGATCAAGTTTATCCAAATTGGCCGAATCAATGATTTCCAGTGGTGCGTCCCCACTCAACCCCAGACGACTGCCGACTGAATAGGCTGTGGCACTTTGGTCGCCCGTAATCATCACGGTTCTGACCCCGGCACTATGGAATTCCGCCATCAAGCGATCCATGTCAGGTCTGATGGAGTCCTCCATTCCTATCAGGCCAAGCCAAACTAGCGGGGGTGTCTTCAAATCTTCGGTCTTGTCCACGTATGCGTAGGCAACGCCTAACACTCTGAGGGCATCACCCGCCAGTCGGTCGTTGCGTTCAATGATGCGATCCCTTATGTTTTCGTCGAGTTCTTCCATCTCGCCTTCGTGCTGTCGCCACTGGCAAAGCGCCAGCACATCACCCGGGCTTCCCTTCATCGCAAACAGCAATCTACCGTCTGTGGTTTCATGAACCGTCATCATATAAGGACGGTTTTCCGCACGGTGCGTGGTTTTGATCACTGGATGGGCATCGCGTAGAACCCTTACATTTTCCCCAGCGTTCATCGTGGCTTCCACCATCGCACTTTCGGTTGGCGAACCTTCCAATGCGGGGGTTACAGAGGAACCTACGAATTTGACTTCGCTGCACAGACAAACGATTTCCAGCAGTTTTTTGATTTCTGGTTGCTCCAGTGGGTTGATGGTTTGGCCTCTAACCTCGAATCGTTCATCGGTGATGGCGACAGTATGACCCGCGGTGCGCAGTGTCACTGCCTTCATCTTGTTCATGGTCAAGGTGCCGGTCTTATCCAAGCAGATCACTTGCACAGAACCCAGGCTTTCCACTGCGCCCAATTGCCGGATCAAAACTTTTTCCCGGTGCGAGTTGCGAATGCCAATGGCTAGAGTCGTCGTTGCCACCGCCGGCAAGCCCTCGGGGATGGCGGCAACCGCCAGCGAAATGGATGAGGACAGCATTTGCAGCCATGAGTAGCCACGCAAAACCCCCAAACCAAACACACCGACACAGAGGATTCCACAGGTCTTCGCCAGATTCCCATTCAGATCGTCAAGCTGACGCTGGAGCAAGGTGTCCGGTGGCTTCACTTCGCCGACCAAGGATTGGATCAAGCCAATTTCGGTGTTCTTTCCAGTCGCCGCGACCAGTGCCTGCCCGCTGCCGCCAGTGACTATCGTACCCATGTGCAGCATGTTTTTGCGGTCGGCTAAAGGCGTATCTTCCGGGGCGATGAAATCCCAGTGCTTGCCGACTGGCATGGACTCGCCCGTCAAGGCCGACTCGTCAACAGTCAGTCGGCTACTCTTTAAAAGTCTGGCATCGGCGGGTACATAGGAACCAGGCGTCAGCAGCAGCAAATCGCCAATCACGATTTCCTCAATAGGAACAGTGAACTGTTTGCCATCCCGAATAACATTGGCATGGGTTGGAGCCATTGACCCTAACGCACTGATCGTGCGTTCCGATGAACTTTCCGTCACATAGCCGATGATGGCATTCATTAACACGGCACTGACGATCACAGCGGCATCAATCAGTCCACCCGTCGCCACCGAAACCACTGCCGACACTCCCAGCATCAGCATGGCAGGGTTGGCAAGTTGCTCTGTAAACATCTCCAAGGTTGATCGGCGCTTGTTCTCGGCAAGCCGGTTTGGGCCAAATATTTGTAAACGATGCCCTGCCTCAACGACCGATAAACCCACTTTAGAAGTGTCCAGCCGTGCCATCGCTTCGCGCGTATCCAGCTTGTGCCAAGAATGCTTGGGGACAGGCTGGCTGGGCATGACCTCTACATAAGGATTCGACTTGTTGAACTGAGCTTTAAACCGCTCAGTAAAAGACAAGCCATCATCATTCCTTTTTAGCTTTGCGTGCGCGGGTTTCGCAGTAAATGGGCGGGGTTTTGGCTTGGAAATGGACACAATCCGTCCGTTCAGGCATCGGCGGGCGATGCTGTCAACTTCCATTACAATCGCATCTTGATCTTGATCGGCTGGATATTGAACTAACACATTGCCGGTCAGGCTATTCGCCCTTACTTCTTGGATCACGAGATGGCGTGACAACGCTTTTTCCAAGTCATGCTTTAACTTGTCGGAGCGGTATAAACCTTGCACACGCAAGCGAACCCTGCCTTGACCTGCGGAGTGGACGATGGAAACGATGGCGGGAGGGTCGATTGGAGTGGATGACTGTTCCATGGCAGGGGTTATGCTATATAGGAGAAATTTATAAATCCCTATCAAATGCTTTCAAGATTACTCATGCATCATTTCGGGATCAGTCAAAGAAAAATTATGTCTAGCTTGAAGTTTGCCAAAATTAAATAGGGGATTATAGCCTTAAAATATTACAGGAATATTACAAAGAGAGATTTTTCCGGAGATTTCAATTGAAAATGTAACCAGTTTTTCGAGGTTCACTTAAGCCCTCTAATTTTTCCCTACTGGCTAGGTTCAAAACAAAAAGGCTTACAGTTATAAAACTGTAAGCCTTTGTTTTATTTGGTAGCGGGGATAGGATTTGAACCTATGACCTTCGGGTTATGAGCCCGACGAGCTACCAGACTGCTCCACCCCGCGTTGATGTGAAGAAGTATATCGTTTAGGCGCGGGTTTTGCAAGTGTTTTTATGTTGTCATTTCAAAAGCAGAAACTCGTAAAACTTAGTGTTTGACAAATTGCCCATGTTGGCAAGGGGTTGCCGTCCTACAATAGTCTTTGCCATGCTACTTTGTATCGAAAGAAATAGTTCAGCAATCGAATTGAAACTTCTCACATCGTTACAATCCATTGAACCTCAGCCCTGTTTTTCCACACAACCATGTCATTGTTGAATCATTCGTATCATTTTGACCCTAGCTATGGATATTGCTTGGAGACCCTGCTCAAAGTGCCTATTCCAACTGAGCCTGACGACTTCCAGCAATTTTGGCAATCCCGTTATGGCAAGGCCCTTATGGCAAATTCTGACATCAAACTATCCGAAGATAAAGCTTGCCATGCCGATTTTGCAGTCAGGGACATTGTTTACCAATCCACCGATAGTTTTAGCATTGGCGGTTGGTTGCTTACTCCCAAGGCAAGTCGCCCCCGCAAGGGCATGGTCATCGGTCATGGTTATGGAGGGAGGGACGCGCCGGATTTTGATTTTCCTAGCAGGGACACTGCTTTTATCTTCCCTTGTTTCAGGGGCTTGTCCCGCAGTGCCTGTCATGGGGTTTCCAGCAACCCGGCTTATCATGTCTTGCACGACATCGACAAGCCGGATCGTTACATCTTAGGCGGATGTGTTGAAGATATTTGGATTGCGGTGTCTGCCCTCTTGCAAATTTGCCCGGAACTTGAAGGACATATCGGCTATCAAGGCACTAGCTTTGGCGGCGGCATAGGCGCCATGGCAGTCGCGTGGGACCCTCGCATTCAGTTGGCGGCTTTGAACGTTCCCAGTTTTGGTTGCCAAGCTTTGCGTTTAGGGCTGGCGACGACGGGCAGCGGGGCTGCAGTGTCGATGTACCACAGGAGGCATGGTAACGTAATGGACACATTACAGTATTATGATGCGGCTTTGTCCGCTCAACATATTTCGATTCCCGTGCATGTTGCTGCGGCCCTCTTCGACCCGGTGGTGGCACCGCCCGGTCAATTTGCCGTATACAATGGACTGACCGGGCCAAAGCAATTGTTTGTGGCGACAGCCGGTCATTTCGATTTTCCGGGGCGTGAAGAGCAGGAATCCAAACTACTGAATGAACTGAAAACCTTTTTCGATCCGCTATGAAAAGAGAATATCACCGTTGGTTTAGCCATCGAATGGAACGCGACATGGAGTTGTTGGTCTTCGGCCATGCCGGGGCGAAGGCGCTGGTCTTCCCTACCCGCGATGGACGCTTTTTTGAGTATGAGAATATTGGCATCGTGGGTTCTTTGTCGCACAAAATCAATTCGGGGCAAATCCAGTTGTTTTGCGTGGATAGTGTCGATCATGAGAGTTTATATTGCTTCTGGCGTCACCCGGCTGACCGTATTCGCCGCCATATGCAATTTGAGGATTATATCCTCAACGAAGTATTGCCCTTGATGTCATCCATCAACCCGCACACTTGCACTATCGCGCATGGTTCCAGCCTTGGCGCGTTCCATGCCACGAATATCGCATTTCGGCATCCCCATTTATTCAGGAAGTTGTCCGCTTTTTCCGGCCGCTACGATCTATCACTCAATATTGAATCTTTCAGGGATTTGTTTGATGGCTATCATGACGAAAATATCTACTTCCACAATCCCAGCCATTATCTTCCTAATTTACATTGCGAACACAGATTACAGCATTTACGCGATATGGACATTGTTCTAACCATCGGGCGGGACGATCCTTTCTTAGATAACAACCTACATTTAAGCCGTGTGTTGGGGGAAAAAGGCATTCATCATGCATTGCACATTTGGGACGGCAGGGCGCATCGAGCCTCGGCATGGCGGAAAATGGCACCGCTCTACATCTAACTGATGTTTCGCAGCGGCTTGGGATGGGAGCGTCAAAGCCTGTCCTGAGCGACGTCAAAGAGCTTGCATTAACACGGCTAGTGTAGGTAACGTCAGTCCTGTCAGATCGCTTGAGCGGGTGGGGCGCGGAGGGAAAAAGTCACCGGCCCGTCATTGATCAGCGAAACTTGCATGTCCGCACCGAACTGCCCGGTTTGAGTGTTTGGATGCCTTTCCCTGACCACTCCCACAAAGTATTCAAACAAGCGTAAACCTTCCTCTGGCGAGGCGGCAGGTGTGAAGCTGGGTCGTGCGCCTTTTCGGGTGTCGGCGGCCAAGGTAAATTGGGAAACTAACATTAACTCGCCATCAATATCCGCTAGGCTCAGATTCATCTTGTCATCGGCATCAGGAAAAATCCGGTAACCCAAGATGCGCTCGGCCAAGCGCTGCGCTTGTGCCTCGGTATCGCCTCGCTCCACTGCCACCAAGGCCAAGATGCCGCGACCCATTCGGCCCACACTGGTCCCGTTGATGCTTACCTCGGCTTGTGTGACACGCTGGATTACACTGATCATTAATAAGTAGGCATTGTCGGATCAACCAAACTAGCCCAAGCAGCGACACCGCCGGTCAAATTAGCGATGTTAGTGAATCCATGGTTTAGCAGAAAATTGGTAATTTGAGCGCTTCTCATGCCGTGATGGCAGACAACCACGGTTTCCCGTTGCGAGTCCAATGCGGCATAGCCAGAGAAGACTTGGTTCATGGGCATGTTCACGCTGCCCTCAATGTGACAATGTGCGAATTCAAGTGGCTCACGAACATCCAATAGCAGCGGCGGAGGACTATCAGAATGTAAGCGCTTGTTTAATTCGATTGGGCTGATTTGTTGCATGATATTACGCAAAAGGGAAATGACGGGGATACGTTAAGGTATGAGAAAGTCTATATTGTAACGTAAATGAATGCGCCTAGTTTCACTCAGCAAGGCCGGCCGGTTTTGAAATCTAGCCCGGCCTAAGCAGCTAACCCCCATATAAGCCCAAGGGATCTTCAGGGTTGACTCCCTCCATAAATGGCTTTGCCCGGTCTTGGTTCGTGGTTTGGTAAACTTTACCCACCCAATTATTCAATATTGCCTCCGCCGTATCGTGCCAAGTGTTATCCAGTTTGGGTACGATCAAGCCCTCGGGAAACCGCGGGGGCGGGATATTGTCCTTTTTGGCGGAAATGACCAATTCTGCATATTCGTCGAGAATTGCCTGCGACAAGGGCGAGAAATAATTTTCCGGAAACGGAGGATAGTCGTCCCTGGCACCTGAGCTAAACAACATCACCTCACGCTTGTATTCCTTTAATAAGCTTATCGTGTCGTATTCCGGGTGTCCTTGGAAAAATACCAGCCTGAAACCATCTTGGCTAACCGCCAGATGCACACCCGCCTCATCACTTTCTACTAGCACATGCAGTCCGGCCGCCTCAAACTGGTCACGGCCAATTTCATTGAAGCGCGAGTGCGGCACATCAAAACGAGTATTGACCCCCACCACGAGTGGATGATTCCTGACCGTCAACCGATGCGGAAACACCCCCCAGCGCTTTTCGGGTAAGCGTCGACGTGTCTGTCCGTAGCGAAACTGTAACGTGGCATGGGTGGTCAGGCAAGAAAACAAAGTCGATGTGACATTTTCATAAGCCCAATCGACCACTTCGACCAAAGGGTTCCAAAATGCCTCTTTGGAAAGGCCCGGTTGAGTGACGTTGGCTCCGGTTACAATCAATGCATCCAATCCCGAGGCTTGGATTTGCTCAAAGGTTTCGTAATAGGCTTGGACATGGGCCAATCCTTCCTGACTTCTAGGCAATTCAGGCAGCGTGAATAAATGGACATAGAACTGCGCAATCTGGTTGCTATCATTGATCAGGCGCAAAAACTGCCGCTCCGTGGCAGTCAAGGCCGCGTCCGGCATCAGATTGAGCAAGCCAATGTGGAGTTCCCGTATGTCTTGATGAATGGCAAGATCGCCGGGTATGACGGTTTCACCTTCCTGTTTCAAATCATCGAAGGCAGGGAGTTGGTTGTGGGCGACTAATGGCATGGGTGTTATTGACTGGGTAAGCGAATGGCTGAATGCAAGGGTAAATGAAATTAGCCGCTGACTAGCTTCTGGCGATGGCAGATTCGACCAAACTATGAAAACTGGCTTCGTCTGTCACCTTGGACAATTCCTCAGTGGTGATGGTATAGCCGTATTCATCGGCTATCTGCTTATAACGAGGTATGCGTGCAGCGAACAACCTAGGGAATACCCAACGCACAAAGTCATCAGGATCGATCATCGCTGCAAAAGGCAAACCCCGTTCGGCAAGGTAAACCGCCAACTGCTGGTCTAAAAATTCCTCTCTATAATATAAAGGCTTAGGATCGCATTCGGCCCTGGAAATCAAGTGCTTTTCATCCTCTTTAGTCGCTTCCACATATAGAATCAGCGTATGTTCGGCCAGCTTATTGAAAAGTTGTGGATCTTCCAATTCGCACAGACTGCCGCCCGCATCATTCAGAAAGTTATCATAGCCATAGATGGCTTTTGCCTTGAAAATATATTCTGGCACATCGCGCAACGCGGCAAGTTCCGCGTCCCGGTGCAATAATTGCCGATGCTTGAATTCTTTCAAGCTCAAGCCGCCTTTTTCAGGGTTTCCAAGTTTGCCAAGGAAGGTTGAAACAGGGGTCAAATTATCGACAGTGATATTATTGTTGACGTGGATGGAATCGGACCGCAACAAATCCCTCAGTAAAGGGATATGCATCAATTGCAACTTGATATTGTCCAGAATAGGCTCGCCAAGGTAGCGCGTGCCTATCCGGTAATCAACCGAAAAATGGAACCATCCGCCTTCCCTACGGAGAATGTTGGCGAGGCGAGTCTTGCCGACACCCGACATGCCTAGTAAAGTGATGCTTCTATGTTTCCAAGTCTTATATTGTTCGACGCTGAGTTTCACCCGTTGCTCCATTAAAAAATATAGTTCGTCGCCACGGTCAGTGTAATGCATGACGGGCACGCAGTAAGGGAATCAGTGCCAGCGAATGGGCAAATAACCATAAGCCGATATTCAGTTATTTTATTTTTCACCGTCTTTTTACGTCAAAAACCAAACTGAGTCAACCCCATCGTTTACTATGCAGGATTGATTTTAAAACGGGTAAGGTATTGGATTCCAATCGGATTTTGCCCTTAAAACCTGCGTCGCAGGTTCGATTACTTTACCGATTCAAACTCCCATCCCCCTCCCAACGCCTTGTATAAGGCCACATGCCCGGTCGCCCAAGCCAATTGGCTTTGCAGTAATTGTTCTTGAACGTCATACCACGTTCGGTTGGAATCCAGCACGGCTTGCAACTCGGATTCGCCTTCCTGATAAATGAATGAAGCGGCTTCATGTGAATTCCGGGCCGATGCCTCGGCTGCAAGCAAAGCTTGTTGATGACGATATTCACCATTTAGCGTCGTCATGCCATCTTCCACTTCGCGCAAGGCAAGCAATACCGATTTTTCATAAGCCTTTAGCGCTTCGGTATTTTTGGCTTCTTGGGCATCAATATTCGCCAATAATCGACCCGCTTGAAATAACGGCAAAGAAAAGCGCGGGCCGACCCCATAAAACCCACTGTTAAAACTCGCCAAATCGCCCATGTCTTGGCTTTGCAAACCCACCGCGCCTGTGATGGTGATTTTGGGGAACAACTCCGCCACTGCCGCCCCAATCATGGCATTGGATGCGGCTACACTGCGTTCCGCCCTGCGTATGTCGGGCCGCCGCCGCAATATATCCGCAGGGGTTCCGACGGGAAGCACTGGAGGGCGGGGAATGTCTGTCCTAGGCTTGGCTAATTCTTGGTCGATGGCATTCGGCTGCCGCCCCAATAATACAGCCATGCCATGGCGGGTACTGTCGATTTGAGCTTCAATGACTGGCACTGTGGCGTTGACCGCTTCCATTTCGGTTTTGGCCCGTTTGACATCCAATGCATTGGCAAATCCCTCTTGGTAGGCTTGGTCGGCAAGCTTAAGAATTTTGCGCTGGTTTTCGAGGCGCTGGTGGGCAATCTGCAAACGAGACTGCAAAGCGATCCATTCCAAATAATTACGCGCCACTTCTGCTGACAAGGTGATACTGATATCATGCAGACTTTCCTCGTAGGCATCGGCTGCGGCTTGAGCGGCTTCTTTTTGCCGTTTAATGCCGCCGAAAACATCCAATTCCCACGAACTGTCGAAACCGGCTTGGAACAGGTTGAATGGCTCCCCAAGAGGGCCGAGCGATGACAGTAACCCAGTGGGAGACTCACCCCCCTCAAATGCCCCGCTTAAAATGCCTTTCAACGCATTGGGGCTGAGTCGTTGGCGTTGGTATCCACCAGACATGCCAAGCCTAGGCCACAATGCCGCTGCTGAAGAGGTGACTTGGGCGCGAGAAGCAATCAGACGGGCATCAGCCGCTTGCATATCCAAATTTCCCTGCAATGCCCGTTCGATCAATGAAGTAAGCTTTGGATCATTAAAACCATGCCACCACCGGGCTAGGACGGCGGGTTTGGTTGCTCTTTGCGCGGTAAGGGCGGATTTGTTGGCCTCTTCATCACACACTTGGTGACTAAATTCACCCATGCAAGATGGCGGTAAGCCGGCTACCCAGCGCTTTGGGGTTGCCGATTCGGGCGGATGGTAATCCGGACCCACCATGCAAGCAGACAAGGCCGCGCACAGGAACAACAATGACAGAAGGTAAAATCGTTTTCGCACACAGTGTACCGGGATAGTCGGATCACACATGATTTTCTTCCTTGATTCTAAACCAGACCGCATACAGCGCAGGGACGAAAATCAAAGTAAAAACCGTTGCCACCAACAAACCGCCCATGATAGCCACTGCCATCGGCCCCCAAAACTCACTCCGCGAGAGTGGAATCATGGCTAGGATCGCTGCTGCGGCTGTCAACAAGATGGGTCGTAAACGTCGGACGGTGGCATTGGTGATGGCTTCCATTGGAGGCGAACCCGTTTCGATGTCACGCTCGATCTGGTCTACAAGGATGACAGAATTCCGCATGATCATGCCCGATAATGCAATGACACCCAGTGTGGCAACAAACCCAAATGGAACGTCAAACATCAAGAGAAAAGCCGTGACTCCAATCATCCCCAAAGGCGCGGTCACCAACACTAGCATTGTTTTGCGAAAACTTTGCAACTGGATCATTAACAAGGTAAGAACCGCTAACAACATGGGCGGCATCACGGCATTGATGGAATCCTGCGCAGTTTTGCTGCTTTCAACTGTCCCTCCGAGTTCGATACGGTAGCCATCAGGTAATTTGGCACGGATTGGGTTCAGCAGGGGGTCAATTTGCGCCGCAACATCGGGTGCTTGGGCGTTATCGCGAATATCGCAGCGGACGGTAAATGTTGGGAAACGATTCCGTCTCCAAATGATGCCTTCTTCAAAACCAGGGCGGGTATAGACCAATTGGCTAAGCGGGACGTTCTTGCCAGTTCGGGTTTGAATATTGATTTCATCAACCAAAGCCGGATTCTTACGCTCTTCGGGTTCGGCACGTCCAATCAACTCAATCAGTTTATTGCCCTCTCGGTAATAGGTAATACCCAAGCCGGAAAGAAAGGTGTCCAAGGTAAACGAAATATCTTGCGAACTCAGCCCCAATGCGCGGACTTTGTCTTGATCCACTTCATGGAAAATCACTTTGCTCGGCTCCCCCCAATCCAAGTGTACATCTTGGGTGTGAGGGTTGCTGCGAACAATGGCAGCCACTTCCTCGGCTATCGGGCGAATTTTTTCCATATCGCGCCCGCTGACCCTAAATTGAATGGGAAAGCCAACGGGTGGGCCATTTTCCAATCGATTAAGACGGACCCGCAGCAAGGTGAAGCCATTGTCAAACGCCTTTCGCATCCGCGACACCAGGCGTTCACGAGCCTGTGAATCTTTAGTCAACACCACAATTTCAGCGAAATTGTCATGTTCCAGTTGTTGGTCGAGCGGGAGATAAAATCGTGGAGAACCTGCCCCAATATAACTGACAAAATTAACGATGTCAGGGTCATCCTTCAGGAGTGCCTCTGCTTTCTTGGCTTCCTGTTCAGACGCTATGATAGAAGAACCCTGTGGCAACCACAGGTCAATCAACAATTCTGGGCGGTTGGAAAAAGGAAAAAACTGCTGCTGGACAAACCCGAACATATAAAGTGAAAAAACAAAGATTAAAACAGTTGAAATCACCACCCACCAACGAAAAGCCAGGCACAGTTTTATAAACGATCTAAATTGAGGATAGAAACCACGCTCATAAACTTCGCTTTCGGAATGTCTATCTACTTGTTTAATGTCGGGTAAGAGTTTAAAACCCAGATAAGGAGTGAAGATAACGGCGACAAACCAAGAGGCTAATAATGCAATCCCCACCACTGCAAATATGCTGAAGCAATATTCCCCGGCGGAGGACTTGGCAAATCCCACCGGCATGAAAGCAGCCGCAGTGACCAATGTGCCAGTTAGCATGGGAAAGGCGGTAGACGTATAAGCAAAAGTGGCGGCGGAAAAACGATCAAATCCTTGCTCCATTTTCACAATCATCATTTCCACCGAAATAATCGCATCATCAACCAACAATCCCAATGCGATGATCAGCGCTCCCAATGAAATACGTTGCAAATCAATGCCGACCACCTTCATTGTTAAAAAGGTGATGGCCAATACCAAAGGAATGGATAGCGCCACGACTAATCCAGTACGCAAGCCCAGTGACAGAAAACTCACAGCCAAAACAATCGCCACCGCCTCGCTCAAGGTTTTCATGAACTCGTTGACCGATTCCCGCACGACTTTGGGTTGATCCGACACTTGATGAATGTTGATGCCGATGGGCAAGTTTCTGCTGAGCTTGGCAATTTCTGATTTCAACTCGTCGCCCAACTTCAAAATATCGCCACCCTTGGTCATCGAAATCGACAAACCGATGGCATCTTCTTGCATGAAACGGAATTTGGGCGTGGGCGGGTCGGCATAGCCCCGATAGATTCGTGAAATATCGCCCAAGCGAAACTGCCGTCCATTCGCCGCGATGCCGATTTCGCGCACAGCTTCCACCGACTTAAGATCGCCACTGACACGCATATAAATCCTGTCGCTGGCTGTCTCAATGTTGCCGGCAGGGTTCATGCTGTTTTGCTGTTGTAAGGTCCGCACAATAATGTTTGGGTCTATGCCCAAATTAGCCAATTTACGATGGGATATTTCTATAAATATCTTCTCAGGCTGGACACCAATCAAATCCACTTTGGCTACATTGGGAATACGCAACAATTCCTGCCGCACATCATCGACCACGTCTTTTAACTCGGCACGGGTAAACCCGTCGCCGGTGAAGGCAAGGACAGTGCCGTAAGTGTCTCCAAATTCGTCATTGAAATATGGGCCTTTGACCCCATCGGGAAGATCGCCGCGTATGTCGCCTAACTTCTTGCGCACCTGATACCAAGCATCCGGCACCTGATCGTTGGGGGCATGTTCTTTTAAATTGACGAAAATGAGGCTATGCCCAGGTTTGGAATAACTCTGCACATAATCCAGCCACGGGATTTCTTGGAGTTTCTTCTCCAAACGGTCAGTCACTTGGAGTTCCATTTCGCGTGCCGTCGCCCCAGGCCATTCGGCACTGACGACCATCACCTTAATGGTGAAGTCAGGATCTTCGGCACGACCCAGTGTCAAGTAAGCAAATAATCCGCCGATAGAGAAAACCGCAATCAAATAAGCAACGAATGATTGATGGCGCAAGGCCCACGCGGAAAGATTCAAATCCTTCACGGTTTGTCCTCTTCCAACAAACGCACTTTCTCCCCCGCCAATAATTTATGCACACCCGCAGTGACCACGCGATCTCCCGTCTTGACTCCATTGCGTATTTTGGCGTTTACATCTTCATAACCCTCTAAGGTGACAGGTTGCGGCCGGACTGTTTGCGTAGAGGGATCATAGAGCCAAACCATGGCTTGCTGTCCTTGCTGAGTCACTGCGGTCAGCGGAACCAAGGCGGCGGAATGAGGCTCCTTGCGCGTCACATATACCGTCGCGGTCATGCCCATGCGAACAGCGTCACTGGGTTTAAGAATTGAAACCTTCACAGTGAAAGTTCGGATCAGGGCATCAACGGCGGGTGAAATTTCCCGCACTTTAGCCCAATAAAACACACCAGGCTTGGCCCAAAGGCTGACTTTTATTTCGTCTGCTGTTTTAATTTCGTCCAAATGGTTTTCAGGCACATTGATGACCACCTCCTTTTCGTTGGTTATTGCCAGACGGACAATCGTTTGCCCTGCCCCGACAACTTGCCCTGGTTCTGCCTCCACACTGGCAATTACGCCAGAATGTTCTGCAATTAGCTTGGCATAGGAGGTTTTTCTGGCACTTAAAGCCAATGCAGCCTGAGCTTGTGCAAAACGAGCCTCTGCCGCCTGTAATGCGTCTTGCCTGCGTTCAACGCTGGCTTTACTGGTCAAGTCCTTCTCAAAGAGATTGTTGGTGTGAAACAAATCCTTTCTTGCTTGGTTAAGTTCTGCCTGTGCGGCATTTAACTGAGCGACCGCACTGGACTCATTATCAAGATAATCGGGTGGGTCCAAAGTGGCAAGCAATTGGCCCGGCTTCACCACTGTGCCAACATCCACCAAACGCTTGGCAATTTTTCCCTGCACTTGGAAGGAAAGTGAAAGCTCGTGGCGAACCTTGACTTCACCCGAATAGCTGGAGGTAGCCATTGCGTTTTCAAAATTGACCGTCATTACACGCACAGGGCGAATCGGCTCCTCAACCGATTTTTGTTCCGAACAAGCGGCGGCGACAAGCAGTCCTGAAGCGACAGCAAGCAACTTGAGCGCGGTTATACTCCATTTAATCATGAGGCGAACCCTCCCTTTTCAATCCATTAATCATCGACGTGCTAATCAATTCAGCGGTCTCTTCCAATGGTCGCCAATCCACCCAAGGATCATCCCGCTTGGCAAGATGGAGTGCGACGACCCCGTGACCGGCTGACCAGAACGCTTGCGCAACCAAGTGAGGGTCACTTAACTGCCCGCGCAGCAGCCCCTTGCCGATCGCTTCGCCCACCGTGGCAACCAGAAATGCATAACCGTCCTCTTCCTGTTTGCCATGACCCATGCCAGCCAAGTCATCCTCTTTTAACTTGCTTTTGTTCATGAACATCAAGCGATAGCTGTTAGGATGGCGAACGCCAAAATCGAGATAAGCCGTTCCAATTTTTTTAAGACGCTCAAGAGGGTCGGGTTCTTTGGCGATGGCATTGAACGCCTTAGCCAGCGAAGCGGAATCCTCCCGGCAAAGTTCACGAATGAGGGTTTCTTTATCTTTGAAGTGAAAGTAGATGGCGGTGGGAGAATATTCGATGGCTTCTGCAATGCGCCGCATCGTCACTGCGTCATAGCCTTCGGCCACAAACAATTCTCGTGCGGCTTCAAGGATTTTCTTCCTGACCGCCTTCCGTTCCCGTTCTCGCCGTTCGTTGATGCCCATATAACTTCTGTAAATAATTTTAACGATGTTAAGTTTCCTGCCATTGTTTGAAGTTGTCAAGAACAAATATTTAGTCCGAGTGGGTCATGGCGCACGTAAAGTAGAGAGTAAACTCAAAATTCCCCATGTGCGCACCTACCCCACTCTTAGGCTTTGTGGTAAAAGTGATGGATTATTTCAACGCAAACAAGGTGTGTCATGCACGTTTACTTTTCTAATGTTGTTCGTGGAATGATCGCAATGACATTTTTAGCATTAATGACAGAGTCCGCCATTTCCGCCCCCGCTGCACTTCCCGCACTTAATGCCGATTTATCCCAAACCTCGATTTCGGGTTTGTCTTCGGGCGGATTTATGGCAGCGCAATATGAGGTGGCATTTTCAAACTCCATAGTGGGTGCAGGGATCGTAGCCGGTGGGCCGTTCTATTGCTCAGGCTCGTTTTCGTCAAATTCATTCATCATGAATGCAACCACCACTTGCATGAGACCGATTGGACCAGGGCCAGATGCCGCAAAACTGCTGGAACATGCCCAGTTGTTTGCAAAAGAAGGCAAAATAGATGACTTGACGGGCCTGAAAAAGCACAAAGTCTATATTTTCAGCGGCACAAAAGACAACACGGTGACCACCAAAGTCGTCGATCAAACCATGCGTTTTCTCGAGTTGGCCGGGGTTCCAAAAGAAAATATAACGTATGTGAAAACCAAAAGCAGCGGCCATGCATTGATCACCAATAATGCGAATGATGTGGCCTGTGAGATAACCGCCCCGCCTTTCATCAATGACTGCGATATGTATCAAGCTCATGACATTCTCAAACAGATTTATGGCAATATCAATCCGCCTTCTAATAAGCTAAATGGAAAATTCATCGCCTTTAATCAGCGCGAATTCATTGATTCAGACCGTTCCAGCATGGATGACGAGGCATTTGCCTACGTGCCGGCGAGTTGCGAAAAATCACAGTGCAAAGTTCATGTGGCTTTGCATGGTTGTCAACAAGGTGCGGCAGTCATTGGTGACCGCTATTACAAAACCACAGGCTATAACGAAATGGCCGACAGCAATAATATCATCGTGTTATATCCGCAGGTCAAACCCTCTAAATCCGTGCCATTGAATCCCAGAGGTTGTTGGGATTTTTGGGGATATTCCAGCCCTGACAGCGCACATCCCAATTTCTTTTCCAAGGATGCCCCACAAATCAAAGCCATCGACAAAATGGTCAAACGCTTGGGCCAAACTCGGTAAAAACTGATGATTTGCAAATCAGGTGCGAAGTGTCAGAGCTTTCTTGGATCAAGCATTGGAATGTCAAAAGAAGCATTGATGATCCCAGTTTTAAGCTTTTTAAGTAACTTGAATACATTAATCCCATCATAAACATTTTCAGAGAATACTCATGCAACAAAATTATATCGAGTTGTTAGAAACCCTAAATAAGTCATCGGCTGAACTATTAAAGTCGATCAGCGAATCCAATCAAAACGCTTTTAACAGCCTAATTACCGGTCAATGGGATATGGCGACTTGGGGGAGTCTCGCCAAGACTGCAATGGATGCCACTCAATCCATTGCCCATCATAATACCACTGCAATCAATTCCCTCCTGCGTAATGCCAACAATCCAAAAGAATTGGAAGCCATTGCCTCCAGTCTTGAAGAATTCAGTGGGATCGTCAGTACCATGGCAACCACCTTGACCGATTTGCAAGTCAATGCATTCAGCCAAATTGCCACAGGTTATGCCAGTACACTCAGATCAATGAAAAATGCCAGTACGCCCGAGGAAATCCTCGCCGTGCAAACACAGCATTACGCGCAGTTGCAGGAAAAGATGAAATCCTCTGCCGAAGAAGCCATGTTGACCCTGACTTCCTTGCAAAGCGGCATGAAAGCATGGGTTGAGGGTTCGGTGGGGAAAATGGCTGAGAGTGGAAATAGGCAGGATAATTCCAATCCATAAGCAAGCTTGAACCATTGTGAATCCAAAGGAGGCATTAAGGGCAAGCGATTAGCCAATCGTCAGCCGTGGCCGAGAAGTTGGAAGTTTAAGGAGATGGAGCAGATTGATCAACTATGCAACCAATCTGCATCGTTTTGCTGCGCCTGTTTGCCGATAATTTTATTAATCTTCTCTTCGAGGATGCCAACACTGCATGGCTTGACGATACAACCCTTTACCCCTAGTAGTACGGCCTCAATAATATTTTCTTTTTTTGCTTCGGCAGTAATCATCAATACGGGAAGTTGAGAAAGCGTGGCATCCCTTCGAATGGCGTTGAGCAAGCCTTTGCCGTCCATGACCGGCATGATCCAGTCCGTTATGACAATGTCAAAATGGTTGTGTTTGATTTTTTCTAGAGCGGCAGAACCATCCTCTGCCTCTTCTATATGGTCATAACCCAATGATTTAAGTAGGTTCTTAATGATGCCACGCATTGAAGCAACGTCATCGACAACGAGAATGTTAATATGTGCAGATGTGCTCATAGCCTTCCTAGATTAAAATTTCTTTATAATCCACCATTCGTCCTGTCGGTGGATTTGCTTTTTTTTAGTATGATGACTGCATCTAAGTGGTTTATGCGGGTCATTCCGAAAACCTCTAGTGCAATGGTCTTGAGTTTGCTTAAGGTATAGGATTTAAATGAAGCAAACTTGACCTACAGCCATAGATTATAGCAAGGCTAGCTTAATTTACCCAGTTATGTCATGGAGTGTGTCCAATTATAAAATGGCTTGGGTAACTTAATTTATAGCCAACCATATCACTCAGTTAATTAAATGGAGAACTACTTTCATTTTATAGGGAATTGTATAAACCTAGTTTTATGTGATAATATTTGTTCGATTAAGTCCATTAGGAAGCGGTGAGCAACGAAATGCATTTGCAATTCTTGCGTATACAAGATATGTCGGCTCTCCACTGGCAAGCCCAAGGAAGATTATCTGGTAGATTTTTCATGGCCCTCATGCGAGAGCTTATGGGGTTGGGCTTCCCCCACACTATGTGTGAGGCCAGTCTCCCGGCATTATCCCTTCCCTCTGAGGAATTTGTCCCAGACTTTCTTTGATTTCACCTTATGGAGGAAAAACAACAATGACTAAAACAACGTCCATCCTAGCCGCAGTTCTCCTGAGTGCAGCGGCTTTACCGTCAACAGCAAACACTTTGAATTTTCAGCAGGGACTCAATGGCTATACTGGCACTCAAGACACCAATCTGTCTGGACGCTTTCCTGATCAGACTGGCGGCGGTGACCAATACCTGAACGTGGATGCCAAGGACGGCAGTTCGCCCGATCCGTTCGGACCCGTTCAGGCGCTGATCCGCTTCGACAATGTGTTTGGAAACGGCGCAGGCCAGATTAACCCCAATATGCCCATATCCACGGCCTATCTGCAAATTGTCGTAACCGGTACCGGTAGCGGTTTTACCCTCAACGACATGCTAGTAAACTGGGATCCGATTACGGCGACATGGAACAATATGGGTGGCGGAATCCAAGCCAATGGCACCGAGGCCAGCGCCACTCCTATCACCATTCAAGGCGTTAACGACAGCAACGCCAACGTGGGACTCGGAACGATGCAAATTGATATCACCGCTTCACTTAAGGCTGTGAAGGCTGGCACGTTGCCTGGCTATGGATGGGTCTTCCTACCGCTGATGCCAAATGGCACACTCGGCCTCGACTTCCCTTCGGCTGATATTACTAATATCGGGCAACGGCCACTTCTCTCCGTCACCGTGGACGAACCGGCGACCTTGGCTTTGCTACTGCCTGGATTCTTGCTGGTCGGAATATCGAGAATGCGCCGCAGGAGCTGATTCGCGGCTAGCATCAACCAAGGTCGAGTTGCGGGGGGAAGGGCATTAAGTCCTTCCCCCTCACACTCCAACCACGACGAACCGGTTGGTGATTGGAATAAATGAAGCCGATTGGCATAATAAGTGCGCATAGCCAAAGGCGGAACCATCAATGGGTGTTGCCCTAATATTGATGGGAGTGACACTTCAATTTTGCAACTCACATCCCTTTGTCCGCCTACGTGGACTGTTAAATTAAGCCGTCATAAATCTATTTACATTAATTCCCTTACCCGAAGGGCGGTGTTCAAAGCTTCATCGGCATGACGATGAATTTATATTTCTGATTTAATGGGTCTTCAATCAGGCAACTATTACCCGCATCAGTGAAGGATAGGGTAACGGTATCTGAATCCACGTTATTGAGTGCATCCAATAAATAAGTCGTGTTGAAGCCAACGCCCAACCCTTCGCCTTCCAGGCGAACCTCAAATTCTTCCTCGGCTTCTTCGTGGTCGGGGTTTTGCGACTGCAATAACATCAATCCGTCTTTCACCTCCAAACTAATGCCTTTGATTTTCTCGGCGGTCAGGACGGATACGCGGGTCAATGCGGCTTTGAAGGTTTCTCTTTCAGCGGTAATGACTTTAGTGATGTCCTTGGGCATGACCCGGCGGAAATCGGGGAATCGCCCCTCAATGAGTTTGGCGGAGAAACTCAGTTCTCCCATTAAGACGCTGATATTATTGGCTGCGAATTGCAAGGTGACCGTTTCATCTTGGTCGCTGAGCAAACGATAAAGCTCCATGATGCCCTTGCGCGGCACGATGACTTGGCGCGGTTCCAATTCCGCGCCTTCCAATATTTCTTCATAAAGTGCCAACCGATGTCCGTCGGAAGCCACTGTCCTTAGCAATCGCCCATCAATATCTAGCAGCAAACCGTTCAGATAGTAACGGACATCTTGCAAAGCCATCGCGAATAAAGTCTTTTCCATGGCTTTTTTCAGCACTCTACTGCTCAGACTCAGTTCGGCTTCCGGTTCACTGACATCAAAAGCCGGGTAATTGTCGGCGGGCAAAGTCCCCAAGGAGAACCGGCTACGCCCACTGTTAATGCTGACCTTGTCTTGGCGGCATTCCACGTTAATCGTGCTTCCGTCAGGCAATAATCGGCAAATGTCTAAGAGTTTGCGGGCCGGGACGGTAATGCTACCATCCTCCCCTTCATCAGTTATTGAATGGGTCACCAATTGCACCTCCAGATCGGTGCCGGTGAATTCCAAACGGTTATCCGTCAACCGGATCAGCACATTAGATAAGATGGGGAGGGTCTGCCGTTTTTCGATCACACCCACCACTTGTTGCAGGGGCATCAGGAGGTTTTCTCTGGAAGTTTTGAATTTCATGTGGGCTTATTGTTCTTGGGTTAATGTCCGAGTCATCCTTGACGGTGAACTCCGTCAATTGGAAAGTATACGCATAAGATTGGAATAATCTTCTAAGAATTTGCTGTCGCTCTCTTTCAATTCTATAACTTTGCGGGTGGCATGCAACACCGTGGTATGATCCCTTCCGCCAAACATCTGTCCAATTTCCGGCAAACTGTGATTGGTCAGGTCTTTGGCTAGGGCCATTGCAATCTGCCGGGGCCGGGTAATCGTCCTGGTTCGCTTGTCTGAGAGCAAATCGGCAACGCGGATTTTAAAGTATTCGGCCACTGTCTTTTGGATATTGTCTACATTAACCATGCGGTCTTGCAAGGCAATTAAATCGCGCAAGGCTTCCTTGGCAAACTCCAAGGTGATGGGCCTGCCGGTGAAATGGGCATTGGCAGTGACGCGCCGTAAAGCCCCTTCCAACTCACGGATATTGGAGCGTATGCGTTTGCCGATAAAAAAAGCCACTTCTGGCGACAATTCAACGCCGGCATGTTGGGCTTTACTCATCAGGATGGCGACACGGGTTTCCAAGTCTGGCGGCTCAACTGCAACCGGCAAACCCCAACCAAAGCGGGATTTCAAGCGGTCTTCCAATCCTTTGATTTCTTTTGGATAGCGATCACAGGTCATGACCACTTGGTGCTTGTTTTCCAGCAACGTATTAAAGGTATGGAAAAACTCTTCTTGGGATCGTTCCTTGCCGGCAAAAAACTGAATGTCGTCAATCAAGAGTGCATCGACGGTGCGGTAAAACTCTTTGAATGCATTGATGGCGTTATGTTGCAACGCCTTGACCATGTCCGACACAAACCGCTCGGAATGCAGATAAATGATATTGGCAGACGGGTTGCTTACCAATATCTCGTTACCGATGGCATGCATCAGATGGGTTTTGCCCAGTCCTGTGCTGCCATAAATGAACAAAGGGTTATAGGCCCGGCCCACATTTTGGGTAACCTGCAAAGAAGCGGCCTTGGCAAGTTGGTTGGATTTGCCTTCCACGAAATTGTCGAAGGTAAAGGTTACATTCAAATTATTGGGCTGGCTCTTGCGCCCCGCCGCCGGTTTTTTCGCTTGGCTTGCCTTGCCATCGGCACGGGCAGCGGTTTCGGTCGGGCGGCTGCCAATTTCCAAGACAACATTGGGTCTGGGTTCCAGTTGATGGTTCGCCACCACTTCTTCAATTTTATCGAAAAAATGCTGCTTGACCCAATCCAATACAAACCGGTTGGGTGCAAGCAGTTTCAGTTCATTTTCAGTCTCAACAGCCTGCAAGGGCCTGATCCAAGTGTTGAACTGTTGCGGCGGCAACTCGCCTTCAAGTTTGCTGATGCAGTGATTCCAGAGGTTGCTCATGTGGCGATTCGGCTAAGAAGTGGGAAATTAAGAAACACAGGCGGGCCATCTCACGGTTCGACAAGAACATAATATTCTAACCGATTGCCAACTTATCCACAGCAAGTGTTTTACAATCTGTACAATAAAGCGTCATGTAATCCCAACAAGGCTTGGTGTATTATTGAAGTATTTATAGTGTCCAATCATTTTCATTTTGGTGGAAAAAATGTACGAACATCTCGAAACAGCAGCCAACCCCGAAAACCTTAAGCGTGTTGTCATTGATCCGGTCACGCGGGTTGAAGGCCACGGCAAGGTCAGCTTGTTACTCGACGAAAACAATCACGTCAAGCAGGCACGCTTGCACATTGTTGAATTCCGTGGTTTCGAGCGATTCATTCAAGGCCGTCCCTACTGGGAACTGCCGGTGCTAGTGCAGCGTTTGTGCGGCATTTGCCCGGTCAGCCATCACTTGGCGGCAGCCAAGGCTGTGGATCAATTGGTAGGCGTTGACCAGCTTACCCCGGCGGCTGACAAGCTGCGCCGATTGATGCATTTCGGCCAGACTTTGCAATCCCACGCTTTGCATTTCTTCCATCTGTCAACGCCCGACTTATTGTTTGGTTTCGATGATGTCGCTGCCCACCGCAATGTCATCAGTGTGCTATCCGATCCTCGCTTTGGTGAAACCGGCTTGAAAGGCGTCAAACTGCGCAAGTTCGGCCAAGAAGTCATCCGTGTCATCAGCGGCAAGCGTGTCCATGGCACGGCAGCCATACCCGGCGGCATGAACAAAGCCCTTAACCAGGATGACTGCGATTATCTGTTGAAAGACATCGACGAAATCATTCAATGGTCAAACGAAGTGGTCGGCTTGATTAAGAGCATTTATCTTTCCAACGAGGAATATCACCGTCATTTTGGCGCATTCCCGTCGAATTTCCTCAGCATCATCCGTAATGACGGCGCACTGGACCTTTATCATGGCGGTTTACGGGCTAGGGACGAAAAGGGCCAAACTATTTTCGACCATGTGGACTACCGCGACTACACCCAATACTTGAAAGAGGAAGTTCGGTCTTGGTCCTACATGAAATTCCCTTACATTGCCGATCTGGGCCGCGAAAATGGCTGGTATCGTGTCGGCCCACTGGCCCGCATCAATAATGCCGACTTCATCACCACCCCGCTGGCAGAGGCAGCCCGTAAAGAATTCGTTGCCCAAGGCAAAGGCGCACCGGTGCATGAATCACTGGCTTATCATTGGGCGCGTATGATCGAAATGCTGCATAGCGCCGAAGGCATTAAAGAACTGCTGAATGACCCGGATGTGATGAGCAATGACTTAGTGACCACCGGCGAAAAACGCATGGAAGGCGTGGGTGTCATCGAAGCCCCGCGTGGCACCCTGTTCCATCATTATCAAATTGACGAGAACGATATCGTCACCCGTGCCAACCTGATCGTCTCCACCACCAACAACAACCAAGCCATGAACGAAGCGGTCCGCTCCGTCGCTGCCCGTTACTTGGACGGCAACGAAATCACCGAAGGCTTGCTAAACCATTTGGAAGTCGCCATCCGCGCCTATGATCCTTGCCTTTCCTGCGCGACCCATGCATTAGGCAAGATGCCGTTGGAATTGGAATTGCTGGATGCGGAAGGGACGCAGATTGATAAGATGACTAGGGATAGTGACGGGAAGATTGGGCGTTAAGTTAGTCCAAGGTGTAGGTTGGGCAACGGCTTTATCGTTGCCCAACATCGTAATTTGTCAGACCCAAAGAGCCTAGTAAGGCAGACGAGGCAATAATTTTATTTTTCGACCGTAATGGATTCGCTTCATTCTGAGCTTTTTGATGCCTAAAATAAAGTTTGTTCCAATAATTAAGCTGGAGAAATAAATTGGAAGAAAACAATCATAATTGGATTTCATATTCTTACAAGAGTGGAGATGAATCTGATTTGGAAGATTTGCTAATTCTTTTTGAAAAAAAGATAGGGGGTAAAAGAGAACCATATTATAGCAGATCTGGTGCTATAGATATTGTATCTTTCTTTGAAATATTTATACCATTTACTTCTGGCGTAGTGATTACATTACTGCTAGAAAAATATTTTGAAGGTTTGTTAGATACTGATGAGCTTACAAGTGTCGGCAAAAAACACAAAACAGAAATTATTGCTTGGTATAAAAACGTCGAATCAAATATAAAAAAACTTCTTTCACCAATTGCAAAGCCCCCTAAAAAGGTTTTTTCTCGATATACAAATCAACAAACCGAAAAAGCTGCTGCTCTTAGAGTTTCTTTCGGCAAAATCGAATGTTATATTGTTTTAAATCACTCAACAATTAATGAAAGACTAATCGAAAATTTACCTTATGCAATTACTTCAATCATAGAGTATCTAAAGACATCAGGGCTTCCAGAAGAAACTCATGTATTGCAGCTTTACTATGATATAGAAGATTATAACTGGAAATACCTTTTTTTGCCAACTGCAAATGGTTTCGGAAATTTTATAGATAGATATGTTGACTTAACGACTGGAGAACTTGTGCATTTGAACAGTCCAGATGATTTTGTCAATACTTTCTTGCCCGTGCTACAAGATAGGTACAAATTTTTAGTTAATCCTTTTCGTTATAATGAAAAGGGGTGAAAAACATAAGCTAGCTTAGCCCGGATAGAGCGCAGTGGAATCCGTGATATTCGAAGCACAGTAACCAAGCGCAACGGTTTTTTGTAAACCCGCCACTTACGTTTTGTGCAAAGCTAAAGCATTCGGTATAGCAAAAACATTTTCGACGGTATGGCATGTTACTTCCGGCTCTATGTTACTTCCCTTTATTCATCTTTTTATTACCTTGTTTAATGAGGCAGACAGGAATAAGTTAAATGTTTCCTAATTATTCCATTATTTTATTACTAGAGACGTATACTAATGGGTTTATTCTGTACTGTATTTTCCTATGTTAAGCACCTATACAACGACATCTACTTAGGCAAAGACATAAAATGATTACTGACACAGTGTTAACTAAACAACCAGATAACAGAGCACTGTTTGAAGAAACACTTTCAAAGGAACATGTCGAAAAGAGGCTTGAAGATTGGAAATCGAGGATTTCAAATCTCTATTCGATTATTGAGCATTGGCTTGCATCTAATCCATCATACAGCATAAAAATACAATCAGAAGTCCCAATGTATGAAGGGATAATGCAGCAATATCAGGTTGAACCGACAACCATGAAAGTATTAGACATATATAAAGGAAATTATATTGTTGCGACAATAAAGCCAATTGGTTTGTGGCTTATTGGTGCAAATGGAAGAGTAGATATTCTAAGTAAAAATGGCACAGCTACATTAATTGATAAATCGGATAAATTTGAACAACCCGAATGGATAGCCTATAGCGGAACCAAAGGGTACGAAGGAAAGCCGTTTAATAGTCATTTCCTTTATGATCTTCTTGGGGTTCCCGAAAATGAGCATATTTGAAGAACTTGAAGCTTTGTATTGTGAAATCAATGACGAATATGCAAGAGAAGAATTTGCTGCAAGAGCAAGAGTTGATAGCGATGAAGAAATCAAACTGGCTCGTAAACGGGAACTAAATGACCATGCTTATTTTCTATTTATGTTCACACGCCTAGAAGATCATATAAGGGAGCAAAGTAGTCAATTAATATCAGATAAACAAAGTAATATGCTGGATTGGAAAGATCGTAGACCTTGGGATATACTTCCAAAAGAAAAGCAAGCCGATAATATAACGTTCCTTAATCGAGTTGCGCTTCTAGTTGACAAAGGCTCTCATCATTATCAAAAAATAAAGGGGTATTATGAATTGAGAAATAAACTAGGTCATGGCGGAAACTTTAGTTCCCCTGTATCAATACAAAATGTTGTTTCAGATTTTGATAGCTTTCAAAATCTCCTGAATCTAGGATGAAATAACCGTCAAACTCAAATAAAAGACTCTAGGATATAATAATCTATCAGAGTGTGGGTATTTTCGAGGTTCCCTATAGGCCATCAAATGATGCATGGAAATTTTTTGTCTGCTTAATAAACCGGAGTCTCGGAGAAAACATCTATGAACAATCCCGCACCCGTCTTATATCAACCTACCCTGTATGAGCAACTCATCGACTTGCCGGAAAACCTAACTGGCGAGATCATTGACGGCGAACTCTATACTCAACCGCGACCAGCAGGACGGCATAGCGAAGCAGAAAGCGTATTAGGCATGCGCATCGGCCCACCCTTTAGATTTGGCGAGGGTGGACCCGGCGGTTGGTGGATTATAAATGAACCGGAAATCCATTTTGAACGCGATACGGTTGTCGTCGTGCCAGATTTGGCGGGTTGGCGGCGCGAACGTATGCCCAACATCCCCGACGATCATCGCTTTGAAGTCGTACCCGATTGGGTTTGCGAAATCCTCTCGCCTTCCACGGTGAAAAAAGATCGCATCAAGAAACTGCCACTTTATGCCCGTTACGGTGTCGCCCATGCTTGGCTGGTTGATCCTCTGGCGCAGACCTTGGAAGCCTATACGCTCACGGAGGGTAAGTGGTTACTGGTTGCCACGCTGAAAGACGATGATCCGGTCAGCGTCGCGCCATTTGATGCCATCAGCTTTCCACTTGCCGATTTGTGGGTTTGATGGGAACTGCCTGACGGGGACTGGACGCTGGCGGATAGCATCGCCTCCAAATCCGTTGTCTTGTCCAACCAACCACGCGGCAAACCCTTGGAATACAAGGTCATTGCAATGAATAATTCCGGCGACGGGGCGGAGAGCAACACCGTCGTGGTGACTTTGTAGTAAGATTAACGAAAGGAATATTTTTGATTCCCATCGGAACATGGGAAATAGAAGAAGGTAGGTGTGTTTGCAGCGTCCAACAGTCCTGTTTTCTTTATTTAAGTATTTAAATTTTAATAGGATAGATTTACGATGGCCTGTTTATACACCTGTGTAGGTGCATAATACAAAGTTAGGCATCTTTGATTGGTCATCAAGCCCCTTCTGATAAGCTCGGTCAACAGCATCGTTGACGGACTCTTTAAGTAGTTCAAGTTGATTATCTGATAGCCAAAATCTAAAGGAGTTTATCAATCTTATTGTATCTTTTGGTGTTTCTTTCATGTTTCACCTTCTTTCTAGTTGCTGCCTAACCCGCCGTTCCAGCCGACCCGCGAAGACGTTTGGCTCATTTTTCTGGCCCCTCCTGCGCGGGCGGCTGAACGGGGCGTTAGGCTTTTCTCAATTCTTCTCACTCTAAACAAAGCCACACAATTTCTTGTGTTCGACCGTGGAAGTAGTTTGATTTCTAGTGAGAAGGGAATAGTTTGGAGATTAAAATGGGATTAAAAGTATTTCTTACGTTCTTCTTCCTTTATATGTTCACTGTGGCAAGTGAAGCCGTTCCTTCAAATACAGAAACTGCCATAGATTTCCTCAAGACTGCCTGCGCATCAGGTGAAATAGTAGAAATTAAGGCAGAGGGAGACGGTGGATTATCATTTCTAAAAAAGGGTGTACAAGGGAGTTTATACTTTTCTAAAAAAGATTTACGTGGAATAGTTGAAGGACTAAAAGGCGAGCTACAAAGGGACAATATTCACGAGCAGCGCGAATGTATGCGACCACATATAGATAGAGTTCTAGACAGCCTTTTGCCACCAAAGGCAATTTCGGGAGTTGGTATCAATCACAAAAATGATAGTGACTTTTGGAATAATGGCAGACCACTTTGGAAAGACTTGGAACGCAACGCTGGTACAGGGTCTAGCTCAAAAGTTATTTCTTGGGAAGATGGTTGTTACTTGTGCGAAGCGGAAAACAACGCATCCTTGACGAAATGCTACGCGACAGTTGCAGAGGCCAAAACCTCGGGGTGGTCTAATGGGTTTTCAGGCTTTCATCCTCAATTAAAAGCATGGTGTTCGCCGTCACAACGTCCTATTGGGGGTGTTAGGATGGACTTGAACACAAGTAACAATGCAATTATGCTGCGATAAACGCGGTAAGCCGCATTCCGGGCGCAATAGCGTCTCCACCGCGTATTGCGCCGAATGGATAAAAAGAGCAAAATCCATGAATACCCGGCATTGTCTCATTGCCCACCCGCCTAACCCGCCGTTCCAGCCGACCCGCGTCAACGTTTGGCGTGTTCATTCTGGCTTCTCCTGCGCGGGCGGCTGAACGGGGTCGTTGGGCTGCGTGTCTCGGTCTTGCTTTCATCGTGGTTCATTTGTGATGTATGTACGAGTTGGACGAAGATTAGCAAACAGTGTAAAATTATATAAACAAGAGTTTATCCTTGAAAAAATACTTTTCCTTTAATAATTATATACTTGGAGCAACGCACAATGTCACAAGACGATAGACATGAGGAACTATTATTTCCTGATAACTGCCCGGCAATCTATTTTAATGGTTTTGCTATGGCAATCGCCACAGGTGATGTCGTAATTGCACTTCAATTAAACGGTAAACCTACTATGGTTATGAACACATCTTATACAGTGGCTAAGTCGCTGGCTGAGAGTTTGTCAAAAGTAATTGGTGAACTTGAGCAAAAGACGGGTACAACCATTATGACCGTACAGACCGTTGCAGCTTCTATTGCAAAAGAGCCTAATCAGGGCATGTCATGAATACGCCAGCATTAGTTAAAATTACAGATTTTCTTAACCTCAGTGTAGGATGGTGTTACGGTGAAGGTACAGGTTTTTCAGTTACGGTCGTAGACACCGCAAAACAGTTAATTACATCGTTGCTATCGTATGGTTTTAATACATTAGATGCTTTTCCAGGGCTGAATGGAGAAATACGGGTAACGGCTTATGTACAAGCACATTATCTTGAGTTCACGATAGAAAATAAAGACTCGATAACATTTGTGTATGAAGTTGATGACAAAGAGCAAGTATACCAAGAAAATCTAGGATTTTGCGAATGTATAGAACAGATCAAAAAGCTCAAGCACCTATGCAACTCATACGACTCGTTCATCCAAGACATTTCGACAAAAACAAAAACCGATTCCAAAGTATCGCGTTTCAGCCTTCCACAGCAAACGGAGGTATTTCTGTATTTTGCCCAAGCTGTGCCATGGAAACCAGCGGGAAATATTGCCAGCACATACGGAACTACTACGCAGACATCAGTGGAATCCCGCCCATATTTTGGTTATTTGACACGTCGATTTTGCCAAGCAACCATGTGATTGAGGAATCTCTCAGTTCCACTAACGACCATTGTCACCGTGATATAAAGAATATTACCGTTAAAGATTCAAGGAATATCTTTAAAACCCATGCCACATACCCTGATTCTTTTATGATTTGTAAAAAGAATGATGATCACTGCACACTAACGTCTACTGATTTGGATGATTAATCCACATTTCGCCAAATGGGGTAAACCATAAAGATCAAGAGCCGAAACGCTCACTATTCCAGTCTGGCAGCCCAACCCGGCGTTCGAGGGGACGCGGGTTGTGTTTCGTGTGTTTTCTTCAGCCACCGTCGCCGCGCCCCTCAACGCGGTCGTTAGGCTGTGCTGCAAAAAGCCTCATAACAAACGATATTGCCCAAAATTTAAACTTTCCTCGGCCACCCAATTAAGACATCAATAATGAAAAAGCTAAATCTGCCGACTTTTGTAATTTGTATATTAGCATTTGCCTCAAGCTTTGCTTACGCAGAGCGAAATTTCCCAACTGACGAAGAAGTCACCATCATAGTAAAAACATGTGCGGGAGGCTACTCAAAATCAGTGCAAGGTGATGTTGAGGCATCTATCAAGCTGTGGAGAAAGCAAGGAGAAATTAGCGGGCAAGCAAATATGTCAGAGTTAGGGGGTATTATATCTGCATTAAAGAGCGACGATGCCAAAGTAGCAGTATTTGAAATTTATTCTAACTGTATAAAGAGTACACTACCTCAGTACATGGGGAATGAAAGCAAAAATAATCTGCCCCCTCAACCGGCAATACAAATAAAGAAAACACATGCCAATCCAGAGACAGAGAAAACCAAAATATCTGCACCAGCACACTATAAAGTTTTGCGCTACCGTGTAACAAAAGTATATTCTCAAAGTCCTGGCATACAGTGGGAACTTGTTCCCCCTTTAAGTCCAACACTAGACACATTGCAAGTACTATTTTGGTCAAATGGAATGATCAAAATTTCAGGGAACTCTGGCGCACCAACAGGTCAATTACGGACATTTAATATTCCAAAGACATTAGAAGGGTTGGTATTTGAGCTTCAAATAGACCACATAGGTAGCGACACAATTATTAAAGTGGTATTTCCTGGGCAAGAGACATTGTATCCTGGCGCAGAACTCCGTGTACAAGGCATACGGTCGATTTCTGAGGAAAATTCACAGTGGCAACTTGAGGTAGAATCTATTTAACGCGGAAAGTCGCAATCGGCGCAATAGCGGTACTCAGGGAATTGCGCCGAATGGAGAAAAAGAGCAAAATCCATGAATCCCCGGCATTGTCTCCCTGCCCACCCGCCTAACCCGCCGTTCCAGCCGACCCGCGTGGACGTTTGGCTTCATTTTTCGGGTTCATTCCGCGCGGGCGGCTGAACGGGGTCGTTGGGCGTTTCAATGCCAACATTTTTTAACTTATCAAATTCAATATCATGCAAGAACGATCTCCAAACCTCCCCACTGCCGTTTTCTGCCCGAAGTGCGAAGAAAAATTCTACGCCGATTTCAGTCAGTCCGATAATCCAAATGATACCCCTTGCCCGAAGTGCGGGACTAGAGGAAGTATGTTTCCAAACCAAACCAGAGACGCAGAACCCCCTGATTTCCCTGATTAGGTTTTCAGGGAATATGTTATTTTTTTCTGCCCATAAAGCATAAAGGTTTCTTGCATTTTCATCCGGGGAATTGCCAAGGATGGATATTTTGGCAAGTTGTTCGTCGTCTAAATCCATTAAGGGTAAAGGTTGGTAATTGTCAAGAGCAAGAACTACAGCTTCGTCCTGCCCCACGCGCCCAACCCGCCGTTCCAGCCGACCCGCGTCAACGTCTGGCGTGTTCATTCTGGCTCCTTACGCGCGGGCGGCTGAACGGGGTCGTTAGGCCCGAATGTGCGGCTTTTCTCGTACCCAGATGCCGACATCGCTCGGTTAACGGTATGCGAATAACTTAGTATTTTGCAACACCCCCCGCGAGGTGTGTAACAAGTTATGAGTTATGCACCTCTCCTTGATGAATGACCTATGGAGGACGCAAGAATGAAATCGCTAACTGATTATAACAACGAAGGACAAAAAGACGGCTCAGAAGGAAACGCAAAAGATATTCCATGGAAAAGCCCATGGGATTCTGACGAGGAATATCAGGAAAAGCTTGATGCCTACAACAAAGGCTATGAAAATGGGCAAGATAATCAAGATGATGACTAATAAATTTAAGTGGAAATCGACAGTTCGCAATTTACCTCGTGCTAGGGAGTACCGACAGAGATTCTCCTAGCAGGTATGCTTTGTGAGTTAACAAGAGTCATAGAAGGGCGATGAAGATGTATATAGTTACCATTAGTCACAATTGCGAATCCCACCAAGTAGTGGCCGATGATTACTACGAAGATGGCGGATTTACGGTATTGAAAACAGATGGACGCGAGTTAAGGGTGAACACGAATAAAATTGACTTCATTGAAGATGCACCTCGCATCAGCCTGCTTGGTGTTATTGGCTTGGTAGCTCTTGCGGCGATATTAACACCCCCGTAAAAACGCGGTAAGGTGCAATAGCGGTACTCCGCGTATTGCGCTGAATGGGAAAAGAGAGCAAAATCCATGAATGCCCGGACACTATATCTCTATCCACCCGCCTAACCCGCCGTTCCAGCCGACCCGCGTGGACGTTTGGCGTGTTCAGTCTGGCTCCTTCCGCGCGGGCGGCTGAACGGGGTCGTTAGGCACAAGATTGATCCCCCCACTTTCTGCCTTTCAAATACCGATAAAGGGGGGTTATTTTGGAG
>CAIWDB010000332.1 GCA_903911305.1 uncultured Methylococcaceae bacterium | reverse complement strand
TTGCCATTACGGGATACACAGATAAAGGCATGTCCACTGGCCCGACTGAATAGGTTTGGGAATATGGGCTTTTTCTGATCCTCGTCCTTTTTGTAAATCCCAGGCTCCAAGGTGATGTAACGATTTTCATCTTGGTCAAGTGTCGTGTAGACGGAACCCGTCTGGGAAATAAATTGGTGCAGCTTGAAAGGCAGATAGGTATAGCGCTGACCGCCATCTTGCAGCCGTTGATTGACTAGACTGATCCATTGCAACAGATCGATTAAGAATTTCTTACACGTTTTTGCATCCAGTCCTGAGTCCGAACTCAGGGTATCGACAATCTTGCTCACTGGTTGAGGCTTGCCCCTGCGTAATTCAGCCTCGCCAGTATCCAATGCGATTCGGTTTTCCAGCCAAATTGCGACGGGGTTGGTTTTTAAGGCTTCAATTGGCGCATCGGCATCGACCCCTGCAAGAATACTGGCGGCAAGTTGTTTGTGTGGGGGGATTGTCGCGTCGGCACTTAAAGAGCGCGTCAGCTTTTCGTTAATGATTTGGTCGGGGGAAAATGTTCGCCCGAACAATATAGTTGCGACCTTGGCGACCTGTATGCGTTGAGTGGCACTGTCCCCGACTGAAACCATCGTGGCCGACGTACCAATGCTGGTAATGTCCTGCAAACATTTGGCTCTGATGCGGCGGATAAGCATAGCCACATCAGCACCCTGCCTGCCCCGGTAGGTGTGCAGTTCGTCAAAAACCAAAAACCGTAGATTGCTGTAGATGGCATCGCGAATCGAACGTTCGCGCAGGCGTGTTAGCAATAGCTCCAACATCATATAGTTGGTCAGGAGAATGTGTGGCGGATTCTCCCGCATTTTCTGTCTTTTTTCCTCCTTCTCCTGGCCCGTATACTGACCAAATGTTATTGGAAACTCCTTTCCCGTGGTGATTTCGTAATTTGATTTGTAACGGTCGAATTCTTCGTACTGGGAGTTGATCAAGGCATTCATCGGATAGACAACAATTGCAACAATCCCTGATTGGTTGGGATTGGAAAGCAAATGGTGAAAAATCGATCCAATGTAGGTTAGCGACTTACCGGAACCTGTGCCGGATGTGACAATAAAATCTTGGTTCTGCGTACCAAGTTCGATGGCCTTGACTTGGTGGTTATAGAGGCTGTAGCCCTTGAAAATGTCAGCCAACTCTTTATGGATGACACCGGATTGTGTCAAATCGCAGACCGTGCCGGACATTTCAAACGCGGGGTTAAATTGCAGCAAGGGTTCAGGCCAAAGCTTCCCTTGTTTTAACTCAGATTCAACATGCTCCTTAATATCGGGATCGGCAATATTTAAAAAACTGCTAATGTAATTGGCATAGTCTTCGACTATCCGGGCGTGTGTTTGAAAAATATTCATGTTGCGAGCTATCCGTATTGTGTTGGCATTGCCTATGAATCAGGCATCGTCTCTGCCTTGCCCATGCTGTACTGTATCCGCTGATTGAATTTTAGCCTTTCGATTTGGCCTTGGGTTTACCTTTTGCGGTTGCCTTGGGCTTGGGTTTGTGCGCCTCAACCACTCTTTCCTTGAAGGACTTGCCGGGACTGAATTTTGGAAGGGTTGCTTCGGCTATTTCAATGGGTTCGCCGGTCTGGGGATTGCGTCCGGTTCTTGCTGCTCGATGCTGCGGCTCAAAGGTTCCAAACCCGACCAGTTGAACCTTGTCCCCACCCGCAACAGTGGCCTCGATGGTTTCCAGCAAGGCATCTAGGAAATTGGCGGCATCGGCCTTGGTATGGTCGGTTTTATCGGCGATGGAATCTATTAGTTCGGATTTGTTCATCGTGATGACTCATGTTTTTATTTGAATGATTGAAGTGTAGCTAAACTGCCAATCATTATAGCCCTCAGTAAACTAAGGCGGATGGCTTGACATGATTCTTTGAACAGAAAAATCTCCGATACCGTGGTTTATGGATACGCATATCCTTGTATCTTTCCACAGAAAGAGGGAGCTAATATTTTTCGCGTCGCGAAAATTTTACCCTTATTTTGTTGTTAGATTCTAAAGCGCCACACCATTTTTCGCGACGCGAAAATCTTGGGGATTGCCCGCGCTCCGCGTAAAAAGACTTGTCCGCTAAAGCGGATTCCCTGTTTTACGTCTGCGCGTGGGCTTGGGTGAGAGACAGAGTAAGCGGGAATATATTTTATTGTTAAAGTTTTTTAATCTTTATTGTTTATCGTGATTAAATCAATGTCGCATTTCAAAAATAATAATTACAAGGTGCGGCTTTTTTAGAAATGCTTGTTTTTATGTGTCTATTTACAGAATTATCGCCATTTTTGATGAATATTTCTGCATCATTTAAGCGTTTTACTCAACTCAGCCAGCACTTCCTTGTTGAGCTTTGCCATTTTTTCAACGCTAAGAGCCTCCTCGTCGCGTTGGGCCTTGGTTAGCCCCCTAAAGTGAGTCAGCAATCCCCGTTCTTGCGAGGTCAACAGCCCGTGGGCGAACAGATCGTCCTGAGTCTGGCCGTCTTCACTGTCAATGCCACTCGGGGGACGACCGCTACCCAAGATCAACCACTCCGGGTCAACCCGCAAATACCGGGCAATCGCAAAGGCGTGTTTTGTGCCTTTACTTTTCTCCTTACACAGAAGAAAGATGGCTTGCTGCTTTAAACCGATGACACCCGCAAGCTCAGCCTGGGAGACATCCCGAACCTTCATGGCGTACTTGAGCCGCTTGCCGAATGTGTCTAATGCTTGCAGTGTCGTTGTATTCATAGACTGTTATCT
>CAIWDB010000331.1 GCA_903911305.1 uncultured Methylococcaceae bacterium | reverse complement strand
TGAATTGCCTATCGACGCATTGGCGTTGCCCGGTGTCCCGCCTGAAGAACTGGCGCGTGAAGCGAAATTCATGTTGGCGCTCAAATTGTTTGAGGTCGGGCGTTGGAGTTCAGGCAAGGCGGGGAAACTATGCGGCATGGGTCGAGTGGAATTTCTCCTAGCCGCCGGCCGTGCCGGAGTGCCAGTGTTGGCACTGGATGACGATGAATTGAGCGCAGAGTTTGCTGCAAATGATTGAACGGGCGGTCGTCAATTCCGGGCCGTTGGTTGCGTTGTCGATCATCGGGCAACTTGACCTACTACCCACTTTGTATGCGGAATGTTGGGTTCCGCAGACGGTTTTCAACGAGGTGGCAGTGGCGGGTATCGGCAAACCCGGTGCAAAATCACTGCAAGCCGCCGACTGGCAAGCGCGGGTGCGGACAGTGCCTATTCCAGACCCGTTATTGGTGATGGAACTGGACGCTGGCGAAGCCGAGGTCATCACCCTAGCCCGGCAATTGTCGCCATGCATGGCAATAATCGACGAACGCCGAGGCCGACGCATTGCACAACAGGTTTATGGCCTTCCCGTAAAAGGGACAGCGGGGATTCTGGTGGAAGCACATCGCCGGGGATTGATTTCTGGCGTGAAACTTTATCTGCTGGAATTGCGCACGGCTGGTTATTTCATCGCTGATAGCGTCATTGATGCCGCTTGCAAGGCGGTCGGAGAGTATTAATTAATGACACCCCAACAGATTCAACAGGCAGAACAACGCCTGATGCAATGGCGAGCCAACCACAGCGACCCGGACAGCCGACGGGAAGCCTATCGCCGGGAAATTCTAACGTTCACCCTCAGCTCAATGGCAATGGAAAACGAGCCGGTCAACCCGGAACGTCTAGCACAAGTGCTCAAACAACCCAACCTCAATACACAACCCAAGAACCTAACCCAACATGGACTGACAAAAAATGGCATGGTGTGAAGTGGATAAACATCAATCATACGACTGTTATTCCGATTTTAATCGCTGGTTGGAATGCGAAGAACAGGGTCAACTTACACTCAAAAACTTTGGCATTGATGGCCTTGCCCATCCAAGCAAAGCCTTGTATGCCGGTGATCAAGCCAAATATCTTCAAGCCTACAGTGACTATCGAAAAATTCGCCTACATGAAATACTCAATGAATCTTATCTCCTAAAATTATCAGGTGATGACCATTGGTTTAATCGTAATTTAGCGCGTTTTGACCAATTACTAACCTGTTTGGAGAAAGGCAACGTCGTTCCCTTCCTGGGTGCGGGCATCTCGGTGGCTGGCGGTTTTCCAACTTGGAAAAACCATCTACGCCAACAAGGCAAGACTGCTGGTATCGACTCAAACCATATCGACAAATTGCTAGATGATGGACAATATGAAACCGTTATATCAGAAATAGAAGAAAAACGGGGTCGCGAAGTGTTTACTCAGGAAGTCCGCGATGCCTTCAATCATAGAGGGTCTATTCCTGATGTAGTCAAACGAATAACCGAGTTGTTTTTCGCTACGATTATAACGACTAACTATGATCGCCTAATTGAGCATGCTTACAGGAAAGAACATAAACATGCAGTTCATGTCATTAACTGTATGAATAATATGAAGGAAGCCCCGTTTGATAAAGTGAATATATATAAGTTGCATGGCGATATTGAAAAACCAAAACAATGTATTCTCAGCAAAGATCAATATAATCAAGCCTATGGTGTGAATACCTTGGATAAGGGAAAGTCAATTCCAACATTTCTTGCCCATCATTTCACAAATAGTAACCTGTTGTTTCTTGGTTGTAGCTTAAACAACGATAGAACTATCCAGGTTTTTAAAGCAGTGATGGCACAACTTGGAGAAAAACCACAACATTTCTCGATTGAACAAGCACCTGATGATATTAATAAACTCGTAGATCGTAACGCTCAGCTTGCGAATTTAGGCATCACTGCAATTTGGTTTGAAAAAGAACGCTTTGAGTATGTCGAAAAAATACTCAGCTTCACTAATCAGGAATTTCGTATTCGGCAACAGTTGGTTCCTGATGTTCAAGAGCATGACAAAACCGACACTGAACTAACTGTAAAACAGGAAACCGATCTTAGTATATTTTTAAGGGATTTTATCGACCTGATGCCATTGATGTATTGGATACACCGCCCTGTGCCACAAACGGAAACCAATAAATATTTACAGGCAATGCAGCGCGTATTTTATGCCTATTCATTTTTTACTGAAAATACCAATGCCAATTTGATAAGCGGACTTGATCTTTTACTTCGTTCATTTTCTAATGAGCCTAGTTTTGATGGTTATACCTACGAAAAGCTGTCAGGTGCTTTTTTAAATTTTCAGAGTTACTTACAAGCGTTGGGTGAACAAAATTACTTGCATGATAAATTCGATTGGAATTTTCACGAGTTAATGACTATCCCCTTAACTCAATTTGAACATTTCCTTGAGTCCAGATCAATAGAATCAAACCTTGATTATCATGCCATCCGCTTAATCATCGCCTTGCTTAGGCATGGTAAAAATCAACAGCATTCACCTAAACATTACTGTGAATTGCCTAACTCAGTTAATCAAGAATTCAGCGATTATTTATCCATAACATTATCCTTAAAACTTGGATTAAATTTTCCAGACCGCTTGAATGAAATGGAGACACAAGATATTAACAACTTATGTAAAAACGCTTGGGAACACTTCAATACGCAAGATGAAATTGGCTTTTTTGAAATCGTTAAACTGATCCTGATCGATAAATTTAAAAGCTTTATTTATTTCATAAAAAAACATGGAAGCAACGTAAATTAGACACAGTACAGTGAGACATTTTGAAATTAGCGCGATGGCAGATTTTAATTTTTCCACTGAAATACAATCATCCATATTTTCGCTTAAGCGAAAATAGTCTAATATTTACCCAATCCGCCAAATAGTCGGAGAACAGTATATTCTTGACGTTGGGTAAAAACAGCCAGATTCAAATCAAAATTGCCGCATCCTAGGCTGTGCACTTCAATCTTTCATTACCCGTTAAAAGCGCAATTGCGCGGGATTAGCCTGAGACCTTTTTGAAACTTTTACACTAACTCAACAATGAAAAGGCATAGTTTTGTATAATAAGCCGTTTTATGACCTTAACGCAAAACATGAACGGGGTGACACGGTGAGCGAAAACCTACATGAATTATCCGAAGCCGAATTGGCAAAACTGATTGGCAGCGCACAGAAAACCCTTCGCGATAGGCAACTCGATAAGCGCAAGGAAGTCGTCGCCGAGATTAAGCAATTGGCCGCGTCGATTGGGTACAGCGTGGAGTTGACC
>CAIWDB010000330.1 GCA_903911305.1 uncultured Methylococcaceae bacterium | reverse complement strand
TTAGGGTTTCAGAGTTTGCAGCTTAAGCAATCAGAGCAATTGCGCCTAATCGTGGACGATAAGCTGAATCAAGTTCAAACGGATGCCAGAGAGGGTCGTACCGAACAATCGACTAGCTTAATAAATTTCGGCGAGCAATTGACCGGGCAATTGCAACATCTGACTCAACGCAACAATGAAGGCTTGGAAATCTTACGCCAAACCTTGGAAACCAAGTTGTCAGCCATCCAAACCGATAATAGCCAGAAACTGGAACAGATGCGCCTGACGGTGGACGAAAAGCTGCACAATACCCTCGAACAACGCCTAGGCGATTCGTTCAAATTAGTCAGTGATCGTTTGGAGCAAGTCCATAAGGGCTTGGGTGAAATGCAGGCGTTGGCTTCCGGCGTGGGCGACCTCAAAAAGGTGTTGAGCAATGTCAAGGTTCGGGGAACTTGGGGCGAAGTGCAACTGGATAATTTATTGGAACAGGTATTAAGCCCTGAGCAATATGCCAAAAATGTCGTCACTCGGCCCAATAGTAATGAGCGGGTGGAATTTGCCATCAAATTACCGGGACGCAACGATGGCACAGATAGGATATGGCTGCCGATTGATGCAAAGTTTCCGCTGGAAGATTACCAAAAATTGATGGAAGCCCAAGACATGGGCGATGTCGTGAAAATGGAGGAATCCAGAAAAGCCTTGGAATCCCGGATTCGCGACGAAGCCAAAACGCTGCGCGACAAATATTTGGAGCCACCCTTCACCACTGACTTTGGCCTGCTGTTTTTGCCCATAGAGGGCTTGTATGCGGAAGTCATTAGCAGGCCGGGCCTATCCGACTATCTGCAACGGGAATGCCGCGTGACCGTGACCGGACCCACGACGCTGACAGCCATTCTCAATAGTTTGCAAATGGGCTTTCGCACCCTAGCGATTGAAAAGCGATCTAGCGAGGTCTGGCAAGTACTCGGTGCGGTCAAAACTGAATTTGGCAAGTTCGGAGAGGTATTAGCCAAGACGAAGAAGAAGCTGGATGAAGCCCGGAATACGATTGACGAGGCCGAGAAACGCAGCCGCTCAATGGATCGCAAACTTAGGCAGGTTGAGTCTCTGCCGGTCAAAGATGCGCAGCTTTTATTGGATGATTTACCGATTGTAGATAACTGATGTTTGGTATTTATTAGGATACGAATGCCAAAGCAAGCTTTGAGACTCCAGCATCCAAAACAAGGAGTCGAAGCCACTGATTTAACTCGCCCCAGCCTAACCCCAATACTGTTGAAATAAGCCGTCATTCCGGCATGGACCGCCGGAATCCAGATTGCATGGATGCCCCTAAATCCGAGCCATCCCTGGAGCCTAGGTTCCGGCGCTCCCTGCCGGAACGACGAGGCAAACCTTAATTCAACAGCATTGCCCGCTGGTCCGCCCCTGAAGGCAGAGGCGCATGGTGGTTTAACATCCAGGCGGCTATGTCGTTCCACGGCTTGTCGGCTTGCAAATCGCGCAATAATAAGTGGTAGCCGTTTTCATAAAAGGCCACTTGGGTTTGTGGAGGGCCTGGCATTTTTTTAAGCATTTGGGTAACCGGCCCTCGTGGCACTACCTGATCTTGTTCACCATAAAGCACCAAGGTAGGGGTCTTCAATTGGCTGGCCTTATCCAGTGCGGCATCCATCAGATTGGTCAATCCGTACATCGCATCAATCCGAGTGGCTTTGATGACCAACGGGTCTCTGCCCAGTTTGCGCAACATGTCAATATTATCCGATGGCATTATCTTCAAGCCTTCGCCGGTCAGCTGTAGCCACGGCGCGGTGTGGGCCATCGTATCGAGCAAAGCGCTTTGATACCATGGCATCGTTGACCGCCCCCAAACCGCTGGTGACGACAAAATTAATCCGTCCGCTTTCGGTGGATGGTCGGATGTCATGGCGACGATTGCCAAGGCACCCCCCATGCTCTCGCCAAGGATATATTGGGGCACTCCGGGATGGCGCGTCCTTAGTAATTCGCTAAGCACCTTAAGATCATCCACATAAGCATCCACCCCGGCCCATAAACCCCGCCCCGGTGCAAGGCCAAACCCTCTGAGGTCGTAGGCATAACTGGCAAAACCGCGTTGGCTTAGAAACTCCCCCGCCGCAGTGAAAAATCGACTGTAATCGTTGAAGCCATGTAAAACCAAAATGACAGCTTTAATGTTTTCGGCGGGGGGTGTCCATGACCGCACTGGCAACACAGAGCCATCAGCGGCGACGAAATGCGACCAGCCCAGAGCTGGAGACTGAACCGCTTCACTGGGACGATTCACCATGGGTGAACAAGCGACGCAAAGCAATGACGCCGCAATAATTAGGATTCTGCCAATTATTTTCACGTAAAACGGAATAAATGATGATGGAAGTGCAATGTTTGAAGGGTGTGGAGAACGAATAAACTCCGACCCTATCCAAAACAGTCAGATACTATACAGCAAAACCGATGATTGCCAATATCCAAGCGGCATACCAGAAAAGGTATGCCGCTTGTCAATAATGAAGGGGCTGATAAGCTCAGCCAAAAGAATATAGTTTGAAATAATAACGAGACAGTAAAGAAGGCGCGACCAAAAAAGGTAGATAGGTCGCGCCTTTCCCTTGCTTGGCACAAGGGCTCAACGTAGGTGAGGTATGGAGGTAAATGGCCCCACCTATCCCTTATTAATTTCAGGGTGAGTACATTATACTCCTGTCACCAATGACTTAGATAGCTATTCTGATTAATTCTTTCGTTCTTAATTTGAAACGAATGCATAAAGCGATTAACCAAAAGATCACGGCCATTGTTGGCATGGGGGAGGGTTCGGGGGGAATACTATTGAAATAAGCCGTCATTCCGGCATGGATTGCCGGACAAATCGGCAGGATAGCCGATTTGCACAGCTTGGCTGCCCGAAGGGTGAGGGACAGGGATTGTCCCTCATGCATCCAGATTGCATGGATGCCGCAAATCCGCGCCATCCATGGAGCCTAGGTTCCGGCGCTCCCTGCCGGAACGACGAACAAATTCTTAATTCAACAGCATTGAGGATTCGGGGGAGAGGGGCTTAGGTATATACCCGTGCTTTGTAGGCCGTCCTTACAGGGAACCTACCATTTTCCCCTTACAAACCACTACCCAACCCAAACCCTTGCATTTCGAAACATACGCATCCATGGCCCATATTCACCCCATGCATTAGGATGCCAAGAATTTTGAACGGCGCGAAAGCAACGCTCCGGGTGCGGCATCATGATGGTGAAACGCCCGTCTTCATTGGTCAGGCCGGTGATACCCAATGGCGAACCGTTTGGATTGAAAGGGAAGGCTTCAGTGGGTTGGCCGTAATGGTCAACATAACGTAACGCGACTAGATTGTCGTTTGCGATCAGTTTAGGTTCGGTTGAGAATTCCGCCCGACCCTCGCCATGCGCAACCACCACCGGCAACTGTGAACCCGCCATGCCATTTAGAAACAAGGACGGCGACGGGAGGATTTCAACCATCACCACACGCGCTTCAAATTGCTCTGAAAGATTGCGCCTGAATTGTGGCCATGACGATGCGCCGGGGATCAGGTCGTGCAAATGGGCCATCATCTGGCAACCATTGCACACCCCAAGCCCAAAACTGTCTTCCCGATTGAAAAATGCAGCGAACTCATCCCTAGCCCTAGCATTGAATAGAATGGACTTGGCCCAACCGCCGCCAGCACCTAACACGTCACCATAAGAGAAGCCTCCACAGGCAGCAAGCCCTTTGAAATCCTTCAAGCTGATCCGGCCTTCCATAATGTCGCTCATGTGAACATCGACACTGGCAAAACCTGCTCGGTCGAATGCGGCTGCCATTTCGACATGCCCATTGACGCCTTGTTCGCGGAGGATGGCGACACGGGGACGGGCGCTATGGATAAATGGAGCGGCAATATCGAGTGACGTATCAAAACCCAGTTGACTATGAAGACCGGGGTCACGGTCATCGTGTACCGTTTTGAATTGTGCTTCAGCACAGTCGGGGTTGTCACGCAGCGCCTGCATTCGATAACTGGTTTCGGACCAGATTTGTTGCAGTTCGGCGCGGCCTTCAGCATACCATTCGCCTCCTAGATGGTTAACCACAATGCGGCGGTCGTCTCGCGGTTTGCCGATGACATGGGCCGCCTTTCCCAAGCCGGCAGACTGCAAACGCTCCAATACCCCACTGAGATGGGCTTCACGCACTTGGATCACCGCGCCCAGTTCTTCGTTGAACAAAGCTGCCAGTGGGTCTGTTCCCAAAACATCCAAATCAACCTCAATTCCGCAACGGGCAGCAAAGGCCATTTCACAGAATGTGGCCCAAAGCCCGCCGTCAGATCGATCATGATAAGCCAGCAGCAGATTGTCTTGATTTAAAGACTGGATTACCAAAAAAAATGCTTTGAATAATTCGGGATCATCCAAATCCGGGGCATGGTTGCCCATTTGACGATAAACTTGAGCCAACACCGAACCGCCCAAGCGGTTTTTACCCAACCCCAAGTCAATCAATACTAAACAGGTAGGCCCAACATCAAGCCGCAATTGAGGGGTTAAGGTTTTGACAATATCCGTCACTGGCGCAAACGCAGTGATGATCAGTGACAACGGCGAAGCCATGAATTTTTCATCGTTTCCCTCTCGCCAAACGGTTTTCATAGACAAGGAATCCTTGCCTACTGGAATGGCAATCCCTAACGCCGGGCAAAGTTCCAAACCCACAGCCTTCACTGCGTCAAAAAGCCGTGCATCTTCACCGGGAGTTCCCGCAGCCGCCATCCAATTGGCCGACAATTTGACCTGTTCCAATGACTCGATCTTGGCGGCGGCAAGATTGGTGAGCGCTTCCCCCACCGCCATCCGAGCCGATGTCGGGGAGTCGATGACCGCCAACGGAGTACGCTCGCCCATCGCCATGGCTTCGCCAGTATTGGCATAAAAGCCACTGGCAGTCACCCCGACATCGGCCACCGGCACCTGCCAAGGGCCAACCATTTGATCTCGCGCCACCAAGCCCCCCACCGACCTATCGCCGATGTGAATCAGGAAACTCTTGTCTGCCACCGCAGGGAATGCCAATACCCGCCGTGCGGCTTCGGAAATGGAAATTCCCGCCAGATTGAGTTCGCTCAGTTCAGGCTCAAGCCGTAATACATCACGGCGCATTTTTGGCGGCTTTCCGAATAACAGCGACATCGGAATGTCGATAGGGCGATTGTTGAATAACGCATCGGTTAGAACCAATTCCTCTTGCTCGGTAGCGTGACCCACCACCGCATAAGGGCAGCGCTCGCGTCGGCAGAATTCATCAAATAGCGATAAAGATTCCTGCTTAACGGCAAGGACATAGCGTTCTTGTGCTTCGTTGCACCAGATTTGCAAAGGTGACAGGCCAGGCTCGTCATTGGGTACCTTTCGCAATTCAAACGTTGCACCGCGCCCACTGTCATGAATGATCTCCGGCAACGCATTGGAAATGCCACCCGCACCCACGTCATGAATGGACAGGATGGGCGTATCCTCCCCCATCGCGTTACAACGGTTGATGACTTCTTGGCAGCGTCTTTGCATTTCCGGGTTTTCCCGCTGAACCGAGGCGAAATCCAAATCTTCCGCACTTTCCCCGGATGCTTGCGAAGAAGCCGCACCGCCACCCAATCCAATCAACATCGCGGGACCG
>CAIWDB010000329.1 GCA_903911305.1 uncultured Methylococcaceae bacterium | reverse complement strand
GGCTTGCGCAATTTTGATTAAGGCTGCAAAATCCCATCACTAACAATCAATTTGGAGAGGTAGCCATGAGTTTCGATTTTAAGAGAGCCTTGCAAAAAGAAGTCAATGTCGGATTAAAAGAGCAGAAGATACGCTATTGGGTGGGAAGTGGCCTGTTTTTGGCTTCAGTGTTTTTAGGAAACATCCCACTGTTACTGATAGGCGGTGTCGTGGTGTACACCGCTTTCTCACGCTGGTGTCCGGCCTACTCTGGCTTAAGCAAATCGACAGTTGATCCCAACGAACCCGTCGTTGAAAGCAGTTCTCACGGACATGGGCATTAATTATCACACTTTTGCTTGTTGCTGACGGCATTTGCCAACGGACCTTGCACTAGAATGACCCTCCTCCAACTTGGGGGAGGGCTATTGTGGACATCACTCTTCGCGTTTGAATTCTCCTTCGATAACTTTGGGTTCGTCGGAGGGGGGTTGGTTGCCCTTATTGAGGCCCAAACGGCTTTTTACCAGCCATGCAGCGATTAATCGGCGGGTAAATGGGATCAGGCACAACAGTCCGACCACGTCAGAAAGAAAACCAGGTAATAATAATAACGCCCCTCCTGCTACAATGACGGCACCATTGACCAGTTCTGTTGCGGGCAATTCGCCTCTGGATAGGCTTTGCTGAAGGCGCATCCAAGTGTTCCAGCCTTGGGTTTGCAATAAATAAGTCCCTAAGGCGGCTGCGCCGAAGAGTAAAAAAAGTGTCGGAAGAAAGCCGATTGTCCCGCCAATCTGGATTAGCAGATAAATTTCTAGGATGGGAAGGGCCAAAAGAGCCACTAAAAGCCCTTGAGCTATGTTCATCAAAACCTCGCTACGTTTAAAAAGATTTATATGTTCCGTTTTGCCATGTGTAAGACATTCTGTCCAGTCCACTGTCAAGAAACCCTCCAAGAGTTGCGATGACAAGTCTGTTTCAAAATTTCAACTGTTTGAAGTTTAGTAGGCTTAATTAATGGATGCAAATTATTGTTTGGTTTTATCCACCTGCCCGGTGGGTGAACCGGCTGAATCTTTGGCTCGATTCTTGGTCGAAAGCCATTTGGCCGCGTGTGTGAACATCCTGCCGGGGCTGACATCAATCTACCCTTGGGAGGGTAAAATTGAAACAGGTTCAGAATCGCTATTGCTCATCAAGACAGAGCGGTCCGCTTATGCCAAGCTTGAAACTGCACTGCGCGAGCGCCACCCTTACCAACTTCCCGAAATTGTCGCGATAGACATAGATCGCGGCCTTCCCGATTATTTAAATTGGATCAGCCAATGGCTTTCTACCGCAACTTAGTCCTGATAAGTTTAATTTCACTGGTGTTCAATGGCATTGCCTTGAGCCACAGCTTAAAGGATATTTTATCGCCTGAGCAAGCATATCAATTGAATGTTCGTGCCGTATCGCCCAATGAGGCGGTGATGGCGTGGGATATAGCGCCGGGGTATTACTTGTACCGGGGCAAGTTCAAATTTGTCTCAAAAACGCCGGGGCTGGTGCTGGACGACGCACGTTTTCCCATCGGCGAAAGAAAGCATGACGAGCATTTTGGCGATATGGAGATTTTCCGGGGTCATATCGAAATTCCGCTGCCAGTCAATCGCGAGCAATCCACCGTGCAGACGGGTGACGTGGAAGTCACCACTCAAGGGTGTGCAGAGGCTGGAATCTGCTTTCCTCCTCACAAGCAGATTGTGCAACTCAATTTGCCTGAGCCAGTTGTCGAGACGCCACGCGAGTTTTCGCTTGGCAACCCATTGGCTAGGTTAAGCGAAGCTTTCAAAGGTTTGGGCAAAGACAAACTATTGCCACCTGACCAAGCATTTCGATTTACTGCTAATGTAAAGGACGCTAGCACAATCCATGTGGATTGGATGATTGCCCCCGGTTATTACCTATACCGTGATCGAATTGAATTTGCGTTACTGGATAATGCTGGCGTGGAGCTAGGACGGTTTGAGATTGCCCATGGCGAAATCAAGCAAGAAGAAGAAGGCCCAAAAGAAGTGTTCCATAATCAACTGGGTTTTGATTTGCCATTGAATCGAACCAACAACGGGCCAATGTCACTTCGATTACGGGCAAAATTTCAAGGCTGCGCGGAAATAGGTGTTTGTTACCCCCCTATGGAAAAGATTGTTGACATAGAGCTTCCGGCTATTGATACCAGTCCGAAACCCACAGTGCCGGTCGGCAAGGCCGAGTCTAAAAAGGCTCCTGTAGCCGAGCAAGATCGGATTGCCGATTCGTTGAAAAATGATTCCGTTTGGCTGGTTGCCGCCAGTTTCTTTGGGTTTGGATTGTTGATGGCTTTTGGCCCGTGTATTTTTCCGATGATTCCCATCCTGTCAGGCATCATTGTCGGACATGGGCATAAGATCACCACACCCCGCGCTTTCACCCTCTCCTTGAGTTATGTGCTGGCCGCTTCGTTGACCTATACCGTGTTTGGCGTGTTAGCCGGTCTGTTCGGCGGTAATTTACAGGCAGTGTTTCAAAATCCTTGGGTCATTGGAAGTTTCAGCGGCTTGTTCGTCATATTATCCTTGTCCATGTTTGGTTTTTATGAATTGCAGATGCCTAACTTCATCCAATCCAAGGTGTCGGAGTTAAGCCACAAACAGAAGGGTGGAACGTTAACCGGTGCTGCAATCATGGGTGCGTTGTCCGCGCTAATTGTCGGCCCGTGCATGGCAGCACCACTGGCCGGCGCATTGATTTACATAGGTCAAACGGGCGATGCCCTGTTGGGTGGCCTTGCCTTGTTCGCCATGGGTATGGGCATGGGCGTTCCCTTGCTGGTTATTGGGTTGTCAGCGGGCAAGCTGTTGCCAAGGGCTGGGGTTTGGATGAACACGGTCAAGGCGGTTTTCGGCGTAGGCATGTTGGCGGTTGCGATTTGGCTATTGGATCGTATTTTGCCGGCCCGAGCAACACTGTTTCTCTGGGCCTTGTTGTTGATTATCCCTTCAATTTATATGAATGCCTTGGATGCTTTGCCAACGGGTGCGTCGGGTTGGCGCAAGCTGTGGAAAGGAGTCGGGGTGGCGATGCTGGCTTACGGCGTATTGATGCTCATCGGCGTGGCGAATGGCAGCGGTGACCCTCTACAACCCATGCGCGGAACCATAGCCACTGGGTCTTGTTCTGAAACCAAGTCATCCGTAACTCCATTCCGGCGGGTGTCCACCGTTGCCGAACTGGAAGCCACTCTGCAAACCATCAAAGCTGAAGGCCGTTGGGCAATGTTGGATTATTATGCCGATTGGTGCGTGTCCTGCAAAGAAATGGAAAAGGAAACCTTTGGCGACCCGCGAGTGCGCCAACAAATCGCCAACTTAGTGTTGTTGCAAGCGGATGTGACCGCCAATACTGATGAAGACCAAGCCTTGTTGCAACGCTTTGGTTTGTTCGGTCCTCCGGCGACCTTGTTCTTCGATCATCAGGGTCAAGAGCGAAAAGAGTTTCGCTTGGTGGGTTTCAAAGGGCCGGATGAGTTTCTGAGCCATCTACAAGCTTTGATGCAACCATGAAGACACTATTATTGATACTCGTCGCGCTGCTTGCCCTTGCGGGAGGCATATACATGCAAAGAGGATTAACAACCCCTCCGGTTGCCGCTTCGGAACTGGACAGTGTCTTTCCCGATTTGGAGGGTAAACCCCATAGCCTGACCGAATGGAAAGGCAAGGTCGTCATTCTGAATTTTTGGGCGACGTGGTGTTCGCCTTGTTTGGAGGAAATACCCGAATTCATCAAACTGCAAAATGAACTGGGGTCCAAAGGATTGCAATTCATCGGCCTATTGACCGACGACGAGGCGGACGCGGGGAAGGATTTTATTAAGGCTAAGCCTATCAATTATCCGGTGTTGGATGGCACTATTGGCGGTCGTCAACTTACCCAAAAACTAGGCGACTCAGCCGGTGTTTTGCCGATTTCCGCCGTGTTTGACCCGGATGGAAAGCTCGTCCATGTCGAGATTGGGATATTCACGCGGGAAGAGGTGTTGGAAAAAATCAAGCCTTGGATTAAATGAATTTCATGCGATACTTCAAGAACTTTTGCTAAAGGCTCACTCGATTCTTCGCCAAACACTTGCCAGCCAAGGCTGTTGCTCCAAAGGCAAACCGCTAGGCCGATAATAATGCCCTAATTCCTCAAACCCCGCTGCTGATAAATAACGTCGCCAAGTGTTAAGCGAGTAATACGCGCCATAGCGTCCCCGGTTCCAACCTTCCTCATCATTCCCTCGCGGATTGGAACTGAATAATACACCCCTAGGTTTTAAACTGGCCTTCAACTCCAATAATACCCTTGGCAACTCAATACTGGGTACATGAAATAACGAAGCATTGGCGAAGATACCGTCGAAATATTCAATCGGCAAATCCAGTTTAAGAAAATCCTGATGCCAAATATCGCAACCGGTATACTCCAATGCCATCTCGACAAAGCGCAAAGCCCCATCCAAACCAAAGGCATTGTGGCCTAAATCGGCGAATGTCTTCACATCACGCCCCGGCCCGCAGCCAAAATCCAGTAGCTTAAACGGCGGCTCGCCTTCGATGGTTTGCAATAATGCCTCGATATTCTGCCGCACATCATGGTCGCGAGTCCCTTCCCAAAAATCCTCCGCCCGTTGGTTGTAATGGTCTAG
>CAIWDB010000328.1 GCA_903911305.1 uncultured Methylococcaceae bacterium | reverse complement strand
TTCGGTTCTGGCGACTGGCACAACGGCTTGGCTATTGCCTTTGCCATTGGCCTGCAAAACATACCGGAAGGGCTAGCCGTGGCATTGCCCTTGGTCGGTTTGGGCTATAGCAAGAAACAGGCATTAATGATTGCCACCCTGACTGGCTTGGTTGAGCCGATTGGTGGTTTCCTAGGTGTGGCCGCTGTCACCGTGTTCCTCCCGCTGCTACCTATCGGCATGGCCTTTGCCGCAGGCGCCATGCTGTTTGTCATCACCGACGACATCATTCCCGAAACTCAGTCCAAAGGGAAGGCTCGTTCCGCCACATTTGCCGTGGTGATTGGATTTATCATCATGATGATGCTGGATAATATGCTAGGCAGCGGTTCGCAAACTCAGCCTACCCCCCCTGCCCCGATTGCTGCGGATTCGGGTGAGTACATTAGTCGGTAGACCAAACTAGGCCAACTCAGTTTTGCAACCGAGTTGGCCTAATTACTAGAGCATCCCATCATGTCATGCCTGTTTTCGCTAGATTGGCCATCAATTGCCCAGAAGATCAAACCTTCTGGCGAGATAATCCAATGGGCCACCGTATCCGCCAGCACGTTTGGGCTAATTGCCGCCGCCGAAATTGGTGACAAAAGCCAATTGGTCTGTATGACTCTGGCCGCCCGCCACAAATCCCTGCCTATTGTGTTGGGTTCCACCACTGCTTTCGCTTTACTGAATCTCGTTGCCGTGCTATTCGGCTCGGCGGTGGCACACTGGCTACCGGAATGGGTGGTGGGAACTGCGGTGGCCTTATTGTTTGCCGGTTTTGGTTTGCGCGCCTTGCTCACCAGTGAGGAGGACGAGGAGGATATTTTAGAAGAGAAAAGCGGACATAGTGTGTTTGCCACGGCTTTTCTGTTGATTTTCGTCGCTGAATTGGGTGACAAGACCCAACTGACTCTGGCAGGCTTAGGAGCAGCCTTGCCGCCCGTTCCGGTCTGGCTAGGTGGGACATTGGCGTTGGCGACAACCTCAATGCTTGCCGTATGGGCAGGTCGAGCCTTATTGCGCCGCATACCATTACATTGGTTGCATCGCTTGAGTGGAATACTGTTTCTCGGCTTTGCTGCTTATGCGGCTTGGCGGGTATTGCCAGACAACCTAATTGAACGCTTGAGTAATTATAATCCGCTGTAATAACACCCATGATCCCCATCAAAACCCTGTTTTTAGAAACCCGTCCCCAATATTTGTTATTGTCTGTGCTGCTGGTGGTATTGGGAGCCAGTATTGCAGGATTTTATGGTTCGTTTGCATGGGCAAGATTTGGACTATGCCTCATTGGCCTTGTTTTGCTGCATATCAGCACCAATGTACTCAATGATTATTTTGATTATTCTTCAGGGATTGACTTGGAAACCGAACGCACCCCCTATAATGGTGGCAGCGGCCTGTTAATCCAAGGCTTGCTTACCCCAAGAGAAACCCTAGTGTTTGGCCTTTCTGCGTTTGTTCTTGCCATTCCCATCGGTGGTTATTTAGTGAGTATAATCGGCTGGTCTCTGTTGCCACTATTTCTGATTGGAGCAGTATTTGTCATCTTTAATTCCAGCCAGATTACTCGCTTGGGTTATGGGTTGGGGGAATTATCTGCTGGTTTAGGTTTGGGTACGTTACCGGTTTTTGGCACGGCGTGGATTATTCATGGAAAACCGGAATCCTATTTTCTTTTTGCCGCCCTCCCCTCCTGCCTATGGGTTGCTAATTTGCTTTTTTTGAATGAATTTCCCGATGAGAAACCTGACAGGAAAGGAGGGCGCAGAACTTTGGTCATTCAATTGGGCTTTCGCCAAGCCCAACGTTTATACGCTAGCTTAAGCATTGCGTCATTTGTATGGATAGGTGCATGTATCGTATTGGGCGCAATCCCCATGCAATGCCTGATAGCCTTCTTATCACTTCCCTTTGCGGTTAAGGCAATCAGCTTATCCCAAACACCCGACTTTGGTGGCCGTTTCACCCAAGCCCAAGCGGCGAATGTTGCGCTGGTATTGTCGGGGCATTTTTTAATGGCTTTGGGATTTGTTTGGGCTACGTTATAGTCAATTTGAAGAACCGTATTTTCTTAGGTTCCGATTACTTTGTTGAAACTATTGAAACCCGGTAAGGCACGCTAAGCGGAACTGCCAATAAATTAAGGGTTCTGAACATGTCAAAACCGTTTGTAGTCCCGGCTTCAGCCGGTTCTTTCTGGTTAGTGTGCCGCCTAAAGGCGGGACTACGAACCATAACTTAACAACGGATAGCATAGACCTGACCCCATTTTTTGGTGACCCCACTTTTCGTAGCTAACTGACATTGCAATACCATTCCATTGATTTGTATCAATTGAACGTTGCAAATGCTGGGTTGCATCGTTGCCAATCAAAGGCTGCATTTAGCCATTACATGGATGCCTATATTTTAATTGATGTTGTAGTCATTTCTGGCAATGGTATGATATTCACATTTATCGCCTGTAATCATCGTGGATTCTAAATTTAATGGCTAGCGCGGATCAACTCAAAGCTCTGCTCAAGTCGCATATTGATGGCGATGATGGTCATTTTTTTGCTGTTGCCATGCAAATGGCGGCTCATGAAGCCAAATTAGGCCATGGGAAACTAGCCGAAGAGCTTCGTGGAATGATCGATGCAGCCAAAGCAGGTTCAGTTCCCGTTGTTAGCGGCAAGCGTCCCACACCAATAGCCCAGCCTCGGGGAGAATTGGCGGGATTGCTGGATGCCTACTATCCAAAAGCGCGGCTTACCGAAATGGTGTTGGACGACAGCACCTCAGAACGCCTACAACGCCTAATTAAAGAACAACGCAACTTCTCCAAAATTCAAGCCCACGGTCTTTCGCCCCGCCGTAAACTTCTTTTGGTTGGCCCACCTGGAACCGGCAAGACGCTTACCGCGTCGGTGTTGGCGGGGGAATTGGGTATTCCCCTATTTGTCGTTCGGCTAGACGCGCTCATCACCAAATTTATGGGCGAGACGGCAGCCAAGCTGAGGCAAATATTCGATTGCATTGCCTCGGTGCGCGGCGTGTACTTCTTCGACGAGTTTGATGCTATTGGCGCACAGCGTGGCTTTGGCAATGACGTGGGAGAAATACGCCGGGTATTGAATAGCTTCCTGCAAATGTTAGAGCAGGATGAATCAAACAGTATCATCATCGCCGCTACCAATCACCCCCAAAGTCTGGACTATGCGCTGTTCCGGCGTTTTGACGATGTGATTCAATATGGTTTGCCTAATCAGGTGCAAATCGTCGAACTACTGAAAGCCAAACTATCCGGTTTTAACATTGCCAAACCGTCTTGGAGTAGTTTAGCTAAAATTGCCGATGGGCTAAACCATGCTGAACTAACCCGCGCAGTGCAAGAAGCCATCAAAGATGCGGTTATTCATGATCGTGAAATACTAACTTCCGCAGATTTGAAAAAAACGCTGGAAGAGCGCAAAGCCGTGCAACAACATTTACTCCCAAAACAACCTTGAACTGACTGAAAAAACATGGAAGACCGCCCACGCTCCCTTCGTCCTCACTTTATTCTCGCCAATACTTCTCGTACAGAAAGTTATTCTCCTGTTCCACCTCGTGGTGGTTCAAAACCTCCCCCAGAGCAAGACAGATACTCCCACGGGAATAAATTGCTCGGTCAGCTAAGCAAACTTAAACCCAT